>NZ_JBAHWD010000178.1:0-348 GCF_037044575.1 Nonomuraea sp. LPB2021202275-12-8 | reverse complement strand
GACGACGTCGCGGGCGACGGCACCACCACCGCCACCGTGCTTGCCCAGGCGCTCGTGCGTGAGGGTCTGCGCAACGTGGCCGCCGGCGCCAACCCGATGGCCCTGAAGAAGGGCATCGAGGCCGCCGTCGAGCGCGTCAGCGAGGAGCTCTCCAAGCTCGCCAAGGATGTGGAGACCAAGGAGCAGATCGCTTCCACGGCCTCCATCTCCGCCGCCGACCCCGAGATCGGCTCGCTCATCGCCGAGGCGATGGACAAGGTCGGCAAGGAAGGCGTCATCACCGTCGAGGAGAGCAACACCTTCGGCCTCGAGCTCGAGCTCACCGAGGGCATGCGCTTCGACAAGGGC
>NZ_JBAHWD010000177.1:0-350 GCF_037044575.1 Nonomuraea sp. LPB2021202275-12-8 | reverse complement strand
CCGCCGCTGGGCAAGTGGATGATCGGGGCGGGCGAGTGGTTGTTCGGGATGACGCCGTTCGGGTGGCGGTTCGCGGCGGCGGTGGTCGGCACGTTGTCGATCCTGATCCTGGCGCGGGTGGCGCGCAGGATGACGCGTTCGACGCTGCTGGGGTGTTTCGCCGGTCTGCTGCTGGCTCTGGACGGGCTGCACTTCGTGCTGTCGCGCACCGCCCTGCTGGACATCTTCCTGATGTTCTGGGTGCTGGCCGCGTTCGCCTGTCTGGTCGTCGACCGCGACCTGGCCAGGGAACGGCTCGTCGACTGGTACGAGACCACCCCGCTGTCACCCCAGGGGCCCTGGCTCGGAGT
>NZ_JBAHWD010000176.1:0-359 GCF_037044575.1 Nonomuraea sp. LPB2021202275-12-8 | reverse complement strand
ACGGCGGTGGTGAACGAGGGCCGGTCGTTCACGTTCGCTGAGGTCAACGAGCGGGCCAACCAGCTGGCCAGGGTGCTCATCGGCCGGGGTGCCGGGCCGGAGAGTCTGGTGGCGCTGGCGGTGCCTCGTTCGGCGGAGATGGTCGTGGCGTTGCTGGCGGTGCTGAAGGCTGGGGCGGCCTATGTGCCGATCGACACCGACTATCCGGCCGAGCGGGTGGAGTTCATGCTGGCCGACGCCGCTCCGCAGCTGGTGATCACGGTGGCCGGGCACCGGTCACGGCTTCCGGCGACGGTGCCGCAGCTGGTGCTGGACGATCCCGGCACGATCGCCGAGCTCGCCGGCCTGCCCGCGGGTGA
>NZ_JBAHWD010000175.1:0-361 GCF_037044575.1 Nonomuraea sp. LPB2021202275-12-8 | reverse complement strand
TCCTGATGCTCGTAGGCGGCCAGATCTGTAGCCCGGACCCGATCGATCAGCTCACGGAACGTCGGATCGCCCGAAGTATCGGTCCGCAACACCAGCGTGTTGACGAAGAACCCGACCAGATCATCCAGCGCGTCATCCAACCGCCCGGCCACCGGAGTCCCGATCGGGACATCACCCCCAGCACCCAGCCGGGACAACAACGCCGCCAGCGCCGACTGCACCACCATGAACAACGTCGCACCACTCTGCCTGGCCAACGCCAGCAACCCACCATGCAACTCCGCCGAAACAGCGAACCGCACATGATCGCCCCGATAACTCGGCTCCGCCGGACGCGGCCGATCAACCGGCAACACCAACT
>NZ_JBAHWD010000174.1:0-362 GCF_037044575.1 Nonomuraea sp. LPB2021202275-12-8 | reverse complement strand
CTTCCCGGTGATCGTTTGAGGTCTCTCACGCATGGCCGACGCGCCAACGTCGGTCGGGAAGGCACACCCGATGCTCACCGTAGTCCCTGACCCCGCCGACGGCGACCACCGTACGGCCGGTGGCCCGGTCTCCGCCGCGCTGATCGATGAACTCGTCCGCGAAGGCGCCCGCCGGATGCTCGCCGAAGCGCTCAAGGCCGAGGTCGAGGCCTATATCGCCGCGTTCGCCGACGAGCGTGATGAGGCCGGTCGCCGCCTGGTCGTGCGCAACGGTCACCATGCCCCGCGCGAGATTCTCACCGCGGCGGGCGCGATCGAGGTCCGCGCGCCGCGGGTCAACGACAAGCGCGTCGATGAGGTCA
>NZ_JBAHWD010000173.1:0-370 GCF_037044575.1 Nonomuraea sp. LPB2021202275-12-8 | reverse complement strand
CAGGGAGTTCTTCGGCACCTCGCAGCTGTCGCAGTTCATGGACCAGACCAACCCGCTGGCCGGCCTGACGCACAAGCGGCGTCTGTCCGCGCTGGGCCCCGGTGGTCTGTCGCGTGAGCGGGCCGGCTTCGAGGTTCGTGACGTGCACCCGTCCCACTATGGCCGGATGTGCCCGATCGAGACGCCTGAAGGCCCGAACATCGGCCTGATCGGCTCGCTGGCCTCCTACGGCCGGATCAACGCCTTCGGTTTCGTCGAGACGCCCTACCGCAAGGTCGTCGACGGCAAGGTGACCGACCAGGTCGACTACCTCACCGCCGACGAGGAGGACCGCTTCGTCAAGGCGCAGGCCAACACGGTGCTCAACTCG
>NZ_JBAHWD010000172.1:0-370 GCF_037044575.1 Nonomuraea sp. LPB2021202275-12-8 | reverse complement strand
GAAGGAGTTTTTCGGCACCTCGCAGCTGTCGCAGTTCATGGACCAGATCAACCCGCTGGCCGGCCTGACGCACAAGCGACGCATGAACGCGCTGGGCCCCGGTGGTCTGTCGCGTGAGCGGGCCGGCTTCGAGGTCCGTGACGTGCACCCGTCCCACTATGGCCGGATGTGCCCGATCGAGACCCCGGAGGGCCCGAACATCGGCCTGATCGGCTCGCTGGCCTCCTACGGGCGGCTCAACGCCTTCGGTTTCGTGGAGACGCCCTACCGCAAGGTCGTCGACGGCAAGGTGACCGACCAGATCGACTACCTCACCGCCGACGAGGAGGACCGCTTCGTCAAGGCGCAGGCCAACACGGTGCTCCACGAC
>NZ_JBAHWD010000171.1:0-374 GCF_037044575.1 Nonomuraea sp. LPB2021202275-12-8 | reverse complement strand
TCGTCGAGGTCGCCGTGGGGGACGACGAGCGCGGCCAGGCGGCGGGCGGCCCCACCGACCGTGGTGGCCACGGCCCGCTCCACCCCCGGATGAGACAGCAACGCCGCCTCGATCTCACCCAGCTCGATGCGATGACCACGGACCTTGACCTGATGATCGACCCGGCCGAGAAACTCCAACGTCCCATCCGGCCAGTAACGACCCAGATCACCGGTCCGATACCAGCGCAACCCGTCATGGGCGACGAACTTGACCGCCGTCGTCTCCGGATCACCCCGATACCCCTCGGCCACCCCCACACCACCGATCCACAACTCACCCGGCACCCAGTCCGGGCAATCACGCCCCAGACCATCCACCACACGGAAACACTG
>NZ_JBAHWD010000170.1:0-386 GCF_037044575.1 Nonomuraea sp. LPB2021202275-12-8 | reverse complement strand
ATCGCCGAGGTCGAACCCGGCTCCGTCCACGATCTGACCGCCGCCCGCGCACAGGTACTGGGCGCGCTGTACGCCGCAGCCGCAGCCGGCCTGCCCACCCTCGCCGACAGCGGCTACGACGGCGCCGGAATCGGCATCCACACCCCGATCAGGCAGCCCGACGGCAACCAAATCCTCAGCCCGGACAACCGCACCTACAACCGGCTCCTACGCGCCCTGCGCTGTCTCGGCGAACGCGGATTCGCCCTGCTCAAAGGCCGCTGGCGCACCCTCCAGCACATCACCGTCAGCCCCAGCAAAATCGGCGACATCGCCCGCGCAGCGCTTGTCCTCACCCACTTCGAGCACAACTACCTACCGACAATTCGCTGAGATCACTTCAGTGA
>NZ_JBAHWD010000169.1:0-389 GCF_037044575.1 Nonomuraea sp. LPB2021202275-12-8 | reverse complement strand
CACCTCGCGGTTGGGCCCCAGGTGGTGTCTGGCGGGGAAGCTCAGCATGGTGTTGTTGGCGAGCAGGTATGGCTGCGCCGGGCCGGAGATCACGCCGGCGGTCCTGGTGCCGACCAGTTGGCCGATGCGCAGGTCCTTGACCGCGGAGCTGAAGTGCTCGCACGCCGAGGCGCAGCTGCGGTCGGTGAGCACTGCCAGCGGCAGGTTGAGCAGCTCGACGGTGTCGTCGGTCCGCGAGGTTTCGCACTTGCCGTCCACGGTGCACTGGTAGGCGGTGACCTTGCCGTGCACGAACGCGCTCACCAGCCGGGTCGCCTCCACGGGGCTGCCGCCGCCGTTGCCGCGCAGGTCCAGCACGACGCCGGACAGCGTCCGGCCGGTGCGCAGCC
>NZ_JBAHWD010000017.1:0-178015 GCF_037044575.1 Nonomuraea sp. LPB2021202275-12-8 | reverse complement strand
ACCATAGGTGCACCCCGGCGCCCACCATTGGAACGCGCCGGGTACCTTCTTCGGCGCCCCGTTGCCAGCCTTGGGGATGGTGGTTCTGGTTTGTAAAGCGCCGCTGCAATGTGCGAGGCCGTCTTGGTGACGATCGGGTCGTTCTCGTTAAGGATGAAGACCGGCCGGATGTGCCAGACGATGCAGCCACCTTTGTATGCCTTGATCACCCGCGACGTGTCGCAGCGAAGAGCGCGGGATTCTTCGTCGGGTGCCGGTGATAGTGACGGGACTCGAGATCGGCCTGCTGGTAATTGACCCACGGGCTGATCTTGCAGTACCTGATCTGGTCTCCTGTACCTGAGCCTGGAGCATCGATCGTCATCTCGAAGCCATTCTCCGGACTCGACTTCGATTCATTGATCCACTGCTCGAGAGTGGCGGTCCGACCGTTCGGGAAGTTGGTCGTGCACCTGCTTCCACCGGCTCCCAGTCCAACCGCCACCGAGCGTTCCAGGTAGTCCTCGTCCAGGGCGTCCCAATTGTCGATCCGGACCCAGGCCTTGATCTGCCTGCTGTTGACGCCGGCCGCAGCGTCCCTGGCCGGCATTCCGCTTCCGGCAGCCTTCCAGCCGATTCCCACATAGGAGTGCATGACGACGGTGAGCTTGGCCGTGTACATGAAGACATCGCCGAGCTCGTTGTCGTCGCTGTTGTCCTTCACCTCACCGATGCGCATCACCCAGCACACGTTGAAGGCATTTTTGTAGATGGCGGCGGGGCGATTGGGGCGCTTGGCGATCTCGTCCTGACATTCCTTGTGAGACAGCCGCTGGTAGGGGAACGCCGCGCTCGCTGCCGCAGTGGTACGTGGGGCGGCGGTCGCGGACTTCTCAGCACGCGGCACGGCGGTCGCGGACTCTTCGGCGGGCGCGGCGAGCGTAGGGAGCGTGGACACCTCTGCGGCGGTCAGCGCCTGCTGATAGACCACGACCTCGTCGAGGTCACCATCCATCCGAGTACCCAGTGACAGCGCGGTGGCGGTGTTCCATGCCGATTGCGTGATCGGCTCGGACAGGAGTGGAGCGCCGTTGAGGTAGAGCGTGGCCAATCCGGCGGTGGCGTCGTAGACGCCGGCCAGATGGAACCACTCGTTCACTGGAGGTTCGGTCCCGGAGACAACCCCTTCAGAAGCCGCATCAGTGCTGTCGGCGCCTCTGAGGGTGAACACGAGACCGTGCTCGGGGTCGTTGCCAAAACGGAACGGCGCGACATTGTCTCCCTTCTGCTCAAGTACGGTGAAGTCGCCGTCCTTGTCGCTCCATCGAAGCCAGGCAGCGATGGTGAAGCTGTCGTTCGTACGCAGCACCGGACCGGAGGTCGTCGCCATGGGCCCCGAATCGCTCAATTGGGCCTCGACGCTGAAGGACTGCCATTCGGACCAGTCCGACGTGGCGGAGGTGGCGCCGTTCACCGCTCGTACGCGCCAGCGTGCCTTCCATCCGTTCGCCAGCTTGCCCGCCGGGATAACAACGGTCGCCCGACCTCCGGAGGCGGTGGCAACCGAGGTGCCGACACTGTTCGGCCACCGTCGATCGTCTACGGATGCTTCTTCCCAATCGGGGCGCTGCAAGAGAGTGACGAGCAGGCCCGCGGCAAGCGTCGTGCCCACGTCGTCCATGAGACTCGTCGAGGTCGCGGTCAGCCGACCGGGACGGAACGGACGCGCCGACCGGTCGGTGATCGACGACCTTTGCCGACTGATGAACTACAGTCGTCCGCCATGGCCGCATCCTCCCCCTATCTGACTGCGACGGCGGACGCCTACGACGCCGTCGCCGACGTCTACGCCGACTTCGTCCGAGACTCGCTCGACCGCCTGCCGCTGGATCGCGCGATAGTCGCCGTGTTCGCCGAACTCGTACGGGCCGCCGGGCCCCGGCCCGTCGCCGAGGCCGGCTGCGGTCCCGGGTACATGACGGCACACCTGCGTGACCTCGGACTGGACGCCTTCGGCATCGACCTGTCTCCCGCACTGATCGACATCGCCCGCAAGGACCATCCTGATTTGCGTTTCGAGGTCGGTTCGATGGGCGCTTTCGACGTGGCCGACGGCGAGTTGGGCGGTCTGCTCTCCTGGTACTCCGTCATCCACATCCCACCACCGGAACTGCCGCCGTACTTCGCCGAGTTCCGCCGGGTGCTGGCCCCGGGTGGTTACCTCCTGCTCGGTTTCTTCGAATCCGAGGGCGGTCCGGTGCTGCAGTTCGACCATAAGGTCACGCCGGCCTACCGGTGGCCGATCGACGACTTGGCCGAACTGGCCCGCAAGGAAGAGTTCGTCGAGGTGGCGCGGATGTTGCGCGAGCCGTTGGAGGATGAACGATTCCGCCGCGGTCACTTGCTGATGCGCAGACAAGCCGCCGCCCTGTGCTGATGCGCGAACCATAGGCCCCGGCACCGCACACGAGACGGGCCGGCACGCGGGCGGCCTGGCACGGAACAGGCACGCCCGCTGCCCGAATGCGCCACGAAACGCGTCCACCCGCTACTGGTTCCACGAGTGTCTCTTGCCCCACATACCAGCGAGCGGTGGCCCCACCCCGTGATCGCCGGAATTCCGGCCGACCCACCCGCCCTGGTCCGATCGTCGCTGCTTGAAGGTCGGCCACTCACGATGGCCCGGAACCATGGCTACGGTGATCCGCCACCCGACGGTCCGGCGGAGAGGCGCGGGATCATTCGTCGTCTGGATCTGCCGGCTCCGCGGTCGGTGCGATCTGCAGTGGTGCCGCAGCCCCGCCAGCGATCTCTCGCCCTTGATTCAGTGTGTAGTCAAGCTGCCTGGCCAGGTGTGGGAGGGTCGCCGGAGGTAGATACGCATCAGCGCCGGCGTCGAGTAGACGTCGGACCGGGCCGTGGTACTGAACTCCGAGTTCGGGGTCCTCGATTTCGGTGACGATGACGCGAGCTTTCGGGAACATCGATCGGAGCGCTGCGATCAGCTGCGGGCTGCCTGGAGGCACCAGCAGCACATCGGTCGTTGCGGGAGCTGCATGCATATCGAGCACTACGTAGTCCGTGCCGAGCTGGGTGGACAGCGCGACCCGAGCCGCGGTTGACAGCTCCATCGCGGTGGCCACGACTGTCACGCTCTCGTAGTCGATCGGTGCTTGATCGTTGGCCTCATCTGGCGCGTCGCGATCGACGATGGCGCCCTGGACCACGTCAATGGTGCTGGAGATCGTCGCGATCGACGCGCCGTCTCGCGTGAGGACCACGTTCTCACCGGGCTCGAGGGCGTCGATGAGCGCCACGATGTCGTCAGGAAGGCGGGTCACGTCGATTCGCTGCGTGGAGCGTGGGGCGCGTTTGCGGATCACCATGCCTGGGACACGCTTACGGCTGCGCGGGCACCCTGCGTCATGCGCAGCCCCGGTCGCCTGGCGAAAGGTCATCCACGGTGACATGGTTGCCTGCCCTGAAGGTGCCGTTCAACCAGATGATCACATAAGTCCCTTCTGATGCTGTGACCTTGTTGGATGTCACCGCACGATCATTGGTTCGAGGCCGCGCCGGAGTTTCTCTCATCGTCCATGTCCGCGCCCGTGGACGGCGACGCGAAGGTGGGGGCCGGGGGAAGGCGGCCAGGCCGCGCGCCGCATCACTGCCTTGTGGCTCGCCAGAGGTGCGATATGCGAAGATTTGGCCATCGGTTCCAGCCGGCCAGAGGATCGACTGAGTGGCGGCTCGCCGTCGCCATAGGAGTTCGGGGCCACGATGGTGGGGCCAAATCTCGTTCAGCAAAGACAAAGACCGCGATGTGGGGCCAGAATCCACGAGGTCAGAAGTCACCCCTGAAATCATCCAGGTGTGAACCGGAGCCCGGAGGTTGGTCGGGCGGCTCCGCCAGCCGCTCCGGCCGGGTCCAACTGGCCCAGCCACGCTTGCGCATCAGGTCCAGAAGCCGCTCCGCCCGCGGGTCGGACTCGACGGCAAGTGCGTCCAGCAGCTGGAACGGTAACTTGTCGGGCGCCACGTCGCCGGGGTCGGTCTCGCCGAAGGTGTATGGCTGCTCTGCGAGGCCGGCGGCCATGAGGTCGGCGATTTCCTCCAGACGCGGGTCGTCATCTGCGTCGCTTTCGGACATCTCCGACAGGACGCGATAGAGCCAAACGAGTTGCGGGTCTTGGAGCTGCGCCAGTTTTCCGGGCATAACGTCGCGGATTTGATCGGGCCAGCGAGCCGCGACCAGGATCCACCCGTCCCGCTCACCCTCCACCACCCGCTCTGACACCCCGATCTCCCGAAGCCGATCGAGAAAGGCGACCACCTCCGGCGGGAGCGCCAGACTGTCCCCGGCAGCGAGCTGCGCGATCTGCTTGCGGCTGGCCTCAAGCCGTTCGATCTCCTCGCGCAGGTGGGTGTCGATCCCTTGGACCGCTTCGGCAAAGGCCGATGCGTCGGCTTCGAGCATCTGACCGATCTGAGACAGCGGCACGCCGGCGTTGGCGAGGGTGCGGATCCTGATGAGGGACACGACTGCCGTTGCGCCATACCGCCGGTAACCCGAAGCATCCCGCTCCGGCTCGGGCAGAAGTCCGATCTGGTGATAGTGCCGCACCGCCCGCACCGTGACGCCGGCATACGCCGCCAGTTGACCGATCGTCAGCATGCTCTCCTCCTGCCCTCAACTCGTCCAGACCCGGTCGACCCGGTTCAGGAGATCCTGCGACGGTAGGAGATGTCGGCGAAGACGTAGGCGACGATGAGGATGCCGGCGCACCAGGCGAGGGCGATCCAGATGTCGGTGCCGACGGGCTGCTGGGTGAACAGGTCGCGGATCGTGTTGACGATGGAGGTCACCGGCTGGTGCTCGGCGAAGGCGCGCAGGGGTCCGGGCATGGTGTCGGTGGGCACGAACGCTGAGCTGAGGAACGGCAGGAAGATGAGCGGGTAGGAGAACGCGCCCGCGCCGTCCACGCTCTTCGCGGTGAGGCCGGGGATGACGGCGATCCACGTCAACGCCAGGGTGAACACAATCAGGATTCCGGCGACCCCGAGCCATGCCAGCACTCCCGCGCCCGAGCGGAAGCCCACCAGGAGAGCGACGCCCACGACGACCACGAGCGAGATCACATTGGCGACCAGCGAGGTCAACACGTGCGCCCACAGGACGGACGACCGTGCGATCGGCATGGACTGAAACCGCTCGAAGATGCCGCTCTTCATATCCATCAAGAGCCGTAACGCGGTGTAGGCGACGCCCGAGGCGACCGTGATCAGCAGAATGCCGGGCAGCATGTAGTTCACATACGAATCCGACCCTGTTCGGATCGCGCCGCCGAAGACGTAGACGAACATCAACATCATGGCGATCGGCGTGATCGCGGTCGTGATGATGGTGTCCACGCTGCGGGTGATGTGCCGCAGGGATCGTCCGAGCAGGACGGTTGTGTCGCCGAAGAAATGCTTGGTCATCGTTGTTCCTTACGCTTCCGTGCCGACGCTGCGGTCATTGCCGTCGTCACCGACGACGGCGAGGAAGACGTCCTCGAGGGTCGGCTGCTTTTCGACGTATTCGACCTTGGCGGGAGGGAGCAGCTGCTTGAGCTCGGTGAGGGTGCCGTTGACGATGATCCGACCCTGGTGCAGGATCGCGATCCGGTCGGCGAGCTGTTCGGCCTCGTCCAGATACTGCGTCGTGAGCAGCACCGTCGTGCCCTGCCCGGCGAGCTCCTTGACGGCCTGCCACACCTCGATGCGCCCCTGGGGGTCGAGCCCGGCGGTCGGCTCGTCGAGGAAGATGACCGGCGGATTGCCGACGAGGCTCATCGCGATGTCCAGGCGGCGGCGCATACCTCCGGAATACGTCGACACCTTCCGCCCCGCCGCGTCGGTGAGCGAGAAGCGAGCGAGCAGGTCGTCGGCGATCTTGCCCGGATTCTTGAGGTGTCGTAACCGGGCGACCAGCACCAGGTTCTCCCGCCCGCTGAGGATCTCGTCGACGGCGGCGAACTGCCCGGTCAGACTGATGGACTCGCGTACGTCCTCGGCCTGCGTCGCGACGTCGAAGCCGTTGACTCGGGCTGTCCCCGCGTCGGCCTTGAGCAGCGTGGAAAGGATCTTCACCACCGTGGTCTTGCCCGCCCCGTTCGAGCCGAGCAGGGCGAAGATGCTGCCCCGCGCCACCTCGAAGTCCACGCCGCGCAGCACACGCAGCTCTTTGTACGACTTCTCCAGGCCCTGTACGTGGATCGCAGGCCCCTGGACCTGATTGGTTGTCGGCGGGATGCTCATGACAGCCAGCATGGAGGGCTGACGCAGCGTCAGGGTCAAGCCCATAGGGGCAGATTCGATTCGTCCACTCCAGCGGAAGCGTCGGAGGGGACCGGCTTGCGGGATCGTCCAGGGCGCTGCCCATCCACGCCGAACCTGGTTACCTATCCATAGTCTTGACAGGCGCCGCAGGTGGGCGGTTGATCGTGGCCAACGCCCCCACGAGAACGCGTCAGCGTACAGACTGACCGCCTACAGTTCGCTCCCCGTGGCCGGGCCGCCGGAGTACGGCGGCGTGGATCCCAGGACCTGGCCCGACTGCGCACCGCTACTGGCCGCTGTGCCAGGCAAGCGGGACCCCGAAAGGCCCGACAACAAGCACAGAGCGGACGACGGCCGGTTCCGTGAGGCCACGCTGGTCCCGTCCATGTGCGACGCCCGTATCGACGGCCTCGACGGCATCGGCGGGGTCAGCGTCACCGTCGTGTGGGTGACGAAGCGCCCGGAGGACGCTGACGTGCTGCTCGACGGGAGACCCGGCACGCCGCCGGACGCCGACGAGTACGCCGACAACACCGTCAGGGTCGGCGGCTTCATCGTGAGGGTGTGGCCGCACGAGGCTGAGCGGGCTGTGGTCAAGCAGCTTCGGTCAACGGTTTCGTCCTAGCGTTCGGGCGTGAGGGGGGACAGGGCGGTTCTGCGCGTTGGCGCGGTCGAACCAGGCCTCGGCCTCACAGCCGGGATCTCAGCACGTCGACCTCGCAGCCTGGCGAGGACGGGTCGAAGCCGTGCTCGGCCAGCCAGCGGACGGCCAGCAGGCTTCGCAGCGACCACCACGCGCGGATCACGTCGAGGTCGACGTCGGTGCCGTAGCCGGCGATGACGTCGCCAAGGTGCTCCTCGTGTCCGAGCGTCAAGGTGGCGAGGTCGTACAGGGCATCGCCCCGGGCAGCCTCGGACCAGTCGATCACGCCGGTGATCTCGTCAGTGTCGATGAACACGTGGGTGATCTGCAGGTCGCCGTGCGTGAACACCGGTGTCCACGGCCGGAGCGCAGCCTCGGCAACCCGGCGGTTACGCGTGACCAGGTCGGTGGGAAGGACGCCGTTGGTGACGAGCCACTCGCATTCGACGTCGAGCTGCGATGCGATCTCGTCGAGGCTCCGGCCGGGCCATGGCGGCAGTGGCGCGTCGTGCAGCATCCGTGCGGCGGCACCCGCTGCGGCCCATGCCGCCGGCGACGCGGTCGACGGCTCGCCGAGGCGGCCGAGTGCCGTGCCTGGGAGGGCGGCGAGCGCGAGCACGGGCGGCTTCCGCCACAGGACTTCCGGAGTCGGGATCGGCGCCATAGCCATCGCCTCGACCTCGACGTCGGTGCGCGTCTGATCACCGTCGATCTTCAGGAACACGTCGCCGACGCGCAGGGTCGCGCGCTCGTTATGGGCGACGACGACCTCGACCTCTTCCACATCGGCCATTATCAAAGGGAATGAGCACCGACGTCGCCGGGGTTGTCGCGTGCGACCGCGCGGCTGACCGCGGAAAGCACGCCCGCAGGTCCACGTACCTGGATGGCTGGTCCTACAGCATGCTTCTGATCGGCCCCGGCATGTCGGGAACGGGCTGCTCGAGCAGCTCGTCCACCTCCGCGCGGGTCAGGAGGCGTGTCTCCAGGAGGGTCGCGAAGCAGTCGCGCCAGTCCTTCCGGGCCTCTGCGTGCCGTCCCAGAGTGTGCAGGGTCTGGCCGGACCACCAGGCGGTCACGGCATGGCCGATGCGATATCCGGCTTCGTGTAGGAGTGCCAATGCCACCCGGAAGGTGTCCGCCGCCTCGTCGAGACGTCCGGCATGCATATAGGCGCGGGCCAGGGACGCGCGGGACGAGCCCTCTCCGTACAAGGTGCCGCTCCACTCCACGATGGCCACCTTCGCCTGTGCTATGGCCTCCTCGAACCGGCCCTGCCGGTAGAGCACATGCACGCGATTGTTGTGGATGGCGCCCCGCGAGTAGCGGTCGTCCAGCTCCTCGGCGATGTCCAGGGCCCGTGCCAGGTTGGCGCGGGCGAGGTCGAGCTGCCCCAGCATGGTGTAGATGATGCCGAGGTTGTTGAAGGATCCGATCCTCCGGTGTGGCAGGGCGGCCTTGTCCCAGCACGCCACTGCCCGTTCCAGGTGGTCGATCGCCTGCTCGTAGCGTCCCTGGTCGCGGTAGACCCACCCCAGGAAGCTCTCCGCCTGCGCCTGGCCGGCCCAGTCTCCGCACCGCGCGGCCACCCCGACCGCCTTCAGGTGGACGTCGGCCAGGTGCGTGACCCAACCGCGGTAGTTGAACGGCCAGTGCAGCCCCAACGCCAGCCCGATGGCGGTGTCCGGAGCGGCGGACTCAGCAGCCTGATGGGCCACAGCGAGGAGGTTGTCGCGCTCGGCCTCGGTCCATTCGCCGGTCTCCCGCGCGCTGGCGAGCGCGACGCCGGGCTGCTCCGCCCCGTAGTAGGGCTCCTGGACCTGGGAGTGCACGCGCTGCGTGGCGGTGTTGGCGGTGGCCAGGTAATGGTGGAGCCCGCGGCGGAGCGCGGCCGCGCGTTCCGGCTCAGTCAGCTCGCGGGCTGCCTGCTCCCGGGCGTACAGGCGGATGAGGTCGTGGAAGCGGTACCGGCCGCGGGCCGCGGACTCCAGGAGCCGGGCGCCACGGAGCCGTTCGAGCGCCGCCTCCGCCCGTGCCTCGGGCCAGCCGACCAGGGCGGCGGTGGCGGCGGGGGTGTGGGTCGGCGTGTCGAGCAGGCCGAGGAGCGGGAGGACGGACGCGGCGTCATGGCCGTTCGGCTCCTCGCGCAGGTGCCGGTGGCTCACCGCGATGCTGACGCGTACGGCCAGGTCGGCGTACTGCAGGGTGTCCAGGCGCCGGGTGGCGTCGGCAAGGCGGTCGGCGAGGTCCGCCAGCCGCCAGTCGGGCCGCGCCGCCAGCCGGGCGCCGGCGACCCGGATGGCCAGAGGAAGGCCGCCGCACAGCTCGGCGATCTTCGCGGCGGCCTCCGGCTCGGGCTGGACGCGGTCGGGGCCCGCGATCCTGGCGAGCAGCGTGACGGCATCGCGGTCACCGAGCCCGGCCAGGTGTAGGTGACGGGCGTTGTCGAGCGTGGTCAGGGCGTCGCGGCCGGTGATGACGGCACGGCAGCCCAGGCCCGCCGGGATGAGCGGCCGCACCTGTTCGGCGTCGAGCGCGTTGTCGAGGATGACGAGCAGATCGCTCGCCGCAGTGAGCGATCGGTAGCGGGCGATCGCCCCCTCCAGGTCGGCCGGTACGGCGGAGCCGTCCAGCCCCAGCGACCGCAGCAGGTGCCCCAGGGCATCGAGCACGGGCAGGGGCTGCAGTCCAGGGGTGGCGCCGTTGAGGTTGACGTAGATGACGCCGTCGCGGAACCGTCCGGCCATCGCGTGCGCGACATGGACGGCGAGCGCCGACTTGCCCACGCCGCCGGGCCCGTCGACGACGGCCACGCCCGTGCGCAGCAACGCCTCCCGCAGCCAGTCCGCCTCCTCCTGCCGGGCGGTGAACGACCGCGTGCCGACGGGCAGCTCGGCGGGGACGATCGTGCTGGACTGCGCCGGTGTGGCGAGCTCGAGCACGGGGTCCCTGGTGAGGATGGCGAGCTGCAGCCGGCGCAGCCGCGCGCCCGGTTCGAGGCCGAGCTCCTCCACCATGGCGGTGTGCCCCTCCTGGTAGACCGCGAGGGCTTCGGACGGCCGGGCCGCCCGGTAGAGCGCCAGCATCAGCTGGGCGCGCGGCCCCTCCCGCAGAGGATGGGCTTGGACGTACGGGGCGAGGTCGGTCACCACCGCGTGATGGTTCCCGGCGGCCAGCCGCAGGTCGATGTGGTCCTCGAAGACGACCAGGCGTTCCTCTTCCAGGCGCCTCGACTCGATCTGCGCCCACGGGTCGGCCAGCTCGGCCAAGGCCGGCCCCCGCCACAGGGCCAGCGCCCGCCGGAACAAGTCGTCGGCCGTGCCCGGGTCGCGCCGGTCGCGCGCCAGCCGCGCCAGGCCGGCCAGCAGCGTGAAGTTGTGCGCGTCGACCTGGTCGCGGGGCAGGTCCAGCAGGTAGCCGCCGGGCACGGTCGCGATGATCTCGGGGGTGAGCGCGTCACGCAACTTCGACACCACGATGTGGAGCTGCTTGCCGGCTGTGGCGGTGGAGGTCTGTCCCCAGACGTCGGCGACGAGTTGCTGCGTGGTGACAGGCCGGCCGGCGTCCAGCGCCAGGCGCGTCAGGACGGCGACGCGGCGACGGCCCGCCAGCCCTGCCGGTTGCCCGTCCACCTTGATCTGCCAGGGCCCGAGGAGCCCGATCTCCAGTGTCATCAGGGGAGGAGCCTACGGAGGGGCGGTATATCGCCGGTATGTTCTCCAACTCGCCTGCTTCAACTGTGCGCTCGGGTATGCCGCGGGTATAGCGGCCCGCGTCCATCGCCCGAATTCGTTGACAGGTAATCCGACGACTGGCGAAATAGGCGTCCTCTCCTCGGAAGGAAACCCGTGCGTCCAGCTCGTCCACTGGCCGCCGCTGTGCTCGCGGCCGCCGTTCTATCCGTTCCGCAGCCCGCGCAGGCTGCGGTGTTCAAGCATCCCGGCGTCCTGGTCAGTCGCGCTCAACTCGACTTCGTCAGGGGCAACCTCGGCAACGAGCCGTGGAAGTCCGCCTGGAGTTCTCTGCAGCGCAGCTCCTACGCCTCGCTCTCCTACACGGCCAAGCCCCGCCCCGTCGTGGAGTGCGGCCCGGTGTCGAATCCCGACCACGGCTGCTCGGACGAGCGCAACGACTCCATGGCGGCCTACACGCACGCCCTGCAGTGGTACCTCACCAAGGACTCCCGCTACGCCAAGAAGGCGATCCAGATCATGGACGCCTGGTCAGCCGTGATCACCCAGCACACCGGCAGCAACGCGCCGCTGCAGACCGGCTGGGCGGGCGCCAACTTGTCCCGCGCCGCCGAGCTCATCAAGCACACCTACTCCGGCTGGACCCAGGCCGGCCGGCTCGCCGGCAAGCTCCGCACCGTGTACCTGCCGACCGTGATCGCCGGCGCGCCCAACAACAACGGCAACTGGGAACTGATCATGACCGATGCCGCCATCGGCATCGCCGTGCACCTGGACGACCGCGCCTCCTTCGACCGGGCGATCAGGACCTGGCGCGGCCGGCTGCCCGCCTACATCTACCTCACGACGGACGGCGCGCTGCCCAAGGCGCCGCCAGGCAGCGAGCACGACACCAAGGCCGAGATCATCGACTACTGGCACGGCCAGACCACGTTCGTCGACGGGCTGACCCAGGAGACCTGCCGTGACTTCTGGCACACCGGATGGGGGCTCGCGGCCATCTCGCACGTCGCGGAGACGGCCAGTCACCAGGGGGTGGACCTGTACGCCCAGGCCAAGCACCGGCTGCGGTTCGCGATGGACTTCCACGCCCGCCTGCGACTGGGCGGGACGGTGCCGTCGTGGTTGTGCGGCGGGAAGGTCACCCGCGATCTCGGGGCGCACTTCGAGGTCGGCTACAACGCGCTGCACCACCGTCTCGGATACGACGACGTTCCGTACGCCACGAAGTGGGTCGAGCAGAGCCGCCCCGTGGGGGTGTCACACTTCCTGGGCTGGGAGACCCTCACCCACGCGCAGAACCCGAACTACGCCGGGATGGGCACCTCGGCCGCACCTGACTTCGACTCCGACGGCGTGGGCGACCTGTTCTCGGCCGCCACCGGAACGCTGACCATCTGGAACGGCGAAGGCGGCAACAAGTTCGGCCCGGCCGCCAGGGTCGGCGGCGGGTGGACCGCCTTCTCCCGGCCGATCGCCGGCGACTTCAACGGCGACGGCGTCAGCGACCTGCTCGCCGTCAAGAAGGACGACAACAGGTTGCACGTCTGGAACGGCGAGGGCGCCGACGAGTTCGGTCCGGACACCGAGCTCGGACCCGGCTGGGCACCGTACGCCGGCTCTTTGATGTCTCTGGGCGACGTCAACGAGGACGGCCGTACCGACATAGGCGCCGTACACAGCGAGACCGGCGTCCTGACCATCTGGAACGGCAAAGGGGCCAACGCGTTCGGCCCGGCCGCCAGGGTCGGCGGCGGGTGGACCGCCTTCTCCCGGCCGATCGCCGGCGACTTCAACGGCGACGGCATCGGCGACCTGCTCGCCGTCAAGAAGGACAACCACACGCTGCACGTCTGGAACGGCGAGGGCGCCAACGACTTCACCACTGCGATCGAGCTCGGCCCCGGATGGGAGCCGTACGCGAGCACGTTGATGTCGCTGGGAGACGTCAACGGGGACGGTTACACCGACATGGGCGCCGTGCACGCCGGCACCGGGACGCTGACCGTCTGGAACGGCAAGGGCGGCGGCAGGTTCGGCCCGGCCACCGCCGTCAGCACTGGCTGGACACCGTACTTCTGAGGGTTCCTTGGCGGATGGCCTGCTCGCGGGCGTGCAGGCGGATCAGGTCGTGCATCCGGTAGCGGCCCGGTCCGGCGCACTCGAGGAGGCCGGCGTCCAGGAGGTGGCTGAGCGCGACTTCCGCTCTGCCTTCCGGCCAGCCGATGAGGGCGGACGTGCCGACGGTCGTGTGGATGGGGGTTTCCAGCATCCCGAGCATGAGGAACGCGTGGGAGGCGTCATGACCCGCGCGTTCTCTCTGGAGGTGCTGGAGGCTGACCGCGATGCTGTCGCGGACGGCCAGATCGGCATGTTCAAGGGCGTCGAGGCGGTGGTCGGGGTCGGCGAGCTGGTCAGCCAGGCGGGATAGCGTCCGGTCGGGCCGGGCGGCCAGGCGTGCCGCCGAGATGCGGAGCGCGAGGGGGAGACCGCCGCACTGCTGGATGATCCGCTGCGCCGCGTCCGGCTCGTCCCGGACTCGGTCGGGATCCGCGACGCGGAGGAACAGCGCGGTGGCGTCGGCGTGGTCGAGGCGGGTCAGCCGCAGATGGCTCGTGCTGTCGAGCGAGGCCATGATCTGGCGGCTGGTGATGATGACCGCGCATGCGGGCCCGGCCGGGATGAGAGGCCGGACCTGGCCGGCGTCGAGCGCGTCATCGAGGACGACCAGCAGCTCGCGCGTCGAGGTCAGCGAGCGGTAGCGGGCGGCGGCCTCGTCCAGAGTGGGCGGTATGGCGGCGCCGTCAAGACCGAGTGAGCGCAGCAGCCGTCCGAGGGCCTCGAACGGCGACAGTGGCTGGCGTCCGGCGGTGGCGCCGCGCAGGTCGACGTAGGCAACGCCGTCGGCGAAGCGATCGGCGACGGCGTGCGCGGCATGGACGGCCAGCGCGGATTTGCCCACCCCGCCAGGACCGTGCACCGCCGCGACGGTGGGCAGCCCGGATCGAGTATCGATGAGGGTCCTGTTCAGCCAGGCGATCTCCCTGGCACGCGCGGTGAACGCCCGGACATCGGCGGGAAGTTCGGTGACGGGCCTGGTGAGCGTGGCGCGTGGTGCCGTGGCGTGGAGGTCGAGTGCGGGATCTCGCCGCAGCACCGCCTGCTGCAGCCGGCGCAGGGTCAGACCTGGTTCGATACCCAGCTCCTCCGCCACGACGCGGCGCGTCTCCCGGTACACGTCGAGCGCTTCCGAGGTGCGCGAGGCCCGGTACAGCGCCAGCATCAGCTGGGCGCGCGGACGTTCCCGCAGCGGATTGGCCTCGACGTGCGCGGTGAGCACCGGCACGACAGCGTGATGATCGCCGGCTTCCAGACGCAGGTCGACGTGGTCCTCCAGCGCGGCCAGGCGCTCCTCTTCCAGGCGAACGGACTCGGCCTGGGCCCACGAGGCCGTCATGCCGGCCAGCGCGTCCCCCCGCCACAGGGCCAGAGCCCGGTGGTACAGCCCGTCCGCGGTCGCGATCTCGCCCTGTGCCCGCGCGGCACGTGCCCGCCGGGTCAAGTGCGAGAACAGGTGGGCGTCGATGCGCTCGCGGGGAAGGTTCAGTTGGTACCCGCCGGAGACGGTCGCGATGATGTCGTCGTCCTGGTGCGGTGCGAGCAGGCCGCGGAGTTTCGACACCACGATGTGCAGTTGCTTACCCGCCGTCGTCGCCATGCTCTCGCCCCATACCTGGGCAAGCAGTTGTTCCGCGGGAACCGGCTGCCCGGCACTGAGCGCCAACCTGGTCAGCACCCCGACCCGCCGCTCACCGGCCAGCACGGCCGGCTTGCCGTTCGCCGTGATCTCCCACGGCCCCAGAATCTTGATCTCCAGTCCCATCAGAACTCCCCGTGTCCTATCGGATGACCGAATCCCGCGCTTGAAGCAGGAGGCTTGGGGGAACAGGCCAGGCCCGGGTGGCCATCTCGGCGGCGGGCCGAGGAAGATCGCGTACGTCCCCCGGGCAAGAGGGGATACCCGCTCCCCCATACAGCGGGTATCCGCTGCTGATCAACATTAGGGACGCATCGGGCATAGCGATGTCCGGCGAATGCCCTACAACGAGGTCTCCTGGTTGAGCTCGGCGAGCGTGATGAGTCCGTCGTCGAGGGCACGGCCGACGAGTTCGCTCTTGGTACGGGCAGCCCGCCCCACGTTGGCGTACTTCACCCGTACACGCGTGATGTAGGTGTCGACGGTCTTGACGCCGATGTTGAGCTTGGCCGCGACGAGCTCCTTCGAGGAGGAGACGAACCACGCCCGCAGCACCTCGGCCTCCCGCTGCGACAACCGCGGCCGGCCGGGGGCGGTGTCGGCGATGAACGCCCCGGACAGCGCCGGCGCGGTGTACGGCTCACCCCGCGCGGCGGCTCGGATGGCCGGGACCAGATGATCCGGCCCCTCCCTCTTGGTCAGGTAGGCGAGCGCGCCGAGATCGACGCACTTGATGGCGATGGCGTCCTCTGTGTGCTGTGAGTACACGATCACGCGCCTGCCGCTGTCGACCAGCCTGCGCAGTTCCCCGAAGTTCGGCAGGCCGGGCACCAGCTCCAGGTCGAAGATCACGACATCGGCGGTGGCGCCCGGTCCGGTCCAGATGCCGGCGAGCCGGTCTTCGGCATCGATGAGATGGATGGGCGGTACGGCGTGGGCACACCAGACGCCGACTCCTGCGGCGATGGCCGCGTGATCGTCGACGATCACGGCAGTGATCAACTCGTCGGCTGCCATCGGGCCTCCATCCAGACCATGCCGTCGTGGCGCAACGCGTCTACCTGAACACCGGCTGAGACCGGGTTCGATGCTGTCACTTCGTCGCAGTCGGCGACGACGCTGACTGACACCAGGTCCTCGCCGCCCACGACGGTGACCCGGGCGCGCGAGGCGGCCGTGGCCAGCACGGTCAAAACCGCCTCGGTCAGATCACGCCGTACGGCCACGGGCGGCACCGGCCATCGGCCCCGGGCGTCCAGTTCCACCGCGACACCCTTGCGATCGGCCACGTCGGCGCAGTGACGCAGCTCGTGCAGCAAGGGGTCGGCGACGGAGTCCGCCTCGGCGAACAGCCGCCGCATCCGGGCCGCCTCGATCGCGCAGCGCCGCTGTACCTGCGGGTCCTCGGGGTCGAGCGATCCGTCGGCGAGCCCTTCCAGCAGCGGAATCGTGGCGACCGACAGCTCGTCGTACCGCTGCAGCCTGCGCCGGTGCGCCTCGGCCGAGGCGGCCTCGGAAGCCCGTACCCGCTCGATCTCCACGTGCGCGGCCGCCGCCACCTCGCCGAGGTGGCGCAGGATCGCCACCATCACCGCCACACACAGCGGAAAGCCCACCACGCTCACCGAACCGGTGGCGAACCGAGCCAGCGCGCGCTGGGTGGGGTCGTCGAACATGAGCAGGTGCAGCAAGGCAGTGAGCTCGTGGGCCAGCAGGAACGCCACGCAGGCACGCAGCGGCCGATCGAGCAGGACGACGACGCCCACCCAGTTGGCGGCGCCGAACACCCAGTCGACCGTGGTCGAGGTGCGTCCGTCCGGCAGGGCCGCGTATGACAGAGCCGAGGCACCCAGGACGACGGTGATGGCGAGCCGGCGGAACCGGTGCCACGATCGTCCCCGGACGAGCAGGGCCACCTCACCCACGAGTACGGCCCCGAGGGCCGCCATGGCGGCGAACTGTGCGAGCGCGGTCTCATAGCTGTCCAGGTGGCGCAGCAGGTTCGCCATGCCGAGCCCGAACACGATGGCCAAGGCGGCGAGCAGCGTCGCGATCCGCAGGCCGTGCCGTAACGCGGCCCCGACCATGTCAGCCATCACCGGCGCGCCATTCCAGCCGTACCAGGGTGCCCTCGCCGGGAGTGGAGGTGATCGTGGCCGCGCCACCGATGCGGGTCATCCTGCCATGTACGGACTCGCGCAAGCCGTACCTGGTGGCCGGCACCTCCGCCGGGGAGAAGCCTCTCCCCTGGTCGGCGATGTCGAGCCGCAGCGCTCGCGAGTCGCCAGACAGCCGTATGGCCGCCCGGGTCGTATCCGCGTGGCGGCGCACGTTGGTGAGCGCCTCTCCGGCCACATCGGCGATCGCGCGCGCGACGTCGTACGGCAGGCGCAACTCCTCCGGAGCGTCGAACTCCACGGTCAGCGGCACCCCGTCGAGGCCGGCGCGTAACAGGGCCACGACGTCGGCGTGCGCGTGGGCCGGGCTGTCGCCCGAGCCGAGTCTGTCGAGATCCCGGCGGGCCTGAGCCGCCAGCCAGCCGGCGTCGGAGCGCACCTGTCCGATGCCGACCATCAGCAGGGTCGTCGCCGCCGTGTCGTGCAGGGAGTTCGCGAACTCGCGTTCCGCGCCGCGAACGGCAGCGGCCACGAGCGATTCGCCGCGCGCCCGCGCGGCCTCGGCGGCCGCCAGATCGGCCCGGTGGGCGGCCCGCCGCACGAGTGTCCACGCCACCCGGGAGAGCGCGGCCGCCGCCGGCGTCCACAGCAGCCCTCGGATCAAGCCGACATCCTCGCCCACCCCGGCGACGGCGACGGCGATCACCAGCCCGCCCGCAGCCGCCAGTGCCGCGGCGGCGCCCACCAGCACCGGCGTATGCCACTGGCAGGTGACGCACATGAACAGGATCAGCAGGCGCAGCCAGCCGGTGTTGGTGTCCTCGACCGCGCCTGTCCACAAGACGCCCGCGGACAGCGCCAGCATGACGAGGACGTCGAGCACGACCGGGACGTTCCCCCGGCCCCAGCCGAGCCACCACGCGTAGCCGCAGGTCCAGACCGCCGCGACGGCGACGACGACGACAGTGGGCACCAGATTCTCGGGAGCTGAGCGGAACAACGCGATCACGCAGATCGGAACCAGCGTCACCAGTCGCACGACGGCCGCGTACCGGCGTCCGAAGTGGACCAGCAGCCCCGCCGCCTGCGTCACCTCGCCACCTCGCTCCCGCCGATCTCTGGTTCGGACGAAGCCCAACGATTGACGGACCCGCAATCGCGACGCAGGACTTTCACCTGACACGCCCGCGCTCCCGCACCCTATCTCGCAAAGATCCTCTGCCTGTCAGCGAATCATCCCAACACCGCCGCCGCCCCGCTGAACTCCAGCCGCCGAGGAGCACATACTCGGAAAGGGCCCTCGAAGCGATCACCGCCCAGTACGCCTTCGTCACCGACCATCGCTCAGGTCAAGCGCAACCCGCTGGCCGGCGCCCGGTCGGACTCACCCGGCTGGTGGTGGCCACCGCCGACCCGGCCGGATTCCTCCATGACGATGGTGCCTTGGGCCGGTAAGGTAGTGATCTTCGGCTGGCGTCGGCTGCCGGAGTTTCGAGGCGGATGCCCATGCCGATTGTCGCCCAGCCGCGCCTGCCGGTCGCGCTGACCGAACTGGCCGCCACCTTTCGCGGGATGACCGCCCACCCCGACGAGCACAACTGCGAGTGCCACTGGGGCAGCGCCGAAGAACTCGCCCTGCTGAAGACGCCGAACACCTGGCTGAGCCTCGACCTGCTGCGGCGCACCTGGCAGGCCCCCGACTGGAACGACCACGCCTCCGTGCTGCGCCGTATCCTGCCCCAGCTCGCCTACGACCTGGTCAACGGGTACGTGGAACCGTGCGGCGGCCTGGAGGACGTGGGCTACACGCTGGCTCGCGGCAACTGGCAACAGTGGCCCGCCGAACAAGCTGCTGCGCTCCGCACGTTTCTGGACGCGTGGTGGGAGCACAGCCTCACCGCATCCGACGCCGCCGTGCCTGCTTACGAAGTGCTCGCGCTGTGTGTCGACGCCTCAGGCACGCTCACCCCCTGGCTCGCCGCCTGGGAGACGACAACCGGCCCCGTGGCCGACCAGCGCCTGGCCGAAGCCGTGACCCGCTGGGAACGTAACTTGCTGGGGGACGCATTTCCTTGGCACACGCAGCTCGACGAGGAAGACCTGCGCGTCGAACTGACTGCCTGGCTCGTACGCCACGCCCCCGCGCGCCCACGAGCCGCCAAGGCGTCAGAACGATTGCTTGACCAGGTGTCACTCCTGGGCATCCCCGCGCCCCAACGCTGGGCAGATTGACCCGCACCCTCGCTTGCCGGGCCACCGCGTTATGTCGAAGCCGTAGGCGTCCACAACCTGTGCGTACTCCTCTTTCGGCACCAGCCGAAGCCCTCGAACGGGATGCCGACGCCGGGCGGATCCTGCATCTCGGGTCGGTGGCAGGTCACAGCCAGAAGATCACCAGCGCGGTGAGGCCGAGGGCCAGTGCCGTGAAGGCCGGGGTTCTGGCCTGCTGGGCGGCTTCCCTGCGGGAGGAGGTCACCAGCGCGATGGCCAGGGCCGGCGCCGCCAGGAGGTGCAGGCCGTACCACAGGAGAATGGGGATCTTGCCCAGGAAGGTGCCGGACAGTAGATCGTCGGCGGATCCGTAGCCGGCGAGCGCGCCAAGCAGGCTCAGGCCCAGGCCGAGCAGCGCGAGCACGTACCGGAACCGGCCGAACAGAGCCCAGACGACTGTTCCGACCACCAGCAGGACTGAGGATTCGTGGTGTAGTTGCCGCATGAAGAGCCCGCCGCGCACGTCGAAGCTGAGCTTCAGGATGGAGTCGTACGCGGCGCTCATCGGCACACCTCGTAGCGGCTCGTAGCCGCCGTCGTACGGCACCATCTGTCCGCCGGGCGTATAGAAGAAGGTAAGGAAGCCGCCTGAGGCCAGGACCACGACGAAACAGTAGATGAGCATCTCGCCTACCAACTGTCTCATCCGCTCCATCCGGCATATTTCACCACATGGACTCCGGCCCTCATCGTGGCCTAGCCGGGTTTTATGGTGGCGAGCTGCACAAGCAGCAGGCGGCCGGCGTCCGTATCATCTCGGCATGGCGCTGAACCAGGAGCTGCGGCTCAGCCGGCGCGCGGTGCTCCTGGCCGCCGGTGGGCTGCTCGTCGGTTGCGCCCGGCAGCCCGAGGTCGACAAGGTTCACCTGCGACTGGCCACCGGGCCGGCGGGGGCGGTGTACCGGCGCATCGGCGGAGCGCTGGCCGAACACATCTCCGAGCAGGTGCCGGGTGCCACGGTGAACACCGTGCCGAGCGGGGCGTCCACCGACAACATCCGGATGCTGCGGGCCGGCGAGGTGCATCTCGGGCTGACGAGCCTGGACGCGCTGATCACGGCCGACGGCAGCGCGCCCGAGGGGCTCTCGGCGATATGCCGGCTCTACGACAGTCACCTGCACCTCGTGGTCATGGCCGGTTCGGCGATCGAGGAGTTCCGGGATCTCAAGGGCAGGCGCATATCCCTCGGTGCGCACGACTCGGGCACGGAGTTCACCTCGCTGCGGGTTCTGAAGCTCGGCCTGGTGAACACCGACGGCCGGTACCTCAGCCAGGCCGAATCGGCGGCGGCACTGCGTGACGGCGAGATCGACGCGATGTTCTCCCTGACCGGCGTCCCGACACCCGCCATCACGGAGCTGGCGCAGCGGCACCCGATCCGGCTGATCCCGCTGGACGCGCAGGCGGACGCGCTCTTCACGGCGTTTCCAGGTCCCTACACGCCGGCCATGATCCCCACGACCGCCTACGCCGGCGTCCCGGCCACCCGCACCGTCGCTGTGCCGAACGTGCTTCTCGTGCGCAACGACCTGCCCGATGACCTGGTCCACGCCATCACCGACACGATCTTCACGCAAACCGGCACGATCACCTCAGCCGGCCGCGACGACGCCGAAGCCGTTCCCGAGGCCTGGCAGATCAACGTGCGCACCGGGATCTCCACCGCCTCGATCCCGCTCCATCCGGGCGCGGCTGCCTGGTTCCGCGACCGCAAGCACTGACGCCGGGACCTCAGACCGGCGACGGAGCCGGGGCGTCGGACGACGACGCCACCCCGGGAGCGACCGGCAACGCGACCACCGCGGCGAATCCGTGCCCGGATCCGTCCGGACGCGGCAGGCCCTCCTCCAGCCGCAGCTCGCCCCCGGCCGCCCCCACCAGGTCGGCGCAGATCGCCAGTCCCAGGCCGGTCCCGGTCACGTTCTGGTGCCGCGGCGACCGCCAGAACCGCCGCAGTGCCTGGGCCCGCTCGGACACGTCGATCCCCTGGCCGTCGTCACGGACAGCGATCGTGACCACGCCTCCGGCCGCCGAGGCGTCGCCCGCGCCTCCGGGGACGACTCGGGCGGTCACCTCCACCCTCTGCGCGTCCGACAGCCGTAACGCGTTGCTGATCAGCTCGTCCAGGATGCTGCCCAGCCCGCCCGGCGGCTCCAGCAACCGCAGCCCCGGCAGCACGTCGACCGCCAGTGTCTGCCCCGCCGTCGCCGTCAGCGCCCGCCACCGGTCCACCCGGGTCGCCAGCACCGCGTCGAGATCCACCGGCGACGCCGTCCGCATGCTCTCCATCCGGGCGCTGGCCTGCAGCGAGTTCAGCATCCGCTGCATCGCCTTCAGCTCGTCGACGGCGATGTCGTACACCTGCCGCCCGTCGCCGGCCGCGCCCAGATGCGGTTCGAGACTCTCCACGGCGAGCCGGAGGCTGGTCAGCGGATTGCGCAGCTGATGCGACGCGTCGGACACGAACGCCCGCTGCCGCTGCACGGCGTTCTCGACCGCGTCCATCATGGTGTTGAACGACTCCGCCAGCCGCCGCAGCTCGACCGGGCCGGCCTCGGCGTCCGCCCGGATCGTGAGGTCGCCCTGTGAGATCCGCGAGCTCGCCGCGTCCAGCTCCCGCACCGGCCGGAGCACCCACGCCGATACCGGCCAGGCGACGGCCACCAGCGCGATCAACGGCAGCAGCCCGAGCCCGGCGAGCTGGGCCCATCGCACGAGGATGCGATGGCGTGTCTTCGACAGGTCGGAAATCGTCACGACGGCGCCGACGACCTCGCTGTCCCGGCCCACCGGCTCCGCGACCACGAGTGCGGAGTCGTCCCAAGGCGCCCACTCCCCGGACGGTTCGGACCTCGCCCCGGCCAGCGCCGCGGTCACGACCCGGGGCAACGCCGGCTCGGCCCGCGCCGCCTCCTGGTAGGCGCCCGCTGGTCCGAGCAGCACCGTGCCCGACGCGTCGATCACCGCCACCGGGATGCCGTACAGCTCGTAGTAGTGCGCCAGCTCCTGGTGGAGCGCCTCGGTCCGCCCGGTCGACAGCGCGGTCTCGGCCAGCGGCGCGAACCGGCCGACGTCGTTGAGCCGGTCGACGTAGGTCTCCTGCATCTCCCGCTCGGCCACGGTGACGCTGAGCGGCACCCCGAGCGCCGCGACGAGCAGCACCGCGAGGGGCACCAGGACGACGAGCAGGCGGCGGTGCACGGCGCGTCAGCCGATCAGCTCCGGCTGGTCGGCCAGGAGCCGATAGCCGACCCCGTGGATCGTGCGGATGAGCACGGCCGGCCCGATCTTGTGCCGTAACGCCGCGATGTGGGTGTCCAGGGTGCGACTCGAGGACTCCCAGGTCGCGCCCCAGATTTGGTCGAGGATGACGTCGCGGCTCACCACGTTCGGCGCCCGCCGGGCCAGCAGCAGGAGCAGCTCGAACTCCTTGCGGGTCAGCGTCACGGCCGTGCCGTCGACGATGACCTCGCGGGTGCCGACGCCGATCCGCATCGGGCCGAGGACGAGCGGCTCGTCCGGGTGGCTCAGGGCACGAGCCACCCGGGTGCGCCGCAGGACGGCGTCGATCCGGGCCAGCAGCTCCGGGATGCCGAACGGCTTGACGATGTAGTCGTCGGCGCCGGCGCGCAGGCCACGGACCCGCTCGTGCTCCTCCGATCGTGCTGTCACGGCGATGACGGCGGTCTCCGGGCGGTCACGCAGTTTGCGGATCACGTCGAGTCCGTCGCCGTCGGGCAGACCCAGGTCGACGAGGACCACATCGGATGGAGCGGCACGCACGGCCTCCGCGGCGGTGGCGATGCGGTGGACCTCGAAGCCCGCCTGGGCCAGGACGGTCACCAGAGCCCGCGCCACGCGGTCGTCATCCTCGATGATGGTGATCCGCATACCGGCGGATTGTACGGCCCGGATCGCCGCTCGTGTTAGCCCTTCAGTTCTTGGGATTCCTCTGACACTATCCGCGCCCCTGCTGGCCGAGACTGAGGCCGCGCACTCACCGACAAAATGCGCATGCGCTGACGAGGAGGCCGCGATATGAGAACGACAAGCAGGTACCTGGCTGCCACGCGGGTGATCACCGCGATCGGCGTCGTTTCGCTCGTCGCCGCCTGTTCCGGCAGCGGAGGCACCCCCGCCACTGGAGGCGCCAGCAGCGGAGGCTACCCGGACCAGAACATCACGTTCGTCGTGCCGTTCAGCGCGGGCGGCCCGACGGACACCGTCACCCGCATGATCGCCGAGCCGATGGCCGCCAAGCTGGGCGGCAAGATCGTCGTCCAGAACGTCGAGGGCGCGGGCGGCACGGTCGGCGCCGGCGAGGTCTCGCGGGCCGAGCCCGACGGCTACAACGTGCTCATGCACCACATCGGCATGTCGACGGCGCCCGCCCTGTACCAGAACCTGGGCTACAAGCCGCTCGAGAACTTCGAGATGGTCGGGCTCGTCACCGAGGTGCCGATGACGATCGTCGCCCGCAAGGACTTCGCGCCCAAGACACTCCAGGACCTCGTGACCTACGTGAAGGCCAACGCCGACAAGGTCACCCTGGCCAACGCCGGCATCGGCGCCGCGTCCCACCTGTGCGGCCTGCTGTTCCAGACGGCCGCCGGGGTCAAGCTCCAGGAGGTCCCGTACGAGGGCACCGGGCCCGCGCTGACGGACCTCGTCGGCGGCCAGGTCGACTTCATGTGCGACCAGACGACCAACACCAGCGGCCAGATCTCCGCGGGCGAGGTGAAGGCGTACGCGGTCACCACGCCGGAGCGGGTGAAGAGCCTGCCCGACCTGCCCACCACGACCGAGGCCGGGCTGCCCAAGCTCCAGGTCAGCGTGTGGCACGGCCTCTACGTCCCGAAGGGCACGCCGCAGGACGTCGTCCAGAAGCTGTCCGAGGCACTGAAGACGGCACTGGCCGACCAGAAGGTCATCGACCAGATGGCCAAGCTCGGCACCGCGCCGGTCCCGGCCGAGGACGCGACCCCGCAGGCGCACCGGGCCAAGCTCGAAGAGCAGATCGGCACCTGGGCGAAGGTCATCGCCGACGCCGGGATCAAGGCCTCCTGAGGTGGAGCGCCGCCGGTCCTTCCCGGACGTCCTCGCGGGGGGACTCTTCGTCCTGATCGGTGGCGCATTCGTGGTGGGGTCGCTCGGCTACGAGCTGGGCACCCCGCTGCGGATGGGCCCCGGCTCCTTCCCGCTGCTGGTCGGCGCGACCGTGGCCGCCCTGGGCCTGGCGATCGTCATCAAGGGACTCATCGCCGGCGAGGTGGTCTCGTTCGGGCCGATCCCCTGGCGTGCTGTCGGCCTCATCGTGCTCGCGCTCCTGTTCTTCGGATTCACCGTCCGGGGCCTCGGATTCGTTCCGACGTCTGCGGTGACCGCCCTGCTGACCGCCCTGGCCAGCTCGCGCGTACGCCCGCTCATGGCCGTGGCCGTGGCCGCCGGGCTGACCGTGGCCAGCACGCTCATCTTCGTCGTCGGTCTTCAGCTACGGATCCCGCTATGGGGCCCATGGCTGGGGTTCTGACGCGGCATCCGGATTGAGGCATGGAACTTCTCGACAACCTCGCGCTGGGCTTCTCGACCGCCCTCCTGATCCAGAACGTCCTCTACTGCTTCGTGGGAGTGCTGCTCGGGACGGCGGTCGGCGTGCTGCCCGGCATCGGGCCGACGGCGACGGTGGCGATGCTGCTGCCGATCACGTTCAGCTTCGAGCCGGTGACGGCGCTGATCATGCTGGCCGGCATCTATTACGGCGCACAGTACGGCGGCTCGACGACCGCCATCCTGATCAACCTGCCCGGTGAGTCGTCTGCGGCGGTCACCGCGCTGGACGGGCACGAGATGGCCCGGCAGGGCCGGGCCGGCGCGGCGCTGGCCGCCGCCGCGATCGGGTCCTTCATCGCCGGTACGGTGGCCACCGTCGCGCTGGCCGTCGCGGCCCCACCGCTGGCCCGCGTCGCGTTGAAGTTCGGCCCGGCCGAATACTTCTCGCTGGTGCTGCTCGGCCTGATCGTGTCGATCGCGCTGGCGCGTGGCTCGACGCTCAAGGCGCTGGCGATGATCGCGCTCGGCGTCCTGCTCGGCACGGTCGGCCAGGACATCTACACCGGCACGCCCCGGTTCGTGTTCGAGCAGCGCGAGCTGTACGGCGGCATCGACTTCGTGTCGGTCGCCGTCGGCATGTTCGGCGTGGCCGAGATCCTGCGCAACCTGGAGAACGAGCAGACCCGCACGGCGATCATCACCAGGGTGACGAACCTCTGGCCGACCCGCGAGGACCGGCGCCGGATGATCGGCCCGATCCTGCGGGGCACCGGTCTCGGCGCGGCGCTCGGCGTCCTGCCAGGCGGTGGCCACGTGCTGGCCTCGTTCACCTCGTACGCCGTCGAGAAGCGGATCTCGAAGCGGCAGCACGAGTTCGGGCGCGGCGCGATCGAGGGAGTCGCCGGCCCCGAGTCGGCGAACAACGCCGCCGCACAGACGTCGTTCATCCCGCTGCTCACCCTGGGTCTGCCCGCCCACCCGGTCATGGCACTGATGGTCGGCGCGTTCATCGTGCACGGCATAACCCCCGGCCCGAACGTCATCACCGACGAACCGGCGCTGTTCTGGGGCCTGATCGCGTCGATGTGGATCGGCAACGTGCTGCTCGTGCTGCTGAACCTGCCGCTGATCGGCTTATGGGTGCGCATGCTTCGCATCCCGTACCAGGTGCTGTTCCCGATGATCATCCTGTTCGCCGCGATCGGCACGTTCTCCCTGGAGTTCAACGCCTACGACGTCTACGCGATCGTGCTCTTCGGGATCCTGGGCTACATCCTGATCAAGTGCGGCTGCGAGCCGGCGCCACTGCTGCTCGGCTTCGTTCTCGGGCCCTTGCTCGAGGAGAACCTGCGGCGGGCGCTCATCATCTCCCGCGGCGACGCCTCGGTCTTCCTGACCCGGCCGATCTCCGCGGTGCTCCTGGCCGTGGCCGTGGCGGCGCTCGTCCTCGCCGTCCTCCCGGCGATCCGCAAGCGGCGCGAGACCGTGTTCACCGAGGAGGAGTAGGAACTCTTCGCGCGGGTTCGAGACAGTTGCCACGGCGGCAAGCGGTCGGCGGGCTCGTCGATGTCGACGATGGGTTTCGCGGCGAGGCCGGGCACCGCGGTGGAGCCGATATGTTCGATCAACCGCGCACGCTCGCCGAGGATCGCCCGCAACTCGGCGGCTCGCCGTTCGAAGTGCGCCGGCCAGGCGGGATCGTGGTCGACGATGGTCACCTTCGCCGGACGTAGACCGTGGACCAGCACTGCGGACAGCTTGTCGTCATCATGCGCATCAGACATTTTCGCGGCCTCCCGATAGGCAGCGGATCAACGTATCTGACAGCTCGAACCATGGTCAAACCCCGCCCTGCGGCAGCACGGGCCCATGCATCGATCTCGAACACGCACCTAGGGCAACCCGTATCTCCTTTTGATCGTCACCGCCTCCTCCTCGGTCACCTCGGCGGGTGTACGGCCCAGCACCGCCCGCAACTCACCGAGGATTCCCTCCCCCGACGCCCGCACCCGCGACCGGAACTGGGCAAGCTGGTCCCCGAACAGTTTCGCCGTCGGCCCGGTCCAAACGGTTCCGCTCTGGAACTGCCGGAAGGGCGTCTCGATGTCCCTGTCGATCTCCTCGACCATCGGGCCGACCACCCGCATCGCGTTGCGCAGAGCCTCGTGCAGCGGATTGGCCACCATCGTCGCCATGGTCAGCCCTTCTTCTTCCGCGGAGCGGTGGCGTCAGTGATCAGCTTGGGTGCTATCAACTTCATCAACGCGATCACATCGGCCGCGTTGTCCCGACCATCGACGCCCCTCGACATCCCGATGAACAGCTGGGCCTTCCCTCTTACCAGCACCGCTCCGGCCATCGTCCTGTCTGTATCCACCGTTCCGCCTTGCGTGTAGAACCCGATTCCGCCGGGGACGATCTCGGGCAAGGGTTTGTCGCCGGCTTCGAGCTGGGCTTTGACCCAGTCCTCTCCACCCCTGGGCGTCAGGTCGATGTCGAGCAGTTTCTTCTGCTCACCCGTCCGCTGGTAAACGGCACATCCACCCACTCCGATCCCATCGCCGAAGCTCAGGTTGAAGTCACCGCTGGCGATCGGCGCGCGTACCCCCGTCATCAACTCCACAGCACGAAGTGGAATGTAGTCGCAAACGTAGGGTGGCGCGGCAACCGTCGGTAGCGGTGTCCTGTCGACTGGAGCCTTCTGGGTAGTAGTGCAACCGATAGCCAGAATCAGAACCACGCCGAAAACGCTGACAGTTCTCATTCTTCCTCGCTGTTCACGCCACCTGGGTACTGGCCGAAGGCGCGGTTGTAGGCCCCGACCAGCTCTTCTTTCGTTTCCTTCCATATCGTGCCTTCATGGTTGTCGGTCACCCACTCCTCGTAGGCGTCGAAGTGGGGATGCTGGAGGGCGTTCTTCGGTGTCATTTCACCCAGTGTCATCAGGGTCCCGTCGGGCTTGAGGAAGCTCAAGGGGCGACGAGCGTCCGCACCGAAGAGCCCGTGGTTGAACATGGCCTGGGCCACGAGTTGGGTCGCCAGAAACTCTGACCGGGCCTTCGTCATGTTGGCTTCGTATACGGCGTTGTTCTTGTTGACCTCGGTCTTGGCGCTGTCCTCGATCAGGCTGGTCCAGGCGCCCACGACGTCAGCCGTGAAGGGCCAACCGGCCTTCTGCGGGATGGCCAGCCCGGTGTTGACCACCGCCATGATCTCCTTCATCTTGCGCTCCTGGGCCTCATCCAATGCCTGGCCCTTGGCTATTTGAGCGAGCCCAGTCGCATCAGTGATCAAGCCGAACCCTGCCCCGACCTCTTTTGAGGCAGCGATGAAGCGCTCGGAGTCGCCGTTTGCGGCATTGTGGTCGAGCAGCATCTTCGACCACACGGTCTGGGCTGTCATCAGCGTCGAGACGGTCTTGGGATCCTCGTTGAACGCCTCCTTCATGACCTCGCGTAAGTCCTCGGTGCGGAATTGCGCGGGCCAGGGTTCGTTCGGCGGACCGGAGCTGTGCACCTTGGCATCGCTGAGCCCCGACCGTCCCGCGGCGCGGGCGACATCAGGCATGTAGACAGCGAGAATGAGCGCGGTCGTGCCGGCTGGGACGGCGGATTCGCCGCCCTGGCGGATCCGCTCGCGCTGCAACTGGACGAAATCCGAGGCCAGTTTGGCGGAGATGAAACCGCGGGACGGATTCTCCTCTGTGCCGTTGTGGTCCCTGAAGACTGTGGTGGCCGCCTGCACAGCATCGCCCACCGCCGCCTTGCCGTTCATCGTGGGACGTTCGGTCAGGAATCGTTTGAGCGCTGTGGAGTCTTTGGCGAAGAAGTCCTGGGCGGCGGCGGGATTGCGACCCAGCGCCTTCATCATGTCCACGATCGGGTCCTGGTGGAAGTCGCGGAGGACCGTTCCGCCTTGAGCCGGGAGTTTGCGGTCGTGGGCGTCGATGGCCCTGGCGACCTGAAGGAGGAATGCCGAGTCGAACGAGCCGTGTCCTATTGCTTTCGCGAGCGCCTGGTGGTCCTGTGGTCTGAGGCCGGAGACGAACTCCTTGCGCCAACTGGCGTCCATCCGAAGGCTGGCCGTGCCGAGGGCTTTGCTGAGCGCCACCTGGAGACGACTGAGCGTCTTGTCGCCCCTCACCGTCTTGGCCATGACGTTCCGGAACGTCGTGGCGCCCAGCGCGTGCATGAGCATCGTGGCGAAGGCGGGATCACCGATGTGCTTTTCCAGCTCGGCGACGGTCTTCTCGTCGATCTTGCCGGTTTTCGCGGTTTCGGCCAGCCGGGCCGCGGCGGCGTAGACGTCCGTGTTGCTGGAGGCGCGGTTGTAGAGGCCTTCGTCGAAGGGGACCATATCGGGCGCGTCGGCACCCCAGGTCGTGGTCAGCGACTGGATGGTCTCGTTGCGTCGGCGCAGCTCCGGGCGTTTGGAGCCGATCCAGTTGCCCATCTCGCGAAGAGCTGTCAGGGCGGAGGGGTCGATCTGAAGCCGGCTCAGGGCCTGGCGGATGCGGGGCTCGTGGGAGCCGAGCGTGGTTTCGACCCTGCCGAGGTCGCGCTCGAAGCGGTCCATTTCCGAGGGCGTGATGCCGGAGTAGTCCCAGTTGGGCGGTTTGGGGGTCAGGGATGGCTTTGCTGTGTCCAGGTCGCCTGTCTCTGCCGGCGGCGGTGTGGCCTGGTCAGGGGGACGGTCCGGCGTAGGTAACGGGGTGGGGGTCGGCTGGGCGGAATTCCCGGGAACCTGGTCGGTCTTGCTCCGCGGCGGAGGGGTGGGAAGGGAGTCGGGCACTGGGTGACTCATGGGGAATCTCCAGCACGGCGCGGTGCGCGAACAGCCGGCTCGTTTCCGATCCCCGTACGCCTCGACGAGGGCTCATAACGCATTGGCATGGTCATTCCTGGCTTGGGTGATGCGCCGTCGCCAGGATGTACGGGAAAAACCCTCTCGGGGTTCGCTCTCCGGAAAGAAAAGGTCTCAGAGCCTGATCGTTCCCCATATTCTTCCCGGGTAGCACGCTGTTGGCATATGCGCACGTTAGAGGCCTCCCGTTTCGCCGCCGAAAGCGAAGCACCCGCCACAGGCCATTTCCCGAGTTCGGGACGATCTGTTCGTGCCACCCAAGATCCCGCTGCGCGTCCTCGACGAACGTCGAGGACCAGTACGTGGCTGTCACGCCTCGGTGACCGGTCCACCCCGGAGCCGAACCCAACGAACTCCCCATAGCCCCCTCCCCGAGGGTGGGTTACCAGGCAGGAGTCAAGCACATCGGCCAATCCCGGTAAACGCCCTGCGCCTCCCTATAAACAATCGGACTCACGTTCCGGTGTTGGTGGGTGATCCTAAATAGGCATAGCAATAGATCCGGGCGTAATGTCGGCAGGACCTTACCGTTGACCTGCAAAAAACAGGACCTTTGAAGATCCTCTCATGCACCATGCTGCGCGGACGTCGCCACTGCTTACAGGCGGTCGAGCAGCTCCGCCTTCTTCGACGCGAATTCCTCGTCGGTGAGCAGGCCCTCCTTGTGCAGGCGTCCGAGCTCGCGGATGCGGTCGTAGACGATCTGGGGGCCGGTGTCCGGGGTGGCGGTGAGCTGCGCCCGCTCGGCCGGCCGGTCCGTCTTCGCCCACAGGTGCGCGGTCACGGTCGCGGCCATCACCAGCGTCCAGGCGTCCTGCTTGGCGCTGTCCTCGGTGAGCAGGCAGGCGAGGTCCTTGCTCGGTTTGGCGGATTTGGCGTCGGCGTCCGCCTCCCAGGTCACGACCCGCAGGTATCCCTCGGTCGACGGCCCCTCGGGGACCCAGTCGACCCGCTCGATGTCCTTCAGTGCGTACGCCACCCGGCGTTTCTTGGTCTTGCGGGAGCTCGCGTCGTCGGACCACTCCAGCCGGATCGTCTCGCCGTCGAACATGGCCGTGCCCTCCGACGTCTGGATGTGCAGCGGTACGGGCGGGACGAGCCCGAGGGCGAACTCCTCCGCGGGGCGCAGGGTGTCGCTCCGCTGCGCGGCGTCGACCGCGAGTCTGAGCTGGTCGGCGTGGTATTCGGCGAGGAGTTCGGTGTCAGGCCCGCCGCTGAGCAGGAACGGTTGCCCCTTCTGGGCGAGCAGCGCCCCGACGGCGGCGTAGGGGTCGGCCCGCTCACGCAGCCGCAACTGCAACTGCCAGCCCTTCTTCCCGGCGGAGGTGAAATCCACCGCCGCGATGGCAGGCACGGGGATCTCGCAACGGGCGAGCACTTTCAGCAGCGCATGGGTACGCCACCTGGAATTATATTGAATTACTACATTCTCATCGTCGAAGTGCCATGACGCTGCTTTTCCCCGCAACTCGTCCATACCGCCGAGTTTAGAAGCGGTGACCGGCGTGAGGTGAGGGGCAGGCGGGTCTCGATCGTGCCGCCCGTGACCGAGGGCTGCTGCCCCCGAACAGCGGGGATTGGCTGACGCCACCCGGGCATCCGGGCGGCGTCAGCCTTTCGCGACGTTCCGGGCTGTCGGATCAACTGGCCAGGGCGCTGAGTTGCAGGACGTAGCCGTCGGGGTCGCTGACGAAAGCGATGGGGTGCCCGTCACTGTCGGTCAGCATCATCAGCAGGTCTCCCCCGGCAGCGCGCACTGCGGTGACCAGGTTGCTCAAGGTCGCCGCGTCGGCCACGTCGAAGCCGATGTGGTCGATGCCGCCCGAATCACCGGGGCTGCGTCGCTTGCCGCTGGCGCGGTCCAGGTCGCCGCCTGCCTGCTGCAAGGCCAGCAGGTCGGAGACGCCGGGGGTGGTCATGAAGGTGATCTCGTTGGTGCGGTTGTCGAGAGTCATGCCGAGCGCCTGCTGGTAGAAGCGCACCGACCGCTCGACGTCGGCGACGACGAGGTTGACGTGGTTGAGTCCCAGGGTGGCGACGGTGGTGTCGCTGGTCGCTGTCATACGGCTAGGCTGCAACTTCAAGTCGGCTTGAAGTCAAGCCCGGGCAGGGCGGACGAGGAAGGACCGATATGGACGGGGCGCTGCTGGACATCGGTCAGGTCGCGCGCGACAGCGGCCTCACCACCTCGACGTTGCGCTACTACGAGGACAGGGGCCTGATCCGCCCTGCCGGGCGACACGGCCTGCGCCGGGTCTACGAACCCTCCGTGCTCAGGCAGCTCGCCCTGATCGTGCTCGCGCGCCAGACGGGCTTCGGTCTGGACGAGATCGCCGGACTGCTGCAGGCCACCCCGGCCGACGCGGACCTTCGCGCTCGCCTGGCCGCCAAGGCCGACGAACTCGACGCCGCGCTCGCCCGCCTGACCCTGATGCGCGACAACCTGCGCCACGCGGCCGGCTGTGGTCACCCCCGGCTGGCGGACTGCCCCCACCTGAACACCGCCGTGGAATCCACGCTCCCCCTCGGAGAACAGGCTGATCTGGATCGACCTGCGTTCCCCGGATTCCCAGCCTCGCGAGCGTGAGCCGGGCGATCATCGGGGCGAGCAGCACGGACCAGCTCGACGCCAACGTGGCCGCGCTCGACTTCGAACTGCCTGCCGGCGTGCGCGCCCAGCTCGACGAGGCAAGCTCCGTGCCGCCCCCGTCGGTCTGCCAGATGTTCACGCCCGTCTATCAGGGGTGGCTGGTCAGTCCTGGCGTCAAGGTCGGGGACAAGCCCGCCGATTACGCCCCGGCCGTGCGGAACTGGGCACCCGAAGGCAGCGGTTGACGGACTTCGCCGCCCTGGGCGACAGACATGCCCTCAGTTGGAGTCGGCGACGCGTGTACACGGCTGCACGGGTGCGCCTGCCTGGGCCAGCCAGGCGCCGAGCCGCCAGGGCACCTGTGCGTTCCGGTTGTCGCGGAACTCCAGCACGAGCGTCTCGTCCGGCTCGATGTACCGCGGGTCGATCCGGAACTCCCGGACGGAGACGACCCTGGTGGCCTTGAACGAACGCGCCCCGTTCACGAGCGCACGCAGCCCGTCCGGCCCGGAGGGGGGCGGCCCGCCGTAGGCCGCGTCCGCGCCGGCGAACCGGGAATCCGCGCATCGCGTACCCGGTGCCAGGAACGTCACGTCGGCCTTGATGCCGACCGCGCCCAGCTCGGCCTCCAGCCCGGCGGGGTCGCGCAGCTCGTTGACGGTCACCGTGAGCGCCCCGTCGGGGCTCTCGGTCACCGCATACGCGGGAGGCCCGGTGCCGATGACCAGCGGTGTGAGGACGGCCGCCGCCGCGACCCCGGCCGCGACCAGCAGCCGGGGCACGGTGACGATCCGCCGCCGGGGGTGCATCCCGTCGAGGAGCCTCTGCCGGGCTCCGGCGAGATCCTCTGGCGTGGCCGGCGGAATGGTCTCCCACATCGACTTCAGTACGTCCATCGTCATTCTCCTTGCTCTCCTCGGTCCAGGGCCTGACGGATCTGGACGCGGGCTCGGTTGAGTCGCGAGGCGACGGTGCCCAGCGGGATGGCGAGCGCGTCGGCGACCTCCTGATAGCTCAGCTCGGCCCAGGCGACGAGCAGCAACACGTCGCGATCGGCCTGCGTGAGCCTCAGGAGCGCCCGCGCCAGCGGCTGGTTGACGGCCAGGGTGTTGACCCCGTCCTCGACCTGGCGGCCCGGTATCTCCGCCGGGTGCACGCCGCTGCGGATGTATGCCCGGTAGAGATTCGCCTCGGTGCGCCGTCGCTTGCCGATCACGTTGGAGGCGATGCCGTACAGCCACGGCCTGGCGTCGGGGCGGCCCCTGTCATAATCGCCCCGGCGTTGGAAGGCGGCCAGAAAGGTGTCGGCCACGACGTCCTCCGCCTCGCTGGGCCCCAGGCGTCTGATCACGTAGCGGTGCAGGAGGGGTGCGTGCCGGTCGAACAGGGCAGCGAAGATCTCCGGCTCGTTCAGCGACCTCTCGATGAGGGTCGCGTCATCGACCTCGACGACTTCGCGGGGGATTGTCATGCATGTCGGCCTTTCTTGGCGTATGCGGTCACCTGTACTTACCGCGCCGGGCCGAAATGCTTCACGCACCCATGACAAGCTCGCCGGCCGCTACGGGTGGCTGTGACCACCTGCGAGGCGGCCTACCCCCTACGAGGTGAAGTCGCCGCGCGCCGGCTCGCCCGCCGGTTGACGTCGGCCTTGATGAGCGTGCCGCCGGTAGGAACGATCTGCATGGACTGTCTCCCATGGTGCCGGATGACTGACTGATGATCATCGTCACACGTGACACCGTTCGCGGACACAGCGTTCCTCCCCGCCGGCGCCTGCCTCAGAGGTAGGCGCTGACCTCGATCAGGTTCCGGTCCGGGTCGCGGAAGTAGACGCTGAGGATGGGCCCGGTCGCGCCGATACGTTCGACCGGCCCCTCCTCGATGGGCAGGTCGTGCGCGGAGAGCTCCGCGATCACCTGGTCAAGCGGGTCGGTGGTGATGAGGCACAGATCGGCGCTGCCAGGCGTCGGCCGGTGGGCATTCGGCTCGAACTCGTGACCGGCCGGATGCACATTGATCTTGCTGTGGCCGAAGACGAGGGCGGTACGGCCCGCGTCGAACGTCTCCGCCCTCATACCGAGGACACGGGTGTAGAAATCCACCGTGGCGTCGACGTCGGCGACGGTCAGCACCAGGTGGTCGAGCCGGTCGATACGCATGTACTGACCCTAGGCGAGCAGAGCCTGGCGATGCCCCAGAGCCGCGGGGGCAACCGGATGTGCCGGGATCGAGGGTGCTCATCCCGTCAGCGGTCAGCCGCGCCGCATGGCGAGGATCTCCCGTCCTCGGTCCGGCGTGATCAGGGGTGCGATCCGGGGGTCTGCCATCAGGCAGGCGGGGGCGACGTGGTCCTCGCTCAACGGTCGCCACAGGGCCAGTGCCTCTCGCAGTCGCGGCCACGCGTCGCCGCCAGCGGGGTCGATGGCCCGGACCGCGGCGTCGAACTCGGGGGGGCCGTACGACATCCGGAATCCGGGTGCGCCCATCCGGGCCCGGTAGTCGGCGATCAGTTGCTTGACCGGCTCGGTGCCGTACTGGCGCAGGCTGTCGAGGGCGGACTGGTGCAGGTAGCGATCATTGCGATGGTGCTCGGCGAACAGGACGGGGAGCATCTCGGCGCTCAGCAGCGCGGCGTCGAGTGTCCACGTGGCCTTCTTCCCCTCGCCACGAGAGAGCGGGGAGTCGATCAGCCGTCCGACGTCCGCGTGGCCGAGCACGGTCTTCACCTGGAACGACAGCACGCTCGCGCGATCGCGGCCGAAGCGCTGGGCCTCCTCCAGCACCGCCAGCGGTTCGTCGATCTCACCGGAGAGGATCGCCAGACGGGCTTGCTCGATCTTGGCGTCCCATTCGCGCTGGGTCTGGCACTGCGGGCGATCCAGGGTGTGGAAGCCCGCACAGAGGTCGTACATCAACTCGTGGAAGGAGCCGTGCCGCTCCGGGCCGCTACCCGACCAGGAGAACAGCTCGTATGCGGCCCATTCGCCCTTGTCGTCCACATCTCCCGGATCGAGGAACAGCACGCCCGCGTCCGCCCCCTCGGAGATCATCAGCCCGCGCCGCAGGGCGGCCACCTCGTCGGCGAAGACGTCGATGTCGTCGTAGGCCTCGGACCACATCGGATCCAGGTCGCGCAGCCACCCGAGCTCGCCGGCGCCACGCACCTCGCCGCCGAAGGCGCCCGCCGCCTGCCAGCCGTCGGTCACCAGGAGGAACTCCCGCAGCGACGGCGGCAGCGTGCACCCCAGCCGCTCCTCCGCCGCCCTCACCTGCTCGGCGGAGGCGGGCGAGTAGCCCAGCCAGCCGTCGGTGACCGGCTTGTCCAGCATCGAGTCCGGCTCCACGCCTGTCGCGAGCAGCTCCTCGTTCCAGCGGTGAAGGAACGACTCCCAAGCGGTGCGGTCCACGCGGCACTCCTTTGCGCATCGGTCATGGCGTTGCTCATCACAGCAGGAGCGACCGACAATCCGGCCCCGGGCGCCGCCCCCAGCCAGGAGCTCACCGTTCCGGACTAACCGGATAAAGGATGAATTTTCACCGCAAATCAATCTCATTGCGATCAGATTAAAGTTGCCGGTGAACAAATCTGAAGCATATGGACGTCGGGTTACCGTGAAGTCGGTAAATTCGAAGCCTTCGCATGGTGAACGGCGTGCCATTGACCCACATGCTCGATCATCTGAAGCAGGTTCACGGCACGAGGGCCGCGAACCGGCAACGGGTCGTCAAGGCCCTCATGCTCAGGCCTGCGACTCAGAAGGAGCTCGCGACCAGGACCGGCCTGTCCGGCGCGACCATCTCCACGGTGGTCAACGAGCTGAACGACGAGGGGATCGCCGGCGGGGGCAGGCAGCGGGACCCGATCAACACCGTGCAGCTCAGCCCTCTTGACGGCGTCGCGATCGGCGTCGAACTCGGCTACCGCAGCACCGTGCTCGTCGCGCGGAAGGCCCATCAGCCTCACGGCGCCATCAAGTCCCGGACGGTCGAGGTCGGCGCGGTGCGCGGGGAGCAGGTGTGGCTGGACCCCGTGGTCGAGGCGATCAGGGATCTGGTGAGGGAGGTCGGGGAGATCCCCGACGACATCGCCACCGTCGGCATGGGCATCCCCAGGATGATCAATCCGCGGGACCAGGCTCTCACCAGACCCCTGCTCCCTCCCTGGCAACGGGCTCGCAATCCCGCCGTGGCGCTGACGGAGAGGCTGGCCCACCTCCGGGGCAGAGGCGCCCGTAACGTGTTGCGGGTGCGTCTGGACAACGACGCCAACCTGGGAGCGTACGCGGAGAGCCTCTACACCTATCCGACCAGGGAGACGCTGGTCTACATCAAGGCCTCCACCGGCGTGGGCGCCGGGATCGTGATCGGCGGCAGGCTCCTGCGGGGAGCCGGCGGATGTTCCGGCGAGCTCGGCCACACCATGGTGCAGCCGAACGGCCGGTTCTGCCTGTGCGGCGGGCGTGGGTGCCTGGAGACCCTGGTCGGAGCGGACGTCATGCTCCGGGACGCCAGGACCGGCCTGAGCGACCAGCTCTTCAATCCGCCGACGAACATCGATCAGTTCCTCACCCGGGTGGAGCAGGAGGACCCCATCTGCACCCGCATCCTCCAGGAAGCCGCCCGATACCTGGGCTACAGCATCGGCAACCTGTGCAATCTGCTCAATCCCAATGTGGTTCTCCTGGGCGGGGCCTTCGGCATGGCGGGCGGCATCGCGCTGGAGGCCTGCCGGCTCGGGATCGACCGGACCGCGATGGCCGCCGCGAGGGCCGACCTCCACCTGGCCGCCAGCACGCTGCCATATGCGACCGCGCAGGGCGCCCTCCTGATGGGAATCGAGGGAGAGGGGCCTGTCCTAGGTCTTCATTTCAGCCGGGACACGCCTCAAATTGAAATGCCGGCGTGCCATGGCCGGCGCTGTTCCTTCAATTTGACTGCCGAGGCAAACCGCCGAACGAGAGGGGGACTATTATCTTGGTGTTCCATGCCACCGCGTCTATCCGGATTGTGGGAGAACAGCGCTATGTCCACCCTCTCGGCCGAGCACCCACGAGGCGATTCTCTCCACGATTTGAACGAAGAATCACTTCAATTCACATACATCCCACCAAAGGTCGCTGATTTCGGACAGGTGCGGGATCTCACCAAGGGGAGCTCTGGAAGTGGTTCCGCGGACGCAAACTCCCAGTACTACTGGAGCTGATCCCGCGCTCCCCCCGGGTCTGGTCGCCACCCTCGCCGACGGCGTCGCGGACGCGCGCGTCTACGGCGCCTGGTTCCCGGACGAGGTGCGCCGGCTCCGGGTGGCCGGCCGCCTGCTCGTCATCGCCGGGCACTGCCTCGCCGACGACGAGACGATCCGGGCCGGCTTCGCCGCCGCCGTCGAACACGACGACCCCGTGCTGCTGACCAGGTGGCGGGGAGCCTACGCGGGGGTGGCCGCGCTCCCCGGAGAACTGGTGGCCTTCACCGACCTCGCAGGTCAGTTCCCGCTCCACTACTCCCATCACCAGGGACAGTTCGCCCTTGCCTCCCACGCCAGCGTGCTCGCCGCTCTGCACGCCCGCACGGTCGATCCCATCCATGCCGCCGTGCGGATCGCCTGCCCCAGCGTGTTGCCGCTGTGGGCGGAGCATTCGCCGTTCCGGGGCGTGAGCCGCCTGCCCGGTGGTGTCCTGCTGCGGGCGGGGCGGGGCGGCGTGCGGCTGAGCACCTACTCAGCCGCCGCGCCCAGCCTGCGGGCCGCACTCACCGAGGCGGTCGCCGCCCGGTGCGCGACAGGTCCGATCTCCGCCGATTTCAGCGGCGGACTGGACTCCACCTCGCTGGCCTTCCTCGCCGCCCGCCAGGTCAGGGTGGAGGCGATCGTCTATCACCACCCGCAACACCCGGCGGCCGACCTGGCCGAGGCGGTCGCCTTCGCACGACACGACGAACGGCTCCGGCTGACCACGGTCACCGGCAACGCGGGCACCCTGCCCTATGCGGCTCTGCCGTACCCGGAGCTGCTCGGCACCGAGCCGGCGCGGGCGAACCTGGCGTGGCGGCGTTCCCTGTTGAGGTTGGAGCAGGCTGCGGCGCTCCACCTCACCGGGGAGGGCGGCGACGCGCTCCTGGGCGCCGCGCCCTCCTACCTCGGCGCGCTCGCCCGCCGGGGGCGCTGGCGCAGCCTGGCCCGGCACTGCGCCGGGCAGGCCAGGCTCCGCCGGACTTCGGCACTGGGGCTGGCCGTGCGCGCCGGCAAGCTGGCCGGGACCGGTCCCCGCCGCGCGCTGCTGGTCTTAGGCCGCGACCTGCGCGAACCCAGGCCGTCGGAGCTCACCTGGGCGAGCGCGGTCACCTGGTGGCCGGTCGACCGGGCGGTGCTCAGCTGGCTGACGCACGCGGCGCGGGCGGAGATCGCGGACCGGCTGAGCGATCCCGGCCTGGCCGGACAGGTCGACGCCGGGGCCGGAGCCGCCCACCAGGCCGGCCTGACCGAACTTCGGCACTCCGCCGACGCCCAGCGGCACCTGCGCGAGCTGGGAGTCCTGGCCGGGACGCGAGTCCACGCGCCCTACCTGGACAACGCCGTGGTCAGGGCCTGCCTGGCGGTCCCGCCGGAGCGGCGCGCGCATCCTGCCGTGAGCAAGCCGCTGCTGGGCGCCGCGCTCCACGATCTGGTGCCACGCGCGGTCTTCGCCCGGCGGACCAAGGGCGACTACAGCGCCGAGGAGTACCAAGGAGCCAGGGTGTCCGCCCGCCGGCTCTACCGCCTCATCGACGGATCGCGCCTGGCGGAGCTGGGCGTGGTCGAACCGAAGGCGGTCCGCGAGTCCCTGGATCGCCTGCTCGTCGGAGCGGCCGCTCCCCTCGGGGGGATGAGCATGTTCATCGCGACCGAATGCTGGTTACGAGGTTCGGACGACCCTCACGATTGGTAAGGCAGATGCTCGAACTACAGATCCCCGGTCATGTCCACCACCGGAGCCAGGCGCACGGAGGCGTCGTCCTGCTCAACGCGACGACCGGCACGTGGCACGCGCTCAATGCCACCGCGGGGATCCTCTGGGAGAGCTGGGCGAACGGCGCCGACTTCGAGCAGAGCCTGACCGACGTCGCCTGCCGTCACCCCGCCGTGCCGCTGGAGGTCGTCCGCGCGGACGCCAACGAGCTGCTGCGCGACCTGATGAGCAGGGGGCTGATCGTGACCAGACGCCCCGTGGCGGCCGTCATGGCCCTCGGCACCGCGCGGAGCGTCGCCCGGCCCCCGCGCCGGGCGCGGCTCCTCGCCGCCACCAGCCTGCTGCTGGCGGTCGTCCTGCTCAAGCTCCCGTTCCGGGTCACCACCTGGCTGCTGTCGGCGATCCGTCACTGGTGTCGCGGCGAACCGAGCCGAGCCGCCGCGGAGGCGGCCGTCAGCGCCGCCCACTACGCGGCCGAACACTATCCGGGCCGTGCTGCCTGCCTGGAGGCGTCGCTGGCCGCGGTGCTCTTCGCCGCCTGCTCCCGCAGCCGTCTCGACTGGTGCCTGGGCGCGATCGCCGACCCCTACCGCTTCCACGCCTGGGTCGAGCTGGGCGGTCGGCCCGTGGTGCCGGACGCCGAACCGGACGCCGGATATCTGCGGGTGATATCGCTGTGACGGCTTCGAGTTGAACAGGCGACCAGGGCCGGTGAAGATCGGCGGGCAGAAATCAAATGGCATTTCACTGCCGGCCCGCGATGCCGCAGGCGGTGCACCGAACCTGACCGCTCCGACGAAATGCGTGTAACCGGACGGCCTTCAAGCTGAAGAATTCCGGGCCGTCGTTCCCGAGCAGATCGTACAAATTCTTCACTGCCTCGATTCCGCCCTTCCGCGCCATACCCTTTTCCTAGGGCTTTTCAGTGTCGGGCGTAGTTCGTAGAGGAAGTGATAGGCATGTCTCCTGCGACGGAGGTCATCGTCACGATCAGTGTGTCGCTGAACGTGGCCCTGATGGTGGGCATCGTCGCCGCGATGCTCCTCGTTCCCCCCATCGGCGTCCTCGCCAGCGGCGGGACCGCGTTCGCGACGGCGTTCGGGCTGGTGAGCGTGCTCGTCGACAAGTTCAAGCGACCCTAGCCCGCGCCGCCGCCTGCCTCATGTGATGTCCTTGCGAAGCGGAGCCGCGACCGCGGCGAACGCCGCCAGCGCGGCGTACCCGACGAGGACCACACCCGCCAGTGAGGCAGGCAGCAGGGCGCCGGCCGCCGCGCCGGTCTGAGCGGCGATTGCGTCCGCCACATAGGTGAATCCGGTCAGTGCCGCAGTTGCCCCGCCGGCAAATATGGATAAATCCCGCTCAATCTCGGCCACCCCGTCGCCTGGGTCGTCCTCGCCGCTCTGGCGCTGCTCGCGCTGTTCGCCGCCTTCGGCCTGTTCGACCTTCCGCAGCGGGACAACCTCTTCTGAACCTGGAAGGGGGCGGTGAGGAGGGCTGTCCGAGCCTCCGCAGGTCGCACTGGGTAGGGGTAGCCCGGAATCGGGGGAAACAGCATGGACGACAACAAACTTGAGCAATTCACGCAGCAGATCATGCAAGAACGGGTGGGCGCGGCGCTCAGCCTGCTCAACAACCTGGGCGACCAGCTCGGCATCTGGCGGGCGATGGCCGGCGCCGGGCCGCTCACCAGCGCGGAGCTGGCCGAGCGCACCGGCTTGGCCGAGCGCTACCTGCGGGAGTGGCTGGGCGGCCAGGCGGTGGCGGGGCACGTCGAGTACGCCGACGGCCGCTACACGCTGCCGCCCGAGCACGCCGCCGTGCTGGCCGACGACGAGTCGCCGGTCGCGCAGATAGGCGGCATCGAGGCGAACGCCGCCATGTGGCTGGCCACCGACGACATCGCCGAGGCGTTCCGAACGGGGGCCGGCTTCGGCTGGCACCAGCACGACCCGCGCCTGTTCGAGGGCACCGCGCGGTTCTTCGGGCCGCTCTACCGCCAGTCGCTCACCCAGCAGTGGCTGCCCGCTCTCGACGGCGTGACCGACAGGCTCGACGCGGGCGCCCGGGTGCTCGACGTGGGCTGCGGCCACGGGACCTCGACGATCCTGATGGCGCAGGCGTACCCGAAGTCCCGTTTCGAGGGAGTCGACTCCCACGCCGACTCGGTCGAGACGGCCACGCAGGCGGCGGCGAAAGCCGGCGTGCAGGACCGGGCGCGGTTCTCCGTCGCCGACGCCACCGCCGGCCTGGCCGGCCCATGGGACCTGATCTGCTTCTTCGACGCGCTGCACGACATGGGCGACCCTGTCGGCGCCGCCGCCCGCACCCGCGAGGCGCTCGCGCCGGACGGCACGCTGTTCGTGGTGGAGCCGTACGCCGCCGACCGCTTCGAGGACCGGATCGGCAACCCGGTCTCCATGAGCTACTACGCGGCCTCCACATTCTGCTGCGTGCCGAACTCCCTGGCACAGGACTCGGGGGCGGCGCTGGGCGCGCAGGCGGGAGAGAGCCGCATCACGCGGGTGCTGACCGACGCGGGCTTCTCGCGGGTGCGGATGCCCCTGGCCACCGACTTCAACCTCGTGTTCGACGCCAGGCCCTAGCCCGGCGGACGCTCATCCGGGATTGCGCCAGTAGCGGAGGGTGCCGCTGACGCTCTGCAGCACGTGCGGAAGGGACTCCTCCGCCGGCCAGATCTGCAGCAGATAGTGGTCGATCGGCCCGTTGGACAGGTCCGCGCCGTCGGTCGCCTCGTCCATCCCGCGGGCGTGATAGCGCAGCCGATACCAGCCGGGCCCGGCCGGCAGGGGAGGCAGCTCGTGGACGTCCTGGCCCCATTCGTGCAAGGACACCTGGCCGGCCTCCGACTCGAAGCTGATCTCCACGATGTCCTCGAACCCCTCGCGATCCGCCCCGGGGTCGTGATCGGCCACGACGACGGTGAAGTCGACCGTGCCCGTGTGCAGCCCGGTGACCAGGAACGCGGAGCCTTCTTCGACGCGGATGATCCCCACCGGGTGCGTCGGGTGGTCGTCCGGCACGTCCTCGGGGCCCTCCGCCTCGTCGCTCTCGTCGATCAGGTAGGCCTGGCTGTAGTGGACGTGGAGGGCTATCCGCGTGACATGTGCCGTACCGGCTGATTCGCTCATGGCGGGCAGCGTAGAGATGATCACCGACATTCCGCCTCACTCCGGGTCACCCGCGCCGAACCACCGTTCGAGCGCCCCGGCGAGGGAATGCCCGCGCGCCGCAGAGGTCCACGCGACGTACCCGTCGGGCCGCACGAGCAGGGCCTCCGCCTCGTGTTCCGCGCTCGCCCGCACCACGTCGACCCGGCTCGACCACCGCGCGGCGACGGCGCGGTCGTCCCGCCCCGCGAGGTCCAGCAGCAGCGGGCGGCCGGCCCGCAGCAGCTCCGCCAGCCGCACGCCGCCGCCTTCCGTCTTCAGCTCCAGATCGGGCGCCATCCGCCCGGCCCCGGGGACGCCGACGTCGTACACCGTGTCGACCCCGCTGATCATGCCGCTGAGGTGCTCGTTGACCTGGTCGAGCCGCATCAGCTCGGCGAACAGCTCGCGCAGCGGGTCCACGGCCGGGTCGGGGTCCGCCAGGGCGGTCTGCGCCCGCACGTTCCACAGCACGCGGGCGCCCACCGGGTGCCGCTCGGTGTGGTAGCTGTCGAGCAGTCCGGCCGGTGCGTCGCCGCGCACCTGGGCAGCAAGCTTCCAGCCCAGGTTGAACGCGTCGCCGAGGCCCGTGTTCAGCCCTTGGCCGCCCCACGGGAAATGGACGTGCGCGGCGTCTCCTGCCAGCAACACCCGTCCCGCGCGGTAGGTCTCGGCCTGCAGGGCGGCGTCGCCGTACCGGGACAGGCTCCTGGGCTCGGCCATCGGGACGGGGCGGCCCACGATGTGCTCGGCAGCGGCCTGGAGCTCGTCAAGCGTCACGGGCGCCGCCCTGTCCGCGTGCGGGGCGCGGAAGTCGTACGTGGTGACGCGGCTGTGTCCGGCCGGGTTGAGCCAGACGATGATCCAGCCGCGGGGCGTGCGCGTGTAGCCCGGCGGGACGCCGGACGGGTCGAGCAGGCGTACGTCTCCCATGAGGGCTGCGACGCGGGCGGCCGTCCCGGTGAAGGGTATGCCGGCCGCCCGGCGCACCACGCTGCGCGCGCCGTCGGCGCCGACCACGTAGCGGGCGCCCAGCTCGCGCCCGCCGGCGGTCAGCACCACGTGGTCGTCGTGCTGGACCAGGCCGGTGACCTCCTGGCCGCGCCTGATCTCCGCGCCCAAGGCGGCGGCCCGGCGCGCGAACACCTGCTCCGCCCAAGCCTGCGGGCTGCCCACGATGCTCGGCCCGTCGCCCGCGACGGCGCCGAGATCGAGCCCGAAAATCCCGGAGAAGTGGAAGCTGAGCGGGCCGTGGCTCGACCGGCCCACCGCCTCCAGCAGGCCGCGCCGCTCCAGGCTCTGCGCCGTACGCGTGTGCAAGGTGCCCGCCTTGGACTCCCCGTCCGGTACGGCGTTCCGCTCCAGGACCAGTGGACGTACGCCCTGCAGGGCCAGTTCGGCGGCCAGGAGCATCCCCACCGGCCCGCCACCTACGATCGCCACCTCGAACATCATGGGATCCTCCTCAGATCGTCGAAGGGAACACCGGCGCGGCCTCGGCGGATTCAGGCTCGGCCGCCCGCTTCTTGGCGAAGGTGAGCGCGACGGCGGCGCCCGCCACCATGCCCGCGGCCGCGACGAACACGGCCGTGCGGAGCCCGGAGGCGACGGCCGCGCCGGACGCCTCGGCCAGACCGGCGACGACGACCAGCACGGCGAGGCCGAGCGCGGAGCCGACCTGCAGCGCGCTGGAGGCGAGCCCGGAGGCGACGCCCTGCTCCCCTGCCGGTACGCCGGCGGCCGCGGCGATCCACATACCGGTCCAGGTGAGTCCCTGGCTGACGCCCATGACGACGATGCCGGGCAGGACTTCCCAGTAGGAGCCGCCCGCGCTCACTCCGAACGCCAGCAGTCCCGTCCCCGCGGCTCCGCCGATCGTGCCGATGAGCAGGGTGGCCCGCATCCCGATGCGGCCGGCGAGCCGCCCGCCGAGCTGCGTGCCGAACGCGATCAGCAGTGACGGCACCAGGAACGCCAGCCCGGTCGCCACCGCGCCGTAGCCGAGAACGTTCTGGAAGTAGACGGTCAGGAAGTAGGGCAGCGCGTTGAACGTGGCGCCGAAGACGAGGATGACCGCGATGGCCGAGCTGAGGCTGCGGTTGCCGAACATCCGCAGCGGCATCAGCGGATCGGCGCCCCGCCTCTCCACCGAGACGAACGCCACCAGCAGCACGGCGGCCAGCAACGCGCCACCGAGGATCGGCGGCGAGCCCCAGCCGGACTCGGGCCCCTGGATGAGCACGAACGCGAGCAGGCTGACGCCGCCGGTGGCCAGCACGGCGCCGGGCAGGTCGAAGCGGCGCCGGGGCCCGCGGCCGCCGTCCGGCGGGATCAGCGCGTACGCGCCGGCCACGGCGACGACGGCGAGCGGCACGTTGACGTAGAAGACGGCCTCCCACCCCCAGGCGGCCGTCAGCAGCCCGCCGAGCAGAGAGCCGAGCGCCAGGCCGCTGGCCCCCGCGCCACTCCAGACGCCGAGCGCCCTGTTACGCGCCGGCCCCTCCGCGAAGCGGGTGTTGACCAGCGCCAGCGTGGCGGGGAAGAGCAACGCCCCGCCCAGTCCCTGCACCGCGCGCGCCGCGACCAGCAGTGCCTGGTGCTCGGCCAGCCCACCGGCCAGCGACGACACCGCGAACAGCACCAGGGCGGAGACGAACATCCTGCGGTGCCCGAGCAGGTCGGCCGCGCGCCCGCCGAGCAGCAGGAAGCCGCCGTAGGCGACCGCGTACGCGCTGGCCACCCATTGCAGGGTCTGCGCGGAGAAGCCGAGGTCGCTGCCGATGTCGGGCAGCGCGACGTAGACGATGAAGAAGTCGAGCGAGGTGATGAGCTGGGAGAGCGCGAGCAGCGCCAGCGTCCAGCCGGGTCGGGGTGCCATCTGCGATCCCTTGTATGTTAGTACGGTACTTACGAACAGTACGGGATCCTCGTACATCGATGGGACTGCGGTCAAATAATTGTTCGGAAGTTACGTACTATGGGCTGCATGCTGCACCCATCACGGGACCAGATCCAGCTACTGGACGTGTTCACCGCGCTCGGTCATCCGGTGCGGGCCCAGATCGTGCGCGAACTGGCGTCAGGCGAGGAACGATTCTGCGGCGAGATCATCCCCGACGTGCCCAAATCAACGCTGACCGGCCACTGGCGGGTGCTGCGCGAGGCGGGCGTCATCTGCCAGCGGCCCGAGGGGCGCAAGCTGTACATCAGGCTCCGGCTCGACGACCTCGACGCGCGCTTCCCCGGCCTGGTCGGCCTGATCCTCGCCGAGGACGGCACCCCCGGCCTCGGCGCCGAAACGTCAGCCTGAACGAGGATTTCCGGCAGGGCTTCGACCGGTGATCCTCCGTCAGCGCTGGACGGCCGCGTATGCGGTTGAGCGCATGATGCATGGACGGTCTCATCCGGCAGGGATCACCATATGACCATGTTGATTCTGGCTCTTGTCACACTCGTCCTGCACGGCGCCCTTATGGGCCTCTTCTACGCGTTCTCCATGTCCGTCATGCCGGCGCTGAACGCCATCGATCCCGCCCAGGCGGAGGCGGCGATGCGGAGCGTCAACAAGAAGATCCTCAATCCCTGGCTCTACATCGCGTTCATCGGCTCCCCGCTCACCGCGCTGATCGCCGGGATCCTCGCGGACGGCCCGGCGGCGCTCTGGTTCTTCGCCGGCGCCGCGGTGAACTTCGTCGGATCGTTCCTGGTCACCGTGGCGATCAACGTGCCCATGAACAACGCCCTCAACGCGGGCACCATGCCATGGAAGGCGTTTTCCTCACGATGGACGGCCTGGAACACGCTGCGCGCGGTGGCGTGCGCCGCCGGGCTCGTTCTGGTCGGGATCGGGTTGACCGGGCTGTAAAACGGAACCCACACCACGTCTTGACATTCGGAAAGCGCTTTCCTACTGTGACCTTAGCCACTATGGCGGACGCTTTCTCGTGTCATGAAGATGTCTCCATCCGCAATCTGACGTTCACCGACTCCGCGGACGACTCGGTCAACGTGCAGTGCTACTCGCACCACGTGTGGATCGACCACAACACGTTCCGCTCGTCCAACGACGGGTCCGTGGACGTCAAACGCGGGTCGGACCTGGTGACCGTCTCGTACAACCGCTACGTCGGCACGGACAAGTCGATGCTGCTGGGCCACAGCGACAGCAACGGCGCCCAGGACACGGGCTACCTGCGCGCCACCTACCACCACAACTGGTTCGACGGCTCCAACACCCGTCATCCGCGGGTGCGGTTCGGGTACGCCCACGTGTTCGCCAACTACGTGGACGTCGAGGACTACTTCCTCGGCCTCGGCGTGGGCGGCAGGATCTATGCCGAGAGCAACCACGTGAAGGGTGCCAAGACGATCACGCAGGACTTCGGCGACACGAAGCTGACGTGGACGGGCAGCAACTTCTACGACGTGGCCACGATCACGCGGGCGAACAGCAGCGGCAGCACCATGAGCGACTGGCTGCGCGCCGACGGCAGCGTCGCGCCGCCGTCGTACGGCTACTCCGCCGGATCCGCCTCCTCCACCCCGCCGGCCGCGGGCGCCGGAGTCAGCGGCGCGGACACCGTCCCGCAGTGATCTCGCACGGGTGAGGCGGGGGTCGACCGGCCCCCGCCCCATCCGGACGTGCCTTCCCCGGCGTCGGCGAAGGCACGTCCCGCGCTCGTGGTTTGCACTCCGCGGCAGGCACGTGCTAGCTTGTGCGAGTTGCAGTTGTGGTACCCATAAGGACTTGTGCGCACCTGACAGAACGCTTCAGGTGCGTTTTCTGTTTGCCGGTCATCTCCGGATGGGCTCTACCAGTGAAAACGGGATTCGCACAAGGCGGATTTCGTCTCTGCACCCCATCAGAAGGAGATCGATATGGCCAGCGGAACCGTGAAGTGGTTCAACTCCGAAAAGGGCTTCGGCTTCATCGCGCAGGACGGCGGCGGCGCCGACGTCTTCGCCCACTACTCGAACATCGTCGCCAACGGCGGCTACCGTGAGCTGACCGAGGGCCAGAAGGTGGCCTTCGACATCGTTCAGGGCCAGAAGGGCCCGCAGGCGGAGAACATCGTTCCCGCCTGACACGGCACCAGCCACGCGTCGGGGCCCGCACCTGTGAAGGTGCGGGCCCCGACCGCTTTCTAGCCGCCGCTCGAACTCTGTTCGAGGTCGAGGCCGACGATCGGCTCGACGGCCTCCAGGTCGTACGGGTTGGGGGAAACGGCGGCGTCGAGGCGCTTCAGGCAGGTCACCGGCTGGGCGTCGGCCAGGTCGAGCCTCTCGAACGCCGCGCGTCCGGCCCGCACGCTGACCAGATGGGGGCGCACCTTCTTGCCGGTGGCCGGATCTGTGGCGTCGAGACGTCCGTTGAAGACGACGGCCTCGACGAGGTCGCCCGGAGTCGCGGCGAAGATCTCGTGCACCGTGCGCAGCGCCACGCAGGCCAGCAGCTTGGCATATCTCTGCCTGACCTCGTTCCGCGGCCGGGGAACCGGGTCGATCGAATCGCGTGCCTTGACGTACTTGTACGCGCGGACGTCGGGAACGACGCTCGGCGGCGGCAATGCGAATTCGACGACCAGCTCACGTTGCTCCGGCCGGTAGGCGGTTCTGTGAAGCCGGGGAAAGCCTTTCGGGAAGGCGGATCTTTCGAGGACCTTTCCGATGAACCACTCGACGGCTTCCGGCCGGCCACTGTCGAAGTCGGCGCGCAGGCGATCGAGTTCGGCGTTGTCCGTCGCGGCCTGAATACCGGCGGAAGCGGCCCGGCGATCGTGGGCGATCCGCGCGGCATTCAGATCGCGGAGGCGTTGCTTCTCGCGTTTCTGGTGCCGGGCCTTGGCGCTGTCGAATCGCCCGCGCGCCTCCCGCAGCGCGCGCTCGTGCCGGGACCGGCCACCGAGGACCCTCCTGAAACCGGACGGCGGAGCCGGGGTGAACGTCTCCCAGTCGGGAGCCGGCTCGGCGACCCCCAGGCGGCCCGGGTCGAACCGCTTGCCGGGGTCGACGGCATTGAGCTGGTCGAAGGTCAGGGGACGGGCTCGGACGGCGGCGAGCAGGATCTGATCCAGGTCCTGGACGCGACCGGTGATCCTCGCGCTCTTCTGCTCGGCTTCCGCCTGCTGTCTTTCCTGATGCGACCGCTGGTGCTCGCGCGCTTTCTCCTTGGCGAGCTTCGCTATCTCGCGTGTTCGCCTTTCGACTGCTTTCCGCTGCGCCTTTTCCCGCGTTTTCCACTCGCTACGACTGCCTGCCACCGCGATGGTCCTCCGTTCTCCCCAGATTGGCAGGTCTGAGCCATCGATCCGGTATGACCGGCATCTGATGTGCCGTCCACATTAGATCAGCGGAGAACATCCGTCATGGGCCGGAACGAAACTGGCGAAATCGCTGCGGCACCCGGCATTCGGGTACCCAAGGGCGAGCACAGCCTTCCGTTACGGTAAGTAGTGGATCAGTGACTGTACGCACATGATGGGTGGGTCCCGCGGCGAGCGGGACGGATTCCGCATCCAAGGAGCACAGTGAAGAGATTCCTCCTCGTCCCCGCCATGACGGCCGGGGTCATCGTGATGACCGCCGGTGCCGCCTACGCCTCGCAGTACATCGCCTACGAGGGCCCCGGGTTCACCGGCCGGTCCGTCGTCATCGACGCGTGCGGACCGTCCAACATCCCCTTCCACGGGTCCTACAAGTGGTACGGCGACGGCCAGGCGGGGCGCATGTTCAACCAGCCCAACGCGCAGGGCCTGATGCATTTCAGGCTCCCCGCTCGCGATGGCGCCGAGCAGAGGACGCCTGTCGGCTGGAAGAGCATCTTCATCGAGTGCTGATCCGGGCTCGCGGGGGCGACCCCGCCTAACCGGCGATCGCGGGGGGCGTCCGTTTCGGCGGGACGCCCCCCGCGTCGTACGGGGTCGAGGAACCGGCGGACAGCCGTTGGCGCTGAGAACGATCAAGAAGCGCAAGGCTGAAACATCCTCACTTGTAACGCATCGATCACTATGAGTTGATCGCGACCAATATGGCCCTACCGTGCGGGCTATGCCTGCGGAATTCCTGTCTGCCGAGCAGAGGGCCGCCTACGCCTCGTTCATCGAGGTGCCATCGCTGTCAGACCTGGAGAAGTTCTTCTTCCTGGACAGCTTCGACCGGAATGTGATCGCGCAGTCGAGGGCCGATTCTCACCGGCTGGGCGTTGCGTCCAGATCGGGACCGTCCGGTACAAGGGGTTGTTCCTGGAGGATCCGCTGGCGGTGCCCTGGCCGGTGGTGGACTACCTGGCCGAGCAGTTGGGGATCGGCGACAAAGGCCCTACGGCTGACAACCATGGAGATATTCCTTTTCAAGAGTGCATGGACAGGAGGCTGCATCACGCTGTTGCCGCCGAGGCCCCGGCTACCGGGCGCCACGTCGATGCCGTTGATCGGTTCGCGGGGTCCGGAGGCTCGTGGACGCAGGTCGCGGTGGATGGACACCTCCGGTCATCGGCTGGGGCAGAGCACGGTTGCGGCGGCCTTGTTCAGGGCGTCATTGACGGGCATGGCCTGTTGGTTGTCGATCTTCAGCGTGGTGGATACCGCGAACTGGCGGCGGCCGTCGGAGGAGGTGTAGGTCACCGCCAGGAAGCCGGGGCCACTGCCCGCGGCCGCCGCGACCGTCCCGCCACACAGATCGGGCCGCGGCCGTCCTACCGCCTTCTGCAGGTCCGCCGGCAGTAGCCGGCCCTGGTTGAGCGCGCGGTAGAAGGCGCTGAGATCGCCGGAGGTGGAGACCACTCCTCCGGCCGCGCCGCCGAAGCTCGCGTTCTGCTGGTCGACGTCGCGCGGCCTGCCCTTGGCGTCGGGGTAGTAGCCGTGCCCGTGCGGGCCCTTGATCCCCTGAGGAGGCCTGGTGGTCAAATAGGTGTGCTTCATCCCCAGAGGTACGAAGAGACGCCGGTCGAGCTCGGCGGACAGGCTGCGGCCGGTTACCTTCTCGACGATCAGGCCGAGGAGAACCTAGTTGGTGTTGGAGTAGGCGAACCCCGCGCCCGGCTCCCCGGTGCGGGGGACCTCGCGGGATGCCTTCACCAGGTCGATCGGGGAGTAGTAGGTCGTGAAGTCGAAGGCGTCGCCGAACTTCCCCGAAGCGAAGAAGTCTGGGATGCCGGAGCTGTGGCGGAGCAGCTGCTGGACGGTGATCTCGCCGGCCCGCTCGACCAGATCCTGCTGCGCCACCTGCGGCAGAACGGCGGCCAGCGTGTCCCCCAGGCCGAGCTTGCCCTCCTTGACCAGTTGCAGGACCACCGTGGCCGTCATCAGCTTGGTCTGGAACCCCACCCGGTAACGGGAAGCCGCAGGAATGTGCCCACCCTTACCGCCGAGCAGGCGCGTCCCCGCGCTCCCCTGCCCCTTGCGCCGGCCGTCGACGTACAGCTCGCCGATGGCCCCCACTACGCCGTCCGTCTTCGCCAGGTCCTTCATTGCCTGCTGGACGTCTCCCGGCTTGACCTCGACGGCGGCGGTGGCGGATGTGTGGAGACTCAACGCCAGCATGGCCGATGCCAACCCGGTCATGCCGGCCGCTCGTGCACGGCTCATCTCGTCATGATCCTTTCTATGGGGATTTCGAGGTGATCACATCTACCGGCCGGCGCCTATCGGCGGGCGATCGGCGAACCATATGTGGTCCATATGTGGACGTTGCGATACTGCCCGGATGCGTGTGCTCCTGGTCGAAGACGAGCAGCCCCTCGCCGGCTACATCGAGGCCGGGCTGCGCAAGCACCGTTTCACCGTGGACCTCGCTCTCGACGGCCGCAGCGCGCTGGACAAATGCGAGCTCACCCCGTACGAGGTGGTGGTCCTGGACCGGGACCTGCCGGAGGTGCACGGCGACCAGGTCTGCCGCAGGCTCGTCCAGCGGGGCGTGTCGCGGGTGCTGATGCTGACCGCGTCCGACGCGGTGGAGGACCGGGTCGGTGGGCTGATGCTGGGCGCCGACGACTATCTTGGCAAGCCGTTCGCCTTCTCCGAGCTGGTCGCGCGGGTCCACGCGCTGGTGCGGCGTAGCGCACCGGCCCGTCCGCCGGTGCTGCGCACCGGCGGGGTGAGCCTGGATCCGGCCCGGCGCAGCGCCGAGCGGGACGGCAGGCTGCTGCGCCTGACCCCCAAGGAGTTCGGCGTGCTGGAGCAGCTGCTGGCCGCCGGCGGTGACGTCATCAGCGCGGAGACGCTGCTGGAGAAGGTGTGGGACGAGCACGCCGACCCGTTCACCAACGCGGTCCGGATCACCGTCGGCACGCTGCGCCGCAAGCTCGGCGACCCGCCGCTGATCGAGACCGTCGTCGGCGCCGGCTACCGGATCGGCCCGTGAGGCTGACCGCCCGCGCCCGGCTCGCCATCTTGCAGACCGCCCTCGTACTGGCCGCGGGGGCCGCGCTGACCGGGCTGACCTACCTGCTGATGAAGCGGCGCCCGGCGCTCGTCACCCGCCTGGACCCGGACGGCCCCGACCCGCAGGGCACGCTCCAGTCGGTGCCGCCGCAGCCGCAGGACCTGCGCGATCTCGCCGACCAGGTACAGGCCGACACCCTGGCCGCGCTCCTGCCCCAGGCCGGTCTGGCGCTCATCATGGTGACCGTCCTGGCCGCCGTACTGGCCTGGCTGGTCGCGGGCCGGGTGCTGCGGCCGATCCGCGTCATCTCCGCCGCCGCCCGCCGGCTGTCGGCCGAGAACCTCACCGAGCGGGTCCCGGTCACCACCCCGGCCGACGAACTGTCGGCGCTGGCGGGCACGGTCAACGACATGCTGGACCGCATCCAGTGCGGCGTCGCCGAGCGCGACCGGATCCTGGACGGCCAGCGGCTGTTCACCGCCAACGCCGCCCACGAGCTGCGCACCCCGCTGACCACCGCCCGCACCGCGATCGACGTCACCCTGGACGGCCACCCCAGCCGCAACGAGCTGCTCGCGATGGCCGGCGACGTGCGCGACGCCGTCGCCCACATGCAGCTCGTCCTGAACGGGCTGCTGCTGCTGGCCCGCAGCCAGGCCGAAGCCGGCACGCGGGAGGCGGCCGATCTGGCCGCCATCACGGCAGCCGCCCTGGGCACGGCCGAGGAGCAAGCGGCAGCCGCCGGCATAGCCGTACACGCAAGGCTGCGGCCCGCGCTGGTCACCGGCGAGCCCGTCCTGCTGGAACGCCTGGTCGGTAACCTGGTCGACAACGCGCTCCGCTACAACCACGCCGACGGGCACCTCATCGTCGAGACGCGCACAGCGGGCGCACGCGCCGTGCTGCGGATCTGCAACACCGGCCGCGAGATCGCGCCCGAGGAAGCTCAGACGCTGCTGGAACCGTTCGTGCACGGGCAGGGCACCCGCGTCCGCACCGACGGCCCGGGCCTGGGCCTGGGACTGTCCATCGTGCGCGCGATCACCCATGCCCACCATGGACACATCGCGATCACAGTCCGCCCAGGCGGCGGCCTCGACATCACCATCGAGCTCCCGCATCACTCACGGGCCGCAGAGCGGCCGGCACGACGACCCGCTGCGGTCACCGCACAGCCGGCGTCCGTGATGCCTGCGGCACCACCGAGGAGCCGTCCCGCTGGACCTCCCGCTGCTGCTCTACCGGTTCCGCACTTGCACCGGTGACCCAGCCCCGACGGCTCGCTAACGCTGCTGGCGCGGTTGCCGCTTAAGGGCCTGCGCATAGCTCAACGACAGAGTCGCCGACGCCGGGACCGGGCAACACGCCTATGAATCTTCGTAATCAATGAACAGTCTTCGCTCACTGCGATCAAGATCCTTCTCAGCGCTAACGGCCGTCCGGCGGTTCCTCACCCCCGTCGTACGGACCTCGCGCCAGGCCGTGCAAGCCCGCGCAGGCGGTGGTCAAGCCGCCGGCAAGCGGTGCGCCGTACCACTGAGGCACGGCACCCGCGGCGAACAGACCGGCGGGTCTCACCCCCCGGGAGCGTTCGATGAACCGTCGCCTGATCCTCGCGATGACCGCCGCGCTCGCATGCGCCGCCCCCCTGGCCGCAGGGTCCCCCGCCCAGGCGGCCACGGGCTGCGCCATCCAGCCGTACGGCCTGATCGGCGCGCGATGGGCCGAGCTCGGCGGCGAGACCGGCAAGCTCGGCTGCCCCACCACCGGCGAGCGCGACATCTACGTCAACAACGTCGGCTGGGCGGGACGCAGGCAGACGTTCGCGCGCGGGCAGATGGCCTGGTCACCCAAGCAGGGCCCGAACATGGTGGTGGCCGCCTGGTCGAGCAAGGGGTACGCCTACTTCGACTGGAAGACGACCGCTCCCCGCTCGTACGACAAGTTCATCGTCCGCTGGACCAGCGCGGCGGACCCGCACGGCGCCCAGGAGGACTTCGTCGGCGGCACCCGCGGCCGGGCCTGGACCCGGGTGCGCACCAGCAGCGGCTACCGGTGGAACGTCGAAGGCTGCGACACCGGAGTCTTCGGCTCCAGTTGCAAGCAGGGCTGGACGATCTCGGTAACCGGCTGACCGGCGCGACATCTCTTTACGGCGGCGAACTTTCCCTCGGTTGCACCTCGTCGTACTCCACGGCGTAGTCGTTCCCCGAGCGGTCCTTCAAGGCGAACGCCGCGGCCACGCTGATCAGCCCGCAGATCGCCATGTAGACGGCGATGGCGAACGAGCTCTGGTAGGTGGCGTACAGCCAGACGGCGATCAGCGGCGCCGGACCGCCCGCCGTCACCGAGGCCAGCTGGTAGCCGAGCGAGGCGCCGCTGTAGCGGAGCCGGCCGGTGAAGCTCTCGGCGATGAACGTCGCCTGCGGGCCGTACTGGATGTCGTGGATCGGCGCCGCCAGCACGATGGCGAGGAAGACCAGCGCCGGAACGCGGGTGTCCAGCAGCGGCCAGTAGATGAAGGACCAGACCACCATGGCCGCGGCACCCACGATGTAGAGCCGTCGGCGGCCCACCAGGTCGGACATGTAGCCCCAGAAGGGGACGGTGAACAGGGAGACGACGCCGGCGGCGATGACGTACGTGTAGACGTCGCTCGGCTCGAAGCCCAGGGTCTTGGTGGCATAAGTCAGGATGAAGACGGTGAAGATGTAGAACGGTGCCTGCTGGCCGGTGCGGAGCAGGGCGCTCAGGACTATCTCGCGCCAGTTCCTGACGATGACCTCGCGTACGGGGACGCGCTCGACCTTGTTCTCCGCGAGGAGCTTGGTGAAGACCGGCGTCTCCAGGATGCCGAGCCTGATGTAGAGGCCGATGGCGGCCATCACGATGCTGAGCAGGAACGGGATGCGCCAGCCCCAGTAGGGGTCGAGCGGCTGGAACACCTGCAGGGCCAGATAGCCGAGCACGAGGCCGACGGGGACGCCGAACTGCGGCCAGCTGCCGAGGAAGCCGCGCCGGCCGCCGCGGGACTTGCCCCACTCGGTGGCGAGCAGGACGGATCCGCCCCATTCGCCGCCGACGCTGATGCCCTGGAGCAGGCGCAGGAGGGTGAGCAGGATGCCGCCCCAGATGCCGATCTGCTCGTAGGTGGGGACCAGGCCGACGAGCGCGGTGGCGATGCCCATCGTCATCAGCGTGATGATCAGGGTGGCCTTGCGGCCGATGCGATCGCCGTAGTGGCCGAAGATCGCCGCGCCGATCGGTCGGGCGGCGAAGCCGCCGAAGTAGGTGCCGAGGGCGAGCAGGAGTCCGGTGGTGGCGTCGCTCGTCGGGAAGAACAGCTCCGCGAAGATGGTGCTGGCCGCGAAGCCGTAGAGGAAGAAGTCATACCACTCGACCGAGGTCCCCACAGCGGAGGCGATCACCGCCCGCACCAGCTGCGGTCTCTTCTGGTCGTCGGTCGCGTCGAGTCGCTGCTGCTCAGCCATCTGCCGCTCCTGGGGAGGCACGCTCACTAGCGACGCTACATGAAGTGCAACCGATGGTCACCAGGGAAGGTCGGTACGCGTGAGGGGCGATAAAACCCGCATTCCCCCCCTGTTTACTTGTGTAATCTAAAATCGCACGATGACTCAGGGGGGCGGCATGACATCACCGGCCGATCCGTTCAGCAGCGCCCGCGACCAGGAGCTCAAGAGCCTGCTGGAGGGCTTTCAACGGGAGACGGTCCAGCTGCAGCGGTTACACGAGCGTATCGCCGAGGTCCGCGGGCGAGGCGAGGCGGCGGACGGGCGGGTCGTGGTCGAGACGACGCAGACCGGAGCGCTCGCCGGGCTCACCATCGATCCGCGCGCCATGCGACTCGGTTCCGAGGAGTTGGCCACGACGATTCTCGAGGCGGCCGCCGAGGCGGAGCGCGACGCCGCACAGGCTGCGAGCGATCTGGTGGCGCCGTTCATCGAGGGCACCCCGCTGGACGGCGTGCGCGCCCCGGACGAGCCGCCACCGCCGGAGGCGCGCCGCCGGTGAACGTCAACCCCACGCGGGCGAGCATCTACGGCTTCGGCGTGGTCGGCATCACCGGCTTCGTGTTCCAGATGCTCGCCGTCGACTACCCGGAAGGCGACCCGGCGAAGGCCCGGGAGGCCGCCGCCGTCTGGGCCCGGCTCGCCGAACGCATCGAGCAGAGCCCGGACGAGACCTTCCCCGCCGCCCAGTCGGTGTGGAAGAAGAACGCCGGCGACGGAGTGGACGGCTTCAAGTCGGCCGTGACCGCCGGGCTCTACACGCAGCCTCCCGAAGCCGCTTACACCGCCAGGCTCGCCCACCGCTGCCGGCAGAACAGCGAGGCCTGCACTGCGTTCGCCGACCTGATCGAGGCGGCGCGGCACGCCTACTGGACGCTCGCCCTGGCGAACCTGGCCAGTTTCCTCTACATCACCACCTTCCCCTGGCAGGCCGGCACCGCCTACCAGATCACTCAGTTCCTCATGCGCCGGGCGCAGGCGGGCATGCTGGCGAAGCTGCTCGAACACAACATCGCCAGAATCGTGCTGAGCAAGCTGACGGAATACACGATCGGCAGCGCGTTCTTCGCTGTCGGGGACGTGTCGGTGGTGGCCGGGGTCAAGGCGTTGCGGGGCGACGACGTCGGCACGTTCAGGGACAACGCGACGCAGGCGTTCAAGGAGTTCGCCGCCTCGGTGGCCTTCTACGGCGTGTTCGACGCCGCCGCGCCGCTGACCGCGAAGGCGACCAAGAACCTGGACGTGCAGTACTTCCTGAACCGGCTGGCCGGCGGATCGCTCGGCTACGGTCCCACGTACGACCTCCTGAACGGCCAGGAGGGCGCCGAGCTCGTTCCCACCGCGAAGGAGACCCTCGGCAGAGTGCTGCTGTATTTCACCATGGCCCACAAACCCGCAGGCTGACGTGAGGACGACGTGGAAATCCATCGATCTCAGATCCGCTCGGCGGCGGAGGCGTTCGACGAGGAGAAGGAGAACCTCGCCAGGTTCGTCACCGGAGTCGTGCAGGACCTGAACTCCATCGGGAACTTCTGGGGCGACGGCAAGGAGGGCGTGACGTTCTACAAGGGCGAGGGCGCCGCCAAGGGGTACGAGGCGGTCACCGGTCAGATCATCGAGGGTGTCGAGGTGCTGCAGGAAGCGCACCTGGAGATCCCGAAGCGGATGCGCCTCATGGCCGACAACATCCGCGTGACCGACTGGATGACGATGGCCGACCTCCTGTCGAAGCTGCCGCCTGCCGACCCCGACGAGCCGATCTGGGGCGAAGACGGCTGAAAGTTTCACCCGCGGCAGCCCCCACACGCTGCTACTTCCCGTGCTCCTCGGGCCTGCCTCTTGCAGTTGGTTTGGCGACACGCCCAACTAGAGGGGGCACATCGCCGCGTAAGAACAACCCCACCGACGAGGTCATGATCTGGACCTACCGGACAGGCGGCGCGGGCCCGGGTGGGCACCCGCCAGACTACGGTCACCATCGGCGGCGCGACCTGGGACCTCTACCGGGGCAACATCGGTTGGGAGGTCTACTCGTTCGTCCGGACGAGCAACACCGGCAGCGTGAACCTCAACCTGCGGGACTTCCTCAACGATCTGACGTCACGCGGCTGGCTGGCGAACTCGAAGTATCTGACGAGCGTGCAGGCCGGCACCGAGGTCTTCGTCGGCACCGGCCGGCTCGACACCACGTCCTACTCGACCAACGTGAGCTGAATGGTCAGGCGGCCTGGCGCGGGCAGGTGACGCGCACGTTCCACGGCTCGAACAGGCCCCTGGGGTTGTGCTTGAACAGCCAGACGTGCAGGTCGTAGTGGATGGGCTTGCCGTTCTCGTGCGGCTCCGACGGGCCCTGGAACTGCTGGCCGAAAAGCTCGGGGCGGTCGTTGGCGGTGGAGATGAGCTGGTCGTCGTCGTTCTTCAGGTATTCGACCGCGCCCAGCTTGCGGCCGCCCCTGCCGTCCGGCACGTAGACCAGGATCTCGGGGCGAAGGAGGCTGATCGCCGGGTCTTCTACGAGCCGCGCGTTGACGTAGTGGTAGCCCATCCCGCCGACCCGCGTGCCGTTCGCCAACGTGAACGGGCTTTCGGAGCAGGCATTGGTCCGCTTGTAGCCGTGGCGCTCCGCGACTCTGGGATCGCGGAACCTTTCCATCGCCCCGCGCAGCTGGTCAAGCCATTCGGGCTGACTGACAGGGGCGTGGCTGCTCGCCTTCGTGGCCTCGGTGTGCGCCGTCGCGGCGGGCAGGGCGCCGAGGAAGAGTGATCCCGCGCAGGCGGAAGCGAGCAGCATCGCTGCGATTGTTCTCATGCCTGTTTCTTTCTGCGGCGGGCACCGCGCCAATCTCACGAAAGGATAAGGAATTCCCGCCGTCGAAATAGCCCTTTATTCCTGCATATCGCTCTTAATTCGAATGTGTCAGTCGCTCCCGACGGTGACGAATCCCGAGCCGGGACGGTAGTTCGGCGACTGGTGCCGGAAATAGGTGTTGTAGACCTGGCAGTAGCGACCGCCGCGGGCGAGCAGCGTCGCGTGGTCGCCCTCCTCGACGATGCGCCCGTGGTCCAGCACGATGATGCGGTCGACGTGCTCGATCGTGGACAGGCGGTGCGCGATGACGATCGAGGTCCGGCCGGCCAGCACCGTGTCGAGGCCCTCCTGGATCTGCGCCTCGGTCAGCGGGTCGACGCTGGCCGTGGCCTCGTCCAGGACCACGATCGCCGGATCCTGGATGAGCAGCCGAGCCAGCGCGACGAGCTGGCGCTGTCCCATGGACAGGGCACGGCCGTGCTCCCCCACGTCGGTACGTAACCCGTGCGGCAGGGCGTCGATCCAGTCGCCGCCGCCGACCGCCGTCGCCGCCGCGAGCACCTCGTCGTCGCTCGCCTCCGGCCGCGGGTAGCGGATGTTGTCGGCGACGGTGCCGCTGAACAGGAACGGCGCCTGCGGGACCGCGCCGATCTGCCTGCGGTAGCCGCCCAGCTCCAGGGTGCGGATGTCCCGGCCGTCGATGAGCAGGCGGCCTTCCTGGAACTCGTAGAACCGGGTGATCAGCTTGCTGAGCGTCGACTTGCCCGCACCGGTGTGGCCGACGAGCGCGACGGTCTCACCGGCCTCGATGAGCAGGCCGAAGTCCCGCAGGACGGGGTTGGCCGGGTCGTAGCCGAAGGTGACGCCCTCGAACTCGATCCGGCCGGCCAGCTTGCCCGCCGGCTCCGCGGCGGTCTGCACCACCCGGGGCTCGGCGTCGATCAGCGCGAAGACCCGCTCGGAGGCGGACAGGCCCTGCTGGAACTGGGACCAGAAGGCGGCGATGGACGTCAGCGGGAACCAGAAGAGCGCCACCCCCTGCAGGAACAGATACCAGTCGCCGGCCGACAGGCCGCCACCGAGCACCGCCGTGCCGCCCAGATGGACGAGCCCCACCGTCGCCAGCCCGGCCACCAGGAAGAGCACCGGGAAGATGGTGGAGAAGACGTACCCCTGCCTGAGCGTCACCCGGTAGCTCTGCTGGTTGATCGGCCGGAACTCGTCGTAGACCTGCTGCTCCTGGCGGAAGTTCTTGGCCACGGCGATGCCGCCCATGGTCTCCTGCAGGTTGCCGTTGACCCGGCTCAGCGAGCGCTGCGCCTTGCGGGTGCTGCTGCGGGCGAGCCGGCGGAAGAGCAGCGCGAGGCCCATCACGACCGGTACAACCAGGAGCGTCAGCAGGGCGAGCTCGACACTGCGCAGGAACAGCAGGACGGTGACGAACCCCACCATCAGCACCTGGCTGATCAGGTCCATGGTCAGCGTGGACACGGTGGCGAAGTCGTCGGTGTCGGACGTCACCCGGCTGACGATCCTGCCCGAAGGGGTCTCGTCGTAGAACGACAGGTCCCGCGCGAGCACCGCGTCGAAGGCGTCCTCGCGCAGCCGCAGGACGACGTCGCCGGTGACTCTGGAGCTGTGCCACTGGCGGACGAAGTTGAACGCCCAGGAGAGCACGCCGGCGAGCAGCAGCGCGCCCGTGAGCTGCCAGCCCAGGTCGCCGATCGTGCCGCCCTCGATCGCGTCCACGCCCAGGCTGACCAGCAGCGGCACGGCCGCCTGGCTCATCGACAGCAGCACGATCATGGCCGCCACCAGGAGCATCGCGCCGAGCTTGGGCCGGAAGTAGGACAGGATCCGGCGCAGCAGATCGCGGTCGCTGTAGGTGCGGTCGTAGTCTTCGGCGTCCAGGCCGTCCATGATGAAGCCCATCAGCGCGCCCCTCCCTGCTCTGCGGCCATGGCCGACTCGGCGACCTCGTCGTAGTGGGCGAAGATCCGCCGGTAGAGGCGGCTGCGCGTGATCAGCTCGTCGTGGGTGCCGTAGTCGACCAGCTCGCCACGCCTGAGCAGGAGGACCTTGTCGGCCCACCGGATCTGGGAGAGCCGATGGGTGATCAGGAGCGTGGTGCGCCCGTCGAGGATGCGGCCGATCGCCTGCTGGATCTTGTCCTCGGTCGCGGAGTCGATGGCGCTGGTCGAGTCGTCGAGCACGAGGATCGCCGGGTCGGTCAGCAGCGCCCGCGCGATGGCCAGGCGCTGGCGCTGGCCGCCCGACAGCGTCACGCCGCGCTCGCCGATGACCGTGTCATAGCCGTCGTCGAGCTCGGCGACGAACTCGGCGGCCTGGGCGTCCTCGGCCGCCCTGATCACGTCCTCGCGGTCGGCGCGCTGGCCGAGGCTGAAGGCGATGTTCTCGGCCACCGACCGGGAGAACAGCACGATGTCCTGCTCGATGGTGGAGATCTGGGAGCGCAGCGAGTCGAGGTCCCAGTCGCGCACGTCGACGCCGTCGACCAGGATCCGGCCCGAGGTGACGTCGTAGATCCGCGGGACCAGCTTGGTCAGCGTGCTCTTGCCCGACCCGGTCTCGCCGACGATCGCCACCGTCTCGCCCGGCCGCACGGTGAACGACACCCCGCGCATCACCGGTTCGCCCTCCTCGTAGCCGAACGTCACGTCGTCGAAGACGATCTCGCCGGTGATGGACGCGGTGTGGCCGTCGGCCCGCTGCTCCAGCTCGGTCTCGGCGTTGATGACGCTCAGGATCCTGCGCGAGGACACGATGCCGATCTGGACCAGCGAGAAGGTGAAGATGGATATCTGCGTGGGGAAGCCCAGCATGCTCATCAGGCCCATGAACGCCACCAGCTCGCCGATGCTGATCGCGCCCGCGCCGTGCAGGGCGAGGCCGTGCCACAGCGCCCCGGCCATCGCGCCCGCGAAGAGCAGGGTGGGCAGGTAGCGGGCCTGGACCAGGCCGTTGCGGACGAAGGAGTCGCGGTAGAGGCGCGCGCGGGAGCGGAACAGCCGCCGCTCCTGCCCCTCTTGCGCGGTCACCTTGATGACCTCGATGCCGCGCACGGCCTGGCTCAGCCCGGCGTTGAGGTCGCCGAACTCCTCGCGCATGCGGGTAGCCACCGGGTTGAGCTGGCGCATGTAGTGCCAGAGCGCGGTCACGAAGGCGACCGCGAAGATTCCGGGCACCAGCAGCAGGCGCGGGTCGATCGCGCCGATGAAGAACAGCGGCACCAGGCCGGTCAACCCGGAGTCGATGATCAGGTCGATCCCCGGAGTGATCATGATGGAGAGCTGCCGGATGTCGTTGGCCGCGCGTGCCATGAGATCGCCGACCCGCTGCCGGTTGTGGTAGGTCTGGCTCTTGCCGAGCAGGCTCACGTAGAGCTCGTCGCGGGCGTCGCGCTCCAGCCGCTTGGCCAGGACCTCGCTCGACAGCCGGGCCACGAGGTCGAACACGCCGCGGGCCAGCACGATCGCCAGCAGGGCCAGCGAGATCAGCCCCAGCGCGGCCAGCGGCTCTCCTCGCTCCCCCAGCACGGCGTCGAACGCCGCGCCGGTGAACTGCGGCACCATGGCGTTGAGCACCACCATGACCAGGGACCCGCCGAGGAACCCGGTCAGGTGCCACCAGTGACGGCGCAGGTGCGACCAGAGCCAGCGCACCGGACCACGCCGGTCGTAGGGCCGGCCGGAGACGGCGAACTCCGAACTGCTGGTGGTCACGGTAAGGCCCCCTGGCCGGAGTTGGACGTAGGTGGAGCCTGTTTGTATCACCCACCTCCGACACTTTCCCAATGCTTTTCCATGGCGGGCCGCCGCGCTCGGCCACGTTTGAACAGGTCGCAGGGGCTCATGCTCCGATGTGCACGTACGGCGCCCAGGCCAGCGGACTGCTGAAGGAAGGCAGGGCGCGCAGTCGCGTGACGGCCAGGTGCAGCGCCACCGCCGGTTCGGTGCCGCTGTCACCGGTCAGTTGTCCGTACACGTCCGCAGCCACCTTGGCGGCGGATGCGTCGTTCAGTGACCAGAGCGTGCCGATGACGTGCCGATAACCGGCCAGGTGGAAGGCGGCCGCCAGGTGGATGGCCTCGTCGGTGAGCGCGATGTCGCCCTGGGCGGTCTCGCAGGCAGACAGGAAGGCCAGGTCACCGTCCAGCACGCCCGCCTTGACCAGGTCGAGCACGGTCAGGTCGGCGTCGTGCAGCGCCAAATGGCTGGCAGACGGCTCACGGGGATTCTGGTCACCGTGGCAGGCGAAGTGAACCCACGGACGCGCCGGGATGGCGTCGAGCACGGCCTGCCGGGTGGCAGTGGCCTCCTCCAGCGGCTGCACAAGGGCGGCCCCGACCACCCGGTACGACGTCGACGCGGACAGCCCAGGAAGCCGGGCGCCTGACCAGGCTGCACTACGAGCAGGCGGGGTAGAGCGGCCGGGTGCCGGTGGACTGGACGGTCGGGTCGGTGAAGCGGCACCCGTAGGCCGGGTCCGCCACCACGGCGGGGTTCGCCACGTCGTCCCCGGCCGGCCGTCGGCCGCCGCGCTCCCAGCGGACGAGGTCGTCCCACGCGGTCCCGGCCTCGGCGTCGCTGAACTCGCAGTGCCCGGCCGCCCGGATCGCCCGCTGGACCAGCAGCTTCGTCCGCCCGTGGCGGGCCACGTCGTCCCGGTAATACTGCTCCATCGAGAACGGCACGAAGTTGTCACCCAGGTTGTGCAGCGAGAGGACGGGCACGCCGATCCTGCCGGAGACGCCGGGCACGGCGGTCAGCCGGTGCGTGCGCCGGGCCGCCCGGTCCTCCGGAGCCACCCGCAGCACGCTCGCGTTCACGTCGACGGGCGCGCTCGGGCTGTAACGGGTGGCCAGGTTCGTCGCCACCCTGCCCGGATTCTGCGCCAGGGTGCCTCCCGTGTCGGCCCCGACCAGGTCGAAGAGGAAGTCCTTCCAGTACGCGAACGCGGCCTGCGCCCCGGGACGCTCGCCGCCGCCGAGGTTGACGACGATGGACCTGAACTGCCCGCCGAGCTCGTTGCCCGGGCCCGAACCGGTCAGCCCGAGCCGTTCCTTGAGCTTCGGCACGACCGAGGTGCCGTAGTCGGCCGGGATCGGGTACGCGGGCACGTCGGCGAGATCCTGCGCGACCAGGTGATAGTCGAGGAAGAAGTCGAACAGCTCGTGATCGCCGAGCACTCCGCACATCGGCATCGCCGCGTCGTAGAAGCCCGGGTACTCCTCGACGGAGCGGGCCGTCACGTGCCCGCCCATGGACACCCCGCCGATGAACGTCCGCTTCGGCTTGCCGACCAGCCGCCTGAAGTGGTCCGCGAGACCGCGGGTGCTCAGCACGCCGGCCCGCACGTCGTAGTCGTTGCCGTAGTAGGAAGAGGCCGCCCACGCGTATCCCTGCTCCAGCACCCGCTGGCGGAGCCCGTAGCCGGGCGGGTCCACGGTGAGCACCCGGGACTCGCCGCGATAGCCGTGGGCCCACATCAGCAGTCCGCCGTTCCAGCGGGGCGGCACCTCGATCTCGTAGGCGGCGTGCCCCTGGACTCCCTGAAGGACCCGGCTCGGCAGCCCGTGGACGATCGCCGGCTCCAGCGGCGGGTTGTCGACCGTGTAGCCGGGCAACGGCTGGTCATCCGGGATCCGGTCGGTGGCGTCCGCGGCGCTGGGCACCAGCAGAACGGCCGATAACGCGATGGCGGAAAGGACCATGTTCCGACGGCGCATCTGCCGTCACCTCCGGGGGAGACCTGTTTGAAGGCGGCTGCTCAGTTGTTCATACTCCGAGAGACACCTGTAGAGAAGGGGGACTCCCCGTGCTGTACGTCTTCGGTTTCGAGCGGATCGGCGTGGCCGTGAGCGACATCTACTTCCTCGACCCGAATCCGAGCAAGGGTCAGGAGGGGGCCGAGCGGGGCGTGCGGCTCGAAGTGCGGCTGCTCGACCAGGGCGAGCTGAAGGGCTCCGTCTACTCGGCGCGCCCGATCAACGTCGACCAGCCCATCTGGCGGGTGGACCTGCTCGAATCCGTCGACGGCCGGCCCGGAAGCTTCGACCGGACACACCACCACCCCACCTTCACCGGCTGGGACCCCGGCCCCCGTGTGTTCGCCAGGGAGCTGTCCGCCGATCCGATCAAATGGCTCGACGGCAGACTGTCGGACCTCGACGGCGTGCTTGAGCAGGCGGGCGGTGACCATGACGTCGCCGGGGACGCCGACGCGCTCCGCGCCTGCGTCCCCGAGATCATCGACTGCGTCGAGCGCCTGCTCGCCAGGGTCCGGGCGGGCGAGCTCGGCAGGGCGCCCGCCGACGATGCGGCTGTCAGCGTCCGGGCCAGCTGGCTGTAGCGGTCATTCGGCGGCTTCGTACACGGCCACCGTCAGCGTCCCCGGGCGGCGCAGATACTCGGGGATCCGCGCCTTCACCCGGACCTGGATCGTCACCGGCCCCTTGGCCGGCAGCGTCCGCGTCCCGAGCACGGCGTAGCCGAATCCCCGGCCGTCAGGCGGGGATTCGCAGATGACGGCGGTTTTCGTCGGCCGCCCGTTCACCCTGTCCTCCCGGTCGAGGCGTCCGGCGATGCCGCCTCCGCAGTACGCCATGAGGGCCAGCTGGCGCCCGGTGTACGGCACGGTGACCTCGACCTCGCGCGCGGCAGGCCAGGTGACGGTCTTCTTGGTCACCAGCCTGAACTCGGGCTGCCTGCTGAACTTCGCGGGTGGCTCGACCGGCGTGGGCGCGGCCTTGAGCGTGGCGGGAGGCGTCCACTCGTACACGCCGAACCGCCACCTCTGCGGACGCTCACGCGCGGTGCCGCGCCGGGGCGTCTCGACGGTGAAGGTCGCCCGGCGCGTCCCCTCCGGGAGCGGCATCACGTCCATCGCCCGGTTGTCGTCGCAGGTGCTCATCATCCCGGGGATGGGTGACGTGGTGAACAGCTTGGCCACGCCCGGCACCCGTACGAAGAAGTTCGGCGTCTCGGACGTGGCCCCGGTCGGGCAGCTCGCCAGGATGGCGAGCGGCCTGTCGCCCACCTCGACGTCGAACGACACCGACTTCTGGCGCTGTGCGTCGAGCGTCGCCGTGGCGATCCTGCGATAGACGGTCCCGTCCGGCTCCACGTACCGGGCCGGGATCGGGTCGGCGACCGACGCGACCGTCGGGTCGTCCCGGTCAGGCTCGCCCAACCCCAGCAGGCCACCCGACACCCCGACGACCACCACGACGACCAGCGCGGCGGCACTCGCGACGGCCGCGGTGAGGCGACGGTGGCGGGCGCGGCCCGTCCGGCGCCGCAGCGACTCCCAGGGGATCGGACGGTCGGCGGCTGGACGGCTGCGCTCGTCCAGCAGGTCGTGCAGCTCACTCCGGTCGATGGCCATGCGCCTACCTCCCCTTCGCGAACGAGGCCGCGAACGAGTCGTCCACCCGCAGCTTGGCCAGCGCCTTGCTGGTCTGGCTCTTGATCGTCCCCACGCTGCAGCCCAGCGTCTCGGCCGCCTGTACCTCGGTCATGTCCTCGAAGAAGCGCAGCACCACGACCGCCCGCTGCCGCGCGGGCAGGCGGCCGAGCGCCTGCCAGACGAGCTCGCGCTCGTCGGCCTGCCCCATGTGGTCGGTCGCCTGCGTGCGGTCGGGCGGCGATCCGCTCGTGACCTCCGCCTGTCTCCAGCGTCGCCGCCACCAGGACACGTGCACGTTGAAGATGATCTTTCGCACGTACGCCTCGCGCTCGTCCCCGATCCTCGGCCAGGCCACCCAGGCCTTGAGCAAGGCCGTCTGCACCAGGTCCTCAGCGGCGGCCCAGTCCCGGGTGAGCAGGTAGGCGGTGCGGAGCAGCCGTTGCCACGCCGCCGCGACGAACGCGTCGTACTCCGATCGATCCGCCATCAACGGGGCCTTCCTCTTGCGACAGTCACCCGTTCTACGCCGCCGAGGTAACGGAAGGTTGCCTCGCTCAGCGCCGGCTTGCGGGCCTGACGATGATCTCGTCGACGTCCACGCCGGCGGGCTGCCCGATGGCGGACGAGATGGCCTGGGCGATGGCGTCGGGCGGGATGGACGCCGCCCGGTAGGCGCATCGCCTCCTGGTTAGCCCTGGTAGAAGGCTTGTGGAGGGCCGGAGGGTGGCCGGGCCACTCCTATGATCCGCCCGCCCCGCCGTCAGGCTCGGGCTCGTGATCGGCCCGGATCCGTTCCGCGTCCTGGTAGGCCGTGATCACCGCGGCGAACATGGCTGCTCGTAGGCCTGGTACTCATCTGATGGCGGCGGCGCGCCCTGGGGGATCCACGCGAAGCCGTACTGGTCCAGAAAGCCGGTGTGGCTCACCAGAAACCGCGCTCCGCCCTCGATCCGCTCGATCGACGTCAGTGGGTAGAGCCCCACCCACTGGCTGTCGCTCTCCGGCCCGCCCCGCGCCGCGACCGTCCGCGCGAAGCTCTCCAGGCTGGCCTCCGAGAGCGCGAACCGGGCGGTGTAGGGCACGTCGAAGTGCATCAGCCCGATCACCACCATCCCCATGACGGGCGTGGCCCGATCAGTGCTCGGGTGAGCTCGGGCAGGCGTGGTGGCGCGGTCGCGTTCTCCGCCATGCCCGAGCGTACCAAGCAGGCGATCATGGTTCAGACCTGGTTGACCTTGCCAGTGAGTTGCCCCATGATTCACTCCCATGTCCCTTGCAGGCACCATGTTCGGAATCAAGGGCTTCGACACCATTTCCCCGGTCGGCATCAGGTAAAGCCGGGCGGCGCTACCCGAGCGCGTCGTAGATGGCCGTGATGTACGCGCCGCTCCGGTCTGAGCCGATGATGCCGGGCGCCATCCGATTCATCATGTAGGAGATCGTCACGCGGCGGTCGAGGTCCATGAGGATGACCGATCCGCCCCAGCCTCCCCAGAAGCAGATCCTCCCGTCGGGGATGTACGGGATGGTGTCCTGCTGGGGCAGCCCATAGCCGATCCCCCACCGCAGGGGGACGCCGAGGACCAGGTCCACGCCGTTCGACTGCTCGTCGAAGATGAGGTCGATCGTCTTCCCGCCGAGCAGCCGGACACCGTCGACCTCGCCGCCGCGGGCGATCACCGACAGGATGCGCGCGACGGAGCGGGCGTTGCCGTGACCGTTCACGCCGCCCAGGTCCGCGCGGCGCCAGCCCGGGGTGTTGGCGTAACCGGCTTCCAGGACCGGCCCGGTGAAGGTCTTGACGACGAGGCTCTCCGGACCGAGGGCGGCGAAGTCGATGGCCAGCGGCGGCGGCGGGACCACGTCCGCGATCCGGTCCCAGTCCTGCTCGGCGGCCCCGATCTGGAAGTCGGCGCCCAGCGGGCCGGCGATCTCCTCTGCGACGAACCGCTTCAGGCTCTTCCCGCTCACGCGGCGTACGACCTCACCGACGAGATGCCCGAAGTTGGCGGCGTGGTAGCCGGAGACCGATCCCGGCGTCCACCACGGCGCCTGGGCGGCCAGCCGGGCGATGGACCTCTCCCAGTCGTAGAGGTCCTCGACCACGGCCGGCTGGTCGAGACCCGAGACCCCGGAGGTGTGCGCGAGCAGGTGGCGCACCTCGATGTCCTGCTTGCCGTTCGCCGCGAACTCCGGCCAGTAGCGAGCGACCGGCGCGTACACGTCGAGGTCGCCGCGGTCGACGAGCATGAGCGCCGCGAGGCTGGTGACGGCCTTCGTCGTGGACCACACGTTGGTGATGGTGTGCTCGTCCCACCCGATGGTGCGGGCCTCGTCGCGGTAGCCGCCCCACAGGTCGACGGCGAGGACGCCGTCGACGTCGACGACGAGGGACGCGCCCAGCTCCGCGCCGGAGGCCACGTTCCGCTCCAACACGGTACGTACGGCGTCGAATCGGGGATCGCAGGTGCCGTGTAAGTCAGCCATGACCATGTTCCTCCGCGATGAGTGACGTACTCCCCGACGAGGCGGTGCGGCACCACCCATCCCGGCTGGTGACGCGGGCGCAAACCCTTTGTACTACGCGAGCGTGACGAATCGGGGTTTACTAGATCCTGGACTGTCGCCTCCCATCCGGGAAACTCATGAAGAGCATCCTGCTCGCCCTCGTCCTGGCCATCGCGACATCGGCACCGCTGCCCGCGGCAGCACAGGCTCGTCCACCCGCGGTCATCTTCGACACCGACATGGACTTCGACGACGCCGCCACGCTCGCCTACCTCGCCCAGGAGCACCAGGCCGGCCGCATCGACTTACGCGCCATCACCGTCACCAACAACGGCGCCGGCCTGCCGGGCAGGGCGATCCGGCACGCCAGATGCCTGGCCGAACGCCTTGGCCTGCGCGATGTCCGGATCGCCGACGCCTCGTCCGCCGCGCCCAACTCCTTCCCAGCCGAGCTGAGACAGCTCTTCGACCGGGTGCTCACCGCGGCGACGCCCGGCTGCTCAGGTGACGAGACGCCCTCGCGGCTGCGCGCCCCCGACCTGATCGAAAAGGTGCTGCGCGCCGACCCCTCGGCGCAGATCATCGCCACCGGCCCCCTCAGCAACGTGGCCGCCGCCCTGCCGCACTCCGCCTCCCGCCTGACCTCGATGGGCGGAGCCGTCAACGTGGGCGGCAACCTGTGCTGCGGCACCCCGCCGGAGTTCGACGGAACCCAGGAGTTCAACTACTGGCTCGACCCCCCGGCCGCGCGCGCGGCGCTCACCCGGAGCCGCGGGGCCGTGCGCATGGTGTCGCTGGACGCCGCCAACAACGTACTCATCACCGACACGTTCCTCGACCGCCTCCGCGCCGACCACGGCACCCCGGCCGCCGACATCGTCCTGGAGATCGTCTCGCACCCCGAGGTCCAGCCGCTGATCGCCGCCAGCCTGCTCTACTGGTGGGACCCGCTGGCGGCGATGAGCGCCATCCATCCCGGGCAGGTGGATTTCACGTCCGGGCGGATCGACGTGGTGGTGGACGGACCCTCGGCCGGGCGCACCGTTCTGTCGCCTACGGGGCGGCTGCTCAGGTACGGGACGGCGGCCGACACGGCCGCGTTCGAACAACGCTTCCTCGACACCCTGAACGGCCGAACTTAGCGACAGGGTGATTCCGCCAACCAGGCATATCTTGGTCGGCGAGATGCGCTTCTCGGCGGCCATGGACGCCTTCGTCTTCACCCAGCGCCTGAACGGCGGACAGACCGTGGTCGAGCTCCTCGCCGAGCGCTTCACCGGCGAGGACCGGACGCTCGTGCTCTCGTGGACGGGAATACGCACAGGGCATTTTCGAGATCAAGGAGCCATACGGCGATGACGGCTTCGTGGCCGCCAACCCCATCGACGAGCTGACCTACCGGATCCGCTCGAACATGGGCCCAAGGGCGTCGAGCAGTTCACCCCCGGCATCGTCACAGTCGGTGAGGTCTGGATGATCGGCGGAGCGTCGATGGGGTTCCCTGCCGAGGACGCGTATCCCGGACTCGTCGTCCATGGGCGGTATCGCGAGACTGTGCCGGTTGACCTGATCCCACCAGTCATATTGCGAGGGCTCATGGTTGAAGCCCTCCGCATGCAATGCGTTGAGCGCCTTGTTGTCGAAGCGGCCTCGCCACTCGTGTACCACTGTCACGGAGGGAACGTAGCCGCCAGTCGGCGCCATCTGCAAAGGACCGAAGGCGGGGGCAGGCGCACGAAACTTTCGCCCCACGATCAACTCCCGTCCCCTCCCCGTACGTGTCCGTGCCCGATCTTTGGCAAGGCGACCGGCCCGAGCCGGTCCCCCGCTGGAGCATCCGGACAAGGAAAGGGACGGACGTCAGATGAGCCGATGGCGCGAGGTAGCGGCGGTCACGATCGCCGGTGCCACCATGGCGGCGGCGCTGCCCGGAGTGGCCGGCGCGGATGAGATTCACGACAGGCCCCGCCACACTCTCGACCTGCAAGCCCATCGAGGCGGCCTGGGTCTGGTGGTCGAGAGCACCCTGCCGGCCTTCGCCAACGCGCTGGAGCTCGGGGTCACCACGCTGGAACTCGATGTCCAGATCACGGAGGACGGGCAGGCGGTCGTGACGCATGACCGCCGGATCAGCGACAAGAAGTGCGCGGACACCGCGCCCGCGTTCACGGGTGACCCCGAGTTCCCCTATGTCGGTAAGTACATCCACACGCTGTCCCTCCGGCAGATCCGGACCATGGACTGCGGCACCAGGACGCTGGCCGAGTTCCCCGGGCAGCGAGCGGTCCCCGGGGCGACGATGGCCACGCTGCGCGAGGTGTTCGACCTGGTCAGGCGCTATCGCGCGCACAAGGTCATGCTCAACGTCGAGACCAAGGTCGAGGCCGGAGCTCCGGAGCAGACGGCTCCGAGGGAGCAGTTCGTCCAGGTCACGCGGCAGGAGATCGCGCGGGCCGGGATGCGGCGGCAGGTCACCATCCAGAGCTTCGACTGGGGTGCACTGATGCGGATGCGCGAGTTGGAGCCGCGGTTGCCGATCGTGGCCCTGACGAACCGGGACTTCCTGCAGACCGGACAGCCCGGCTCCTCGCCGTGGCTTGGCGGGATCGACATCGACGATTTCGGCGGAGACCCGCTCAAGGCGATCAAGTCCTTCGAGGCCGACGCCTTCTCGCCCGTGCACGGCTTCCCCCAGAACGGCAAGATCACCGACCCCGGCTACCAGCCGTACGTCACCAAGGAGATGGTCGGCCAGGCGCACAGCCTGGGCATCAAGGTGATCCCCTGGACCATCGACGACGAGCCGACCCTGAACAAGCTCATCGACGACGGCGTCGACGGCATCATCACCGACTACCCGGACCGGCTGCGGAAGGTCATGTCCGAGCGTGGGTTCAAGCTCCCGAAGCAGTACGCCTCCAAGCCCGGCAAGGGCGGCCACCTTGGGCACGAAGAGGTGCGATAGTCGGCTTTGCCCTTCACCACAGTGGTGAAGGGCACGTCCGTGCGGCCGGCCTCATACTGCATGGAGTCTCGGGGGATGCCGGGTTGCAAGCCCGTCGTGCACGAGGTTCGAGGCGACGAGGTCAAACAGGCGGGCACTCCCATCCCCCAAGCGCCCCGAGCGAGGAAACGGCCTGCGGAGAGGACGAGACGTGAGCTGGACCCTGGAGTCCCCCGAAGGGGCTCGCCTGTACGTGAACGCGTGGAACTGGCGCCCGACCCTGACCTTGCTGGAAACGGCCGGCGTGCTGGACGCCGAGACCGCGGCCCTGCTCGGCCTCAACGGGCACATCCCCCTCACCGGCCAGGAGGCCGCCCGGATCGCGGAGTTCCTCGGCACCTATCTCGACGGCCTGCCCGCCGACGGCCGCGTCCGGCTGGACGGCACGGTCACCACCGATCCCGACACCCACGAGCTTCACCGCACCGATCTCGACCTCAACTACTCGGCGAGCTCCGAGTGGCTGCGCGCCTTCCGCGACTTCTGCCGCGCCGCACCACACGGCTTCACCTGCAGCTGAGCACTGGAATCCACGCTTTGGCCGGTCAGCAGCCCTAGGAGCTTCGGACCTCGAGCTCCTCGCCAGGGGCGGGTCCGAAAGAGACTGCCGCGTCCGGGATCGAAAATCTGTAGTGACTGGGGTAGACATTCGTTGTGGTTGGGGCTAGTGTTTCTGACATCGCAAGGAACGGATCCACGAGGGCGGCACACGAGATACCGGCGTCACGACGAGCCGCCCGGACGAGCGTGGATAGCAGGAGTGACCGGCAGAAGGTCGGACGTGCAGGGCCGAGCAGTTGACGGGGCCCGACACGTGGACACGCTGCCAAGCGGCCATACGGGCCGTAGCAATACCCGCAGAAGTAACCGGCAGAAGGTCGGACGTGTAGGGCCAGGCAGTTGATGGGGCCCGACGCGTGGACGCGCTGCCACATGCAGTACGGAGTGATCGGCAGAAGGTCGGACGTGCAGGGCCGAGCAGTTGACGGGGCCCGACACGTGGACACGCTGCCAAGCGGCCATACGGGCCGTAGCAATACCCGCAGAAGTAACCGGCAGAAGGTCGGACGTGTAGGGCCAGGCAGTTGATGGGGCCCGACGCGTGGACGCGCTGCCACATGCAGTACGGAGTGATCGGCAGAAGGTCGGACGTGCAGGGCCAGGCAGTTGACGGGGCCCGACGCGTGGACGCGCTGTCGTGGCGGCCATCGGAGGTCGTCCATGTCATGGAATCAGAAGATGCACAGATAGCGAAGGGAGTGTTGAACGCCATCAGGATCGCCCGCCACCGGTGGAGTTTCGCCGGGCGGGTACCGCAGTTCCACAGACGGGAAGGTGGTCTACGGTCACGCTTACGCGATCCCCGCATCCCCGCCCTCAGCGGGCGGCTGTTGCGGAAACGGCAATTCGGCCTCTTGGCCGGTAGATGGTGTTACACAACCTAGTTGCGGGCCCCGGCGCATCATGGCGCCGGGGCCCTCGTCCGCGTTCGGGAGGTTACATGGATCAAAAATCGACAGCGTTGGCCACCGGGTCTGATAGCAAGCCCAAGGCCACAGCCGCTACTTCCACGCTTGCATCGAGCGCCGCTTACGGCGACAAAGCCCAAGCCCGCATCCTGGCCCGCTCCGACACGGCGGCGGATGCCGGCGCCGAGGCCAAACTCGACGATGAGGACTACCCCGCCTACAGCATGGGCCGGGCCGCGGAGATCCTGGGTGTCAGCGCGGCTTTCCTGCGCAGCCTGGGCGCCGCCAAACTGATCGAGCCGCAGCGCTCCAACGGCGGCCACCGCCGCTACTCCCGCTACCAACTGCGCCTGGCGGCCAGGGCCCGCGAACTGGTCGACCAGGGCACCGCTCTCGAAGCCGCCTGCCGGATCATCATCCTGGAAGACCAGCTCGCCGAGGCGCTGCGCATCAACAACTCCCGCGACCGCCCGGCCGACGACTAGCTGTTCGCTGCGAGCAGCCTCGCGCAAGGCGGGTCGAGCGGGCCATGCCGGCAGTGCGGCGGACCGCTGACGTGGCCTTCACCAAGGGGGTTCATGGGCGGCGGACGAGCAGCACGTTGCCGAGGGAGCGCTGGCCCGTGGCGTCGGAGGGCCGGTTGACGATGCCGTTCGGGGTGACCATGACGCTGGAGCCGCCACCGTCGAGGTTCATCGCCTCGCGGGCGCCGAGTCGCTTCATCAGCTCGGCGGTCTGCGCGATCCCGAGGCCCTCGCTGTAGCCGGCCTGGCGTCCGTCGACGACTGCCAGCATCAGCCTGCCCTTGTCGTCCATGCCGATCATCGAACGCGGGTTGCTGCGTACGGCCCAGTTGTAGGTGAACGTCTGGTCCGTGCCTTCGCGGATCAGGCCGTCCGCGGCGGCGTTGACCGACACCCTGCCGTCGCGGACCAGGGTGGGGCCGACCTGAAGGATCGTGGTGTCGCGGGTCAGCGCGATCTTGCGGCCGCGGCTGTCCTCGACGCGTTCGGTGATGGTCAGCTTCTGGCCGACCTTGGCGTGCTCCTGGAGCCAGGCGGCGCTGTCGCCGATGGCCTGGATGGTGGATCCGCCTGCGGGCACGCTCGCGCCGCGCGTGGTGTTCAGCGCGATGACCTTGCCGCGGGCGTCGAGTACGGCTTCCGCCCCGGCGCCGGTCGGTGGGGTACCCCATTCGGGTGTGAAGCGGACGAGCTCGCTGCCGTCGGTGCACTTCAGGTCGTGCTGCGGCTTCTCGGTGGGCGCGTCCCCGCCTACGCCGCCGCAGTTGAAGACCTCGCCGGGTACGCGGTTGACGCCGTCGAGCTCGACCTTCTCCCGGCCTGCCCGGACCGTCACGTGGGCGGTGTAGGCGTCCACGTCGACCGCGCGGCCGCCCCGGGTGATCCTGATGCCGCCACGGCCCTGGGTCGCGGTGCCGATCAGCTTGCCGTCCTTGACGTACAGGCCGGCGGGTGCGCCGCTGTAGAACCACTGCGCGTTGACGCCGGCCACGGCGTTCGCGGCGGCGGCCAGGTCGGTCAGCTTCTCGGTGCCGCTCAGGGTCGGGCCGAAGTCGGAGCCGACGGTCCCGCGGAACTCGCGGAAGTCGACCCGGAGCAGGTGGACCTTCTGCGGGGCGGTGGCGTCGGCACCGTCCTGCGCGGTGTAGCGGGTGCCGCCCGCGAAGCCCGCGGCACGGATCCTGCCCAGCATCGCCGTCGCGTCCCCGTCAGCCTGATACCGGCCGATCCGTACGATCCAGCCGAGGACGCCCGCCGGGTGGTCGGCGTACGCGGGCGAGTCGACCTGCTCGATGCGCGGGTCGAAGCCCTTCTCCCGCAGAGCGCCGGCGACCCGGTCGGCGATCTCCCTCGATCCCAAGGCGGTGCCGGCCGTGTCGAGCGGGCCGTCGGCCGTGGCCGGCAGGTAGACGTGCACGGTCCAGAAGTCGTCGGCATCCTGCGCTCCGAGCGAGATCGAGGTCAGGGTCACACCGGGCGCCACGGTGGTCGTCTGCGACTGTGCGCCGGCCGGCAGCCGTTCGCCGGGCAGCGTGGCCCCGGCGGCGGGCGCGGCCAGCGGGGCGGTCATCACCGTCGCGGCCACGGCAACGACGGAGAGGGACTTTCGGCGCATGTGCGTCCTTTGTTCGCTTTGATCCTTGCCAGGGCAGTCAACGGGGCACGGATGTCGCGTGGCACAACACCGAAGGCTGGGCAGGCGAAGACCCGGTGATCACCGGGTGACCCTCCCTTATGCCGTGGCAGGGCCCTCGACCTGTACGCCGGGATTCCGGTCGCCGACTACCCAGCGGCCCTGGAGTGGTACGAACGGCTGCTCGGCTCCCCGCCGACGTTCGTCGAGAGCGATACGGAGGCCGTATGGGAGCTGGCGGAACATCGCTCCGTGTTCGTCGAGCGGCGCCCGGAGCATGCCGGGCAAGCCACCCCCGCGGACGAGCGTCTCAACGGCGGGATGTCACCTTTGGGAGGGGTCCTGCCGTGAGCCGAGATTCGCGCGGCTCTCGAAGTCACGCTGCGCCTGGTCCATGAGGCCGGTCAGCCCCGCACCCGCGCCCAGCTCGCGCATCATCGCGTCCTTGGCCTCCGCCGCGGCCTGCTCGGCGGCGTGGATGGCCGCCACGACCGCGTCGCCGAGGGTCACGCCGTCGTTCCTGCGTTTGCTCAGGGGGCTGATGTCGAGTGCTTTCAGCGTTCCCACCGGGTCGACGGTGGCCACGACGCCGCCGTTGTCGGCACTGCCGGTGAACTCCCGCTCGCTCCACTCCTCCGCCACCGTCTCGGCCCTGGCCGACATCGCCTCCATCTGCTCGGAGAGCTTGCGCAGGTCGTCCATGGTCACGTCTCCTTCAGGATCATGTCGAAGTAGGACGCGAACGGGTCTTCAGCGGGCCATGGCCGGCCGTCACTCAGCGTTTCCATCGTCTGGGTCAGCGCCTCGCCCATCGCCGCGCGGGCCGCGCCGATGGCATCCTGGATGGCCTGGCCGATCGCGACGTGGTCGAGATCGCGCATCGCCGGTGGAGCGATCGCCAGGTGCAGCAACCGGCCCGAGCCCGACACCGTGGCCACCACCCGGCCCGTCTCGTCGGCACCCGTCAGCTCCTGCTCCTCCAGCTCTCGCATGACACCGGCCAGCGAGTCGACCCAGCCCTGGACCTCGCTGACCAGCTTGAGTACGTCCTCCCCCCCGCCGATGTCGAACGGGTCGAGGGGCTTCACTGGTTGTCCTTGGTGACGGCGCTCCAGTAGTCGGAGTCGGTGACCCTTTGGTCCATGTGCAGGTCACGGGGCCCACGGGCCGGATCGCCGCTGAGGTAGAAGGCGCCCTTGAGATCCATGAACTTCAGGTCCAGGCCGTTGAGCTCACCCTCGAACTTTCGGTAGACGTCGTAGAACTGCGTGAGGAGAGTGCAGGACATGGTGAGGAAAACGGTGGACTGCGCCATGAGGGCGATCCTGCCCGCAGGAGTCGCGGCCAGTTTGGTAAGAGCCTTGAAGACGGGGCCCTCAATGGTCCAGAGACCGACGGCTGCCGCGTCATACTGCGCCACCTCGTTGTACTGGTTCTGCATGGTGCCGCTCATCTCCTTGGAGAGGTTACCGAGCTGGTCGAACATGCCGATCAACTTGAACCTCAGATACTGCTGGAGCGTGTCGACCGCGCGGCCCTTCCAATTTGGCGATATGTGGTCGAAGTACGCGTACCAGATGTCCCACGCGTTGCCCTTCATGTGGCCATGTATCTCTTTCCAGGCGTCCCGGCGATCGGAGAAGAGCCAGGGGTTGCCGACGTTGACGAGAACGGCCCCCCGTATCATCCATCCGACCTTCCCGGCATTCGACATGCTCAGCCCGAGGGTGATCGGCCCGTCATAGCGCTTGATCTGCTCGATCGCCCTCTTGAAGAAACCGGGGTCCGGAGCCCGCGGACCGACGGTGACGGTCCGGGCGACGGTACGACCATTCTGGGTGACATACAGTGTGCGCGATTCGGCGGGCCCAGGGGCGCCCGGTACATGCAGCTTGGACGGTCCACCCGAGGAATTCGGCATTGTCGTACCCTTCAGAGTTGAACCCGATCAACGGCGACTTTGGATTCCTCGTTGGCTGTGCGGTAGTTCACTGCCACCTGGACGAGCTTCCCGCGGTCCTTCTCCAGAACCTCCCGCAGGATTCCGGCGCAGTCTGCCCAGATGTCGGACAGGGCATCGAACCTGCTGACAAATGGAGCCCCGATGGCGGGGACGCCCGCGCCAGGAAGCCAGTTCCAACCACCGAAGCTGGGCGTGACCGCCGCCATTTGACCGACCGTCGCGGCCGTCGTCACCATCGTTTCGGTGAAGGTGATGATCTTGTCCGTCGCGTACTCGACACCGTCCTTGCCAGCACTGGCGGGAGCGGGTTCCGGGGAACCGTCCCGCGGAGGCGGGGCGACGCTCCCGCTGGACCGCAGGCTCGCGGGCAAGCATGGGCCGGTGGGGCAGGCGGGGGTGTGCGGGCAGGGGCTGAGCACCGAGGAGGATGGACCGGTCGACGGGTTCTTGGACGGGCTCGCGGACGAATCCCGATATGTCGGCTCGGTGGAGGCAGGGTCAGGCACGCGGTACACCTTCCGTTACTCGGCCGAGATGACCCTCGGCGCGGTGATCCCACGCGCAGAGGGCGCTGCGTCGGGAGGGTATCGCGCGACGCGAGATACCGGCCGTTAATGATCAGGCAACAATCTAGGGGACGAATCGGGCGGCGTCCATCGACATCCGAGGCATCCCGCTCGCCCGGCACCTGGCCCAAGACTCACCTCACAGGCCGGCGCCGGCTCGGCCGGGATCGCACATCCTGCGGCCTCGGGGCCGCAGACGACGACCACGTGGGCCCTTGCTAGCATCCGAGCCGCCCGCCCTCGTGCCGGGCATGGTCAGAGCGGGCAACGGTGAAAATGGCAAGGGGACCCATCCATGAAGATCATCGTCGATGACCTCTCCGGTCCGGAGATCGCCGCCTTCCTCGACGAGCACCTCCAGGAGATGCGCTCCATCACGCCGCTGGAGAGCAAGCACGCCCTCGACCTCGACGCGCTCCGCAAGCCTGACGTCACTTTCTGGACGGTCCTCGACGGGGACACCCTGGTGGGCTGCGGCGCGATCAAGAGGCTGGACGCGGAGCACGCCGAGGTGAAGTCGATGCGCACCAGGCCGGTGCGCAAGCGCAGCGGGGTCGCGTCCCTGCTGCTGGGGCACATCATCACCGAGGCCGGGCGGATGGGCTTGACCCGGCTGAGCCTGGAGACCGGCTCGGACGAGCACTTCCTGCCTGCCAGGAAGCTGTACGAGAAGTTCGGGTTCGACTACTGCGAGCCGTTCGCGGATTACCGGCCGGACCCGAACAGCGTGTTCATGACGAGGACGCTCGAAACGATCGGCAGATAGCTCGTCACACTTCCTCCCCACCGGGTGTCAAAGCCGTGATCCCGATTCAGGGCGATGCTCACAGGAGGAAACGATCATGTCTGAGACCTCGTCTCGCGACTGGCCCCGGCGGCTGCTCATCGGCTTCTACTGGTTCCTGGCGGCCGAGTTCGTCCTGGGCGCCATGACGAAGTTCGCGCCCGGCGAGACCGTCTTCGGCCCGGCATACTCGGTGAAGTTCGCCGACTGGGGTTACCCGTCGTGGTTCCGGTTCGTGATCGGCGGGGTGGAGCTGATCTGCGCCATCCTGCTGGTCGTCCCGCGCAGGCGGGCCAGGTTCCTCGGAGCGGGCGCGCTGGTGGTCGTCCTCGTCGGGGCGGTCGTCACGCATGTGGCCAACCAGGACCCGATCTACGAGAGCGTCTCGGCGCCCCTGCACCTGGCGATCATGGCGGCCATCGCGTGGGCGTCCCGGCCCGCGCACTGGCGGGAGCTCCGGCCCGTGCGGCGCGTGCCTCTGTCGGATCAGGGCTGATCACGCCGCCGGCGGATGCGACCCCACGGCTTGTAGAACGACATCCAGGTGACCACGCCGAGCGCCACGGGGTGCAGCACCGCCAGCACGACCAGGTTGTCCTGCACGGTCTTGTACGCGGCGTCCGAGCTGCCCGCGTTGCCGATCGCGTACGCGACCAGATCGGGCGAGTGGCTGACGGTGAAGGCGATCGTCCCCACGGTCGCGATCAGCTTCAGCAGCGGCCACCAGTGCTTGACGAGTCCCCAGTGGGTGAACAGGGACAGCACCAGGCCGGTCAGCAGCGTCGCCACGGCCGAGGGGATGATCACGGTCGTGATGAGCAGCCGCTGGAACTGGTACGCCGAGCGGAGCTGGGTGACGTCCGTCAGGTCCAGGGCGGCGACCGTCAGGACGACGAGCACGATCGTCATGCCGAACCAGCCGAGCGAGGCCATGACGTGCACCATGAGGATGGGCCTGCGCCAGCGGCGGGGCAGCGTCGGCCGGCCGCGCGCGGGCACGCGCTCGCGCGCGGCGGTTTCCTGAGCCGGGGTCTCGAGGGTGGCGGTCATGAGCGGCGGTTCCTTCCCCCGTGGGCTTGGCCTGCTCATTCAGGGTCGCCGTCCCCGGGGCCCGGCGCATCGGCCGGCGAGACGATCGCGGACTACACCTGCGGGCGTATCGGCGAGGCCACGGATCAGGAGGCTCGGACGTCGCTGAACCCGTACTCCCCGGCCAGGTCGGCGACGGTGAGAGTGCGGCCGGCGTGCCTGGCCACGTCCCGGTCCTCCAGCAGGGCGCGGACGGCCCGGCCCGGAAACTCGACCGAGTCGCCGCCCGGGACGTCCTCGCCGAGCACCGCGATGATCGCCTCGGTGCGGGTGAACCCCGGGGAGAGGACGAGCGCGGTGACGCCGTGCGGGCGCAGATCGTGGGCCATGGAGTGGGCCAGGCGGCTGACGCTCGTCATCGCCAGGTCGTAGAAGAGATGGCCGGCGATCACCTCGGCCTCCGGATCGGCGTATCCGGTCAGCACGGCCAGCCCTCGCCGCTCGATCAGCAGCGGCGCCGCGTAGTGGACCGTCACCAGGTGGCTCCGGACCCCGATGTCGATCATGTTGTGCCAGTGCTCCAGCGGCAGCGTCCAGAACGGGCCGCCTTCGAACGGCAGCGCGTTGCCGTTGCAGGCGTTGGCCACCAGCAGGTCCAGGCCGCCCTGTTCGTCACGGACCCGGTCGAACAGCGACTCGACGGCCGCGTCGTCGTGGTGGTCGACGCGCACCGGTATGCCCCGGCCGCCGCGCTCGCTCACCTGCTCGGCGGTGTCCTCGACGGTGCCCGGCAGCGCCGAGTGGCGGTGGTGGCGGCTCTCGCGGTCGGTGACGTACACGGTCGCGCCGGTCTCGCCGAGCACCAGGGCGATGCCCCGTCCGACCCCGCGCGCGGCTCCGGTCACGACGGCGACGGCGCCCTCCATCACACCCCCCTGCTTGCGGCCTCCTGCCCACCCTCACCTGCTCGGCCCGCTCCGTCAACGGTTACCAGGTGACGGCGCGGGCGCACACCCTGTAGGCCGACAGGTACACCTCGCGGCGGCGCGCAGGCACGATCACGGTGAACGTCTTGTCAGGGCCATCTCCTGACATATGGGGGCAAGACTGAAGGGTTTTCGTATGCGTGTTCGACTTCTCACGGCGGCGGCCGCGGCGCTCGCGTTCGGCGTGGTCCCCCTGGCGCCCACCGCGGCTCAGGCCGAGAGCTGCCCGAAGGGGTACATCTGCTTACGGCTACAACCAGACGGACGGCATCTCGTTCAAGACCAACAAGAACTGGACCGGCCACAACTACGGCCGTTCCTACTTCAACAACGCCTACGCCTACGAAGGCCAGGACCACGTCAACGTCAAGATCACGAGCGTGGGAACCCGCTGCTACCACTACGGCCCGACGGAGGGCAAAAGGCAACATCCCGGCCCCGCCGAACTCCATCCGGATCATCACCGCCGTCACCTGGCGGGGTGAGTGCTGAGTCCTGACCGGTAGCGGACGAGCCGCCGCGACCGGTGGCTCGTCTCGTGCTCGCGGGAAGTCCTGGGAACGGTCAGCGCGGTTCGGCCGGGATGGGCGTCGGGGCGGCGCCGCCGTCCACCCCGGCCGGCAGCAGCGGCAGCATCACCTCGACCCGCGTCCCCAATCCGGGCGCCCCGCTGACCACGCAGATGCCGCCCAGCTCGGCCGCCCGCTCCCGCATGGATCCCAGGCCCACTCCGGACCGATGGCCTTCCGGCAGCCCGCGGCCGTCGTCGCTGATCGTCATCCGCAGCACCGAGCGCTCCCGCTGCAGGACCACGGCGGCGTTGCTCGCCTGGGCGTGCCGCCGGACGTTGGTCAGTGCCTCCTGGACGATCCGGTAGACGGCCACCTCGACGGCCGCCGGGAGCTCCGACAGGTCTCCTTCGACATCCACCTCGATCGCGATCTCCGGCGACGACTGCCCCGCGAGGTCCCGTACGGCCCGCGCCAGGCCCAGGTCGTCGAGGGCGGGCGGGCGTAAGCCGTACACCAGCTGCCGGATGTCGCCCGCGACCGCGTCCATCCCCGAGCGGAGCTGCTGCAGCAGCTCGTCGGCGGAGTCGGGCGAGTCCTTCAACCGGCTGCGCGCGATGTTGATGATCATCGCCATGCTCGACAGGCTCTGGCCCAGCCCGTCGTGCAGGTCACGCCGCAGGCGCCGCCGCTCCTCCTCCCGCGTGGTCAGGATGCGCTCCCTGGATCGTTGCAGGTCCGCCGCCATGCGGACCGCGTGCGCCACGTCCGCGACGTACGGCGTGAGGGTGGCCAGCACCCGCTCGTTGTGCGCGGCGGGGAACCGGCGCGGGCCGGGGGCGCCGACGAGCAGGCGGCCGACCTGCTCCCCGTGCCAGACCAGCGGCACCCTGCGGGCCTGCTCCCCCACCCGGCCGTTCTCGACGTAGCGGGGCTCGCCGTCGGCCACCTCCACGGCGACCCCCTCGACCGCGAGCCCGTCACGCAGCACGCCGACCACCGAGGTCAGCGCCTCGGCCGGGTCGCCGCGCCGGATCGCCTGGGTCAGCCGCTCGGCGAGGAGGCCGGGGTCGCCCACCCTGCCGTACAGCATCCGGTCGACGGCCCGCTGCAACACCCGCCGCAGCGGCTGGAAGAACGCCCCGGCGAACAGCGCGGAGACCAGCCCGGCGACCTGGTCGTACTCGGACACGACCAGGCTCGACACCGCGCCGACGCCGAAGTAGACGGCGCTGACGACGGCCAGCAACCCGGCGGCCACGAAGGTCCGGCTGATCACGGTGTCGATCCCGTACAGCCTGTAGCGCGTGATCGAGAACGCGATCGCGACCGGGACGAGCGCCGCCCACGTGATCGACAGCCACGTCAGCTCGGGCGCGAACGCGCCCACGACCAGGAAGACGACGTACCCGGCGAAGGCGAACAGCGGCCATCCGATCTGCCGCCTCACCACGGGACCGGCGCCCCGCATCCGCGTGGCCATGGAAAGGGCCGCCAGCGCCAGCGAGATGTAGATGACCGTCCAGGTGATCGTCCCGATCGTGGTCATGTACGGCGCGAGTGCGGGGATCTCCAGGGGGTTCGGTATGACGGCGGGGTACCGATAACGCGCCAACGGAGGGTCGGGACGGAAGAGGCCGCGCAGCATCTCGGCCGTCAGGGCGCCGGCGCCGGCGAACAGGACCACTCGCCAGCGCGGCGAAGGCAACCGGCCGTCGGGCGAGTACAGCGTGAGCAGCAGCGTCAGGGTCACCCCGCACACCGCCCAGCCGAGCAGGTTCGGGAAGCGCAGGTAACCGGCCAGGACGAGGTGGCCGTCGGCGGCGACCCGCATCACCAGCCCGTGCGTGACGTCGCTGATCCCGGCCGCCAGCCCGCCCGCGCACATCAGCCACGCCATGTTCAGCCGCGGCCGGTGGAAGATGAGGAACGCTCCAACTGCCGGGAACGTCAGCGCGGCGGCCGACTGGGGGGTCGCGGTTACCCTGGGCAGCCACTCCTCGGGCAGCCCGGCCCAGATCAGCAGGGCCGCCACCTCGAGCGCCGGAGACAGCACCGCCGTCGCGAGCGCCACGCCCCTGGCCACGTGCGCCCGGGTCACCCCTGCCACCCGGCTCCCCGGCAGGCGGCGGCCACGGCAGCGCCCGCTGACGCGGCCCTCCCGGCTCTTCCGGCCATCCTGTACCGCCTCCCCGGCTCTGACATCTTCCCCCACGAGCTGGACAGGATTATGACGTCTCTGTAGTACTAAATCCCACCTTGAAGCCAGGCCGTTACCACTACCGGCCAACACCCCGGCCCGAGGGCCGAGTCGTCCCGGGTGACAGACTCGATGACATGCAGAAGACCTCCTTGGACGCCCTCGTACGTGAGCACCTGAAGCGCGCCGCCGAAGCCTCGACCGGACGCAGCGCCGAGACGCTGCACGGCGGCCACGAGCACACCCTCCGCCAGACGCTCATCGCCCTGACCGCGGGCAGCTCGCTGAGCGAGCACGAGAACCCCGGCGAGGCCACCCTCGTCGTGCTGCACGGCCGCGTGCGGCTGCGCAGCGGCGACACTTCGTGGGACGGGATGACCGGCGACTTCCTGGTGATCCCGCAGGCTCGCCACAGCCTGGAGGCCCTGGAGGACTCCGCCGCCCTCCTCACCGTCGCCAAAGTCTCCTGACTCAGAGGCCGGCCGTGGTGTCCGGGACGAAGGTCTCCAGTCTCGGGGGGCGGCGGTAGCCGGTGCCCGGCGGGCGGCGGCGGAGCTTGAGAGTGGGGCGCTCGACCTCCCGGTAGGGGATCGTCGACAGCAGGTGGGTGATCATGTTGATCCTCGCCCGCCGCTTGTCCTCGCTCTCCACGTCATACCAGGGCGCCTCCGGGATGTGGGTGTGGATCAGCATCTCGTCCTTGGCGCGTGAATACTCCTCCCAGCGGGCGATCGACTCCAGGTCGATCTCCGACAGCTTCCAGCGGCGCATCGGGTCCGCCAGCCTCGCGCGAAAGCGCCGTTCCTGCTCGGCGTCGCTGACCGAGAACCAGTACTTGCGCAGCAGGATCCCGTCCTCGACCAGCAGCCGCTCGAAGATCGGGCACTGGTGCAGGAACCTGGTGTACTCCTCGTGCGTGCAGAAGCCCATGACCCGCTCGACGCCCGCCCGGTTGTACCAGCTGCGGTCGAACAGGACGATGGTCCCGGCCGACGGCAGATGCTCGACGTAGCGCTGGAAGTACCACTGGGTGCGCTCCCGCTCGGTCGGGGCCTGCAGGGCGACGATCCGGGTGACGCGCGGGTTGAGGTATTCGGCCACCCGCTTGATCGTGCCGCCCTTGCCGGCGGCGTCGCGGCCCTCGAAGATCACGACCACCCGCCTGCCCTCGGCGCGCACCCACTCCTGCAGCTTCACCAGCTCGCCCTGCAGCCGGAAAAGCTCCTCCTCGTACGCCTTGCGGCCGAGCTTCTTGCTGGCCTGCGGCTTGTCGGCCATGTGGTCCTCCCGGTGTGCACCAGACGGCTGCCCACATCCAGGATGCCGTCACGCTCCGGGCTTCAGTGCGTCGCGCAGGGCCAGATATTCGCGCCCCTCGGCCGTGACGCGAACGTAGTGGGCCAGGTCGAACTCGCCGTCGTGCGCGCCGTGGTCCTCGGGGATGGCGTTGAGGCCACGGGGATCGACCGGCTCCACGAACCCCATCGCGTCCAGCCGTTCGAGCTCCAGCTGCAACTTCCTGTCGTGCCGGAATCTGGCCGGCACGGGACCCCCGCGCGCCAGGTTGCGCAGGTGGTCCCATTCGTACTTGGTGACGACGCCGGTGAGCGCCACCTGCAGGGCGCGCAGGTCGGACTCCAGATGGCGCTGCTTGGCCTCGTACCTGGCCAGCCGGGCGCTGACGCCACCCGCGCCGATGGTGAGATCGGTGATGGAGTACGGGCCTGCGGCGAAGGCGACGCCGGCCAGGAGCACGACGGCCAGCGCGACCTCGTGCAGCTCCAGCCGGTGGTTGTCGGGCACCAGGCCGAAGGGGATCGCCAGCAGGTAGGCCAGGTAGGCGAGGGTGATGGCGATCGCGCAGGCCATGCCGAAGCGGTGACGGGTCATGGGAGCCTCCGGTCTGGAGGGTGCTCCTGGCGGGCGGCGGGCGTCAACCCGTTATGCGAAGGCCTGGGCGACGGAGAGGCTGTCCTCGTAGACGTGGTGCCGGGTGACCAGGCCGTCTTCGACCGTGAGGTGCAGGGCGAAGCGGGAGCGGTAGGCGCGGCCGGTGGAGCGGGCCGTCTGCCGGATCTCGCCGAGCACGACGGCGTGGTCACCGTCCACGAGGACGCGCTCGACCTCGGTGGCCACCTCCTCGGGCACGTGGTGCTCGGCGATCTGGCGGTAGTGCTCCGCGGCGTCGGCGCGGGTGACCCGATGGCGGATCCACGGGGTGGCGGCGCGCCCGTGCTCGGATTCCGGCCAGTCGAGCTTCCAGTCGGCGTGTTCGGCGTACATCTCGGCGATGCGGCCTGGGTCGCCCGCCCCGATCCGGCTCAGCAGCTCTTCGACGACTTCACGCGTGGTCATGGTGTCTCCCCCAAAGGTGATCAGTGGGGACAACCCTGCCAGGTGGAGGTGCGCACCGCGATTACCTGACAGGTAACCGGGAGCCGCCCCCTTTCTTGACAATTTTATTTGTCGGTGAGAGGCTCCGGGCATGAACACGAGAACGGTCACCTCCAAGGACGGCACCACGATCGCCTACGAGCGCATCGGCCAGGGCCCGCCGGTCATCCTCGTCGACGGCGCCATGTGCTACCGCGCCTCGGGCCCCAACGGGCCGCTGGCCAAGGAGCTGGCCGACAGCTTCACGGTCTACACCTACGACCGCCGCGGCCGCGGCGAGAGTGGCGACACCGCGCCGTTCGCGCCGGAGCGCGAGATCGAGGACCTCGCCGCCCTCATCGGGGAGGCCGGCGCGCCGGTCTTCCTGTACGGGATCTCCTCGGGCGCCGGGCTGGCCCTGGCCGCCGTGGAGAGCGGGCTCCCGGTGAGCAGGCTGGCGGTGTACGAGCCGCCGTTCGTCGTCGACGGCACCCGCCCGCCCATCCCCGGCGACTACACCGAGCGGATCGAGGCCTTCCTGGCCGCGGGACAGCCCGGAAAGGCGATCGGCTACTTCATGCGCAAGGGCGTCAACCTGCCCGCCCCGATCGTGGCCATGATGCGCTTCATGCCCGGCTGGTCGGGGATGAAGGAGGTCGCGCGCACGCTGCCGTACGACGCGGCCTTCGTGACCGACTTCGAGCATGGCAAGCCGCTGCCCGACGGGCAGTGGGACTCGATCAAGGTGCCCACGCTCGCGGTCGACGGCGGCAAGAGCCCCGCCTGGATCCGCAACGGCGTGAAGGACCTGGCGCGGGTGCTGCCCAACGCCGAGCACCGCACGCTCGACGGCCAGACGCACATGGTCAAGCCGCAGGCTCTGGCCCCGGTTCTGAAGGGATTCTTCCAATGATCTTCCGCACCACGGTCGAGCTGGGCGGCAAGACCGCCACCGGGTTCGAGGTCCCGGCCGAGGTCGTCGCCGAGCTGGGCGCGGGCAAGCGGCCCGCCGTCCACGTCACGATCAACGGATACTCCTACCGCAGCACGGTGGCGCCCATGGGCGGCCGGTTCATGGTCCCCCTGAGCGCCGCGAACCGGGAGGGCGCGGGCGCCGCCGCCGGCGACGAGATCGAGGTCGGCCTGGAGCTCGACACCGAGCCTCGCGCCGTGAGCGTGCCACCCGACCTGGCCGAGGCGCTCGACCAGGCGCCGGAGGCCAAGAAGTTCTTCGAGAGCCTGTCCTACTCCCGCCAGAGCCGCTACGTGCTGCTGGTCGAGGGCGCCAAGAAGGCCGAGACCAGGCAGCGCCGCGTCGCCGACACGGTGGCCAAGCTCGCCAACGGCGAGACCTGACCTTCCGGCGGCAGGACACACGTCGTCGGCGGGGCGCCATGGCCGAGGCCCTCACCGACATCGAAACTCTCCGTGACCCGCTCGTGCTGGCGAGGCGACTCGCTCCTGAGAGTGAGGTGGAGGATCGCTCCTCGCGGCGATCCCATCCGGGGCGGAAAATCCGAGTATTAGGGGCATCAGCCGAATCGCTGGGACACCGTCCCCCGGGCAGCCGGGGTCGCCCCTGAGGAGATCACGTCATGCGGATCCGCCCTGCCTATCTCGCCGCCCCCGCCCTCGCCCTGGTCTACGGAGTGCTCCGCGTCGTCGACGGGTTCGACGGCGTCCGAGGGCCCGGACCGGCCTGGACACTCGGACATCTCGCCTTCATGGGCGCTCTAGTGCTCTTCATCGCGGTATTTCGGGACATGTGGGGGATGCTCGGCCGCGGCCGGGTCGCCACCGTCACGCTGGTGGTGGGGCTCGCCGGCATCGCGTTCACCTTCGTCCAGTTCGCGATCGACATCGTGGTCGGGTTCATGGCCGCCGACCACGAGGCCATGGGACCGCTGTTCGACCAGGTGCAGGCCGTGCCCGGCGTGTCGCTGCTGGTCTACGAGGCCGGACCGATCCTCTTCTACGTCGCCCAGCTCGCCCTGGTGATCCACCTCGCCGTCCAGCGCCAGGTCCGGCTCTGGGTGCCCGTGCTCGTGCTGCTCCAGGTCCTGCTGCCGTTCGCGTCACTGGATCTCATCCCCGTCGGCTCGCTCCTCGCGATGGTCGCCTTCCTGCCGCTGGCGACGCGTGAGGACAAGCGGCCAGAGGTCTCCCTCGCCCATGCGTGATCATGCGGAAAGATGGGACATTGTGCCCGATCCCCCGCTCATCGCCGTGCTGCGCCGGCGGGTCCGAGCGCTCCCTCCCCTGCAGGTGGACGGAGCGCTCACCGCGCTGATCACGCTGGCGCAGCTCTGGCCACTGCTCTCCAGCAAGAGCGTGAGCGGCGTGCCGTGGGACTGGTGGGGCTACGTCGTCGCGGTCGCCGCGTCGCTGCCGCTGATCTGGCGCCGCCGCGCCCCGGTGACCGTCCTGCTGGTGAACCTCTGCGTCGGGATGCTGTACGACGTCGCCGACCATGTGGCGGACCAGCCCGTCTGGTACGGCTCGCTCGTCGCCCTCTACACCGTCGCCGCCTACTCAGCCCCCTTGACCCGGATCACCGCGCTGGTCCTGACGACCGCCGGCCTGCTGCTGCTCGTCGGCTCGTCGGAGACGGCGCTGCGCAGCATCGTGCTGTTCGTCGCCGCGTACGCCATCGGCAGGGCGGCGGCGACCTCCCGCGCCCACGCGGCGGCGCTGGAGGAGCGGGCCGCGAGGCTGGAAAGGGAACGCCAGATGGAAGCCGAACGCGCGGCCGAACGCGAACGGGCCAGAATCGCCCGCGACATGCACGACATACTCGCCCACGCGGTCAGCCTCATGGTCGTGCAGGCCGAGGCCGGGCCGGTGGCCGTCAGGAAGGACCCGGACCGGGCCGAGGCCGCCTTCGACGCCATCGCCGGGGCGGGGCGCGACGCGATGGTGCAGCTCCGGCGCATGCTCGGCGCGCTGAAGGAGGACGAGGCGCCGCGTGCTCCCCAGCCCACCATCGAGGACCTGCCGGAGCTCGCCGGCCAGGTCTCGGGGATCGGCCTGGACGTGGCCTTCCACACCGAGGGCGAGGCACGCCCGGTGACGCCGGACTGCGCGGTCGCCGCCTACCGGATCACGCAGGAAGCGCTCACCAACATCGTCAAGCACGCCGGCGCGAACCGCGCGGACATCAGGCTCATCTGGGAGGACGACACTCTGATGATCGACATCACCGACGACGGTCAGGGTTCGGGCCGGGCGCTGCCCTCGGGCGGTCACGGGCTGATCGGCGTCCGCGAGCGCGCCGCCGCCTGCGGCGGCGCCGCCACCGCGGGTCCCCGCCAGGACGGTCCCGGCTTCCGGGTCTCGGTACGCCTCCCGGTGGCCAGGGCATGACCGGGCCCGAGCCGGTCGTGCGGGTCGTGGTGGCCGACGACCAGGAGCTGGTCAGGGGCGGGTTCGCGATGATCCTGGACGCGCAGCCGGACATCGACGTGGTGGCCGAGGCGGGCGACGGCGTGCAGGCGGTGGCCGCGGTCCGCGAGCACGACCCCGACGTGCTGCTGCTCGACATCCGCATGCCCAGGATGGACGGCATCGAGGCGGCCAGGATCGTGTGCGCGGAGGCGCGCTGCCGGGTGCTCATGCTGACCACGTTCGACCTGGACGACTACGTCTACGACGCGCTGCGGGCCGGAGCGAGCGGGTTCCTGCTCAAGGACGTGCGCCGCGACGACCTGGTGCGCGCCGTGCGGGTGGTCGCCGGGGGCGAGTCGCTCCTGGCTCCCGCGGTCACCACGAAGCTGATCCGCGAGTTCACGTCCAGGCCGGCCGCCACGCCGGCCGCGGGGGCTGCGGGGGCGCTGGCCGTACTGACCGCGAGAGAGCGCGAGACGCTCCAGCTCATCGCCCGCGGGCTGTCCAACGCGGAGATCGCCGAGGTCATGGTGGTCAGCGAGCACACCGTGAAGTCGCACGTCAGCAACCTGCTCACCAAGCTCGGGCTGCGCGACCGGGTGCAGGCGGTGATCGCCGCCTACGAGTCGGGGCTGGCGGTCCCGGGGGCGTAACGCGAGGCCGGGCGGGTAGGCGCTGGCTTATGACTGAGGGTATCGAGACGGACATGCTCTGGGACGAGTTCCACCGCATGGTGAACATGACGTCCGAGGAGCTGCGCGCTTACCTCCTGGCCGACGCCTCCGGTGAGGAGGCCTTCCCCGACGGCCCTGACCTGGGAGTCGACGAGCTCGGACGGGACGTGCTGCACGTGCTGAGCAAGCGGAAGGTGGACCTGACCAAGGACGACTGGGACACGATGGGGCGGGTCGTCGAGCTGGTGGAGACCTTGGGCGACAAGACCGAGGACGAGTCCAGGCACCTGCTCATGTCCGTCGGCCACGATCCGCTCCGGGCGTAGCGCCATGGTCGAGCCGCACTCGTGGATCGACGGCTATCTCAGGGCGTGGGAGTCCAACGATCCCGACGAGATCAACGCGCTGTTCACCGAGGACGCCGTCTACTACAACGAGCCGTACAGCCTGCCCGCGCGCGGGCGGGACGAGATCGTCGCAAACTGGCTGTCCCGGCAGGACAAGCCTGGCGAGACCACGTTCGAGTGGCATCCGGTGTGCGTGACCGGCGACGTGAGCGTCATCCAGGGAGTCACGACATATCCGGACAAAACGTATAGCAACCTCTGGGTGATCCGATTCGCTCCCGACGGCAGGTGCCGGGAATTCACCGAATGGTGGATGCAGCATGACCCCAGGTGATGCAATGGGCCGACACACACCCGAGGAGACCCGTTGAGAGACAACCTCGACCTCGCCGCGAACGCCCAGCAGCTCGCCGACGACGCACCGGCCGGATCGCTCGACCGCGCCGCGGCGGCGTCCGTGGCGATCACGCTGGCGACGACGCGCGACGTCGCGCAGGCCAGGCAGACACTCGACGGGCTGTCGCCCGAGGACGTCCGCCAAGCGGCCCTGGCTCTCTTCGACCGCCTCTCCGCAGGCTGACGCCCGACCGCCTCTCCGCAGACCGGCCCAGCCTCCGCAGGCTGACACCCGGCCGGGACTTCGTGCGCTGACGCTTGGCCGATGTGGCCGCCGATGAAGCAGGCCGAACCGGCGAGCGATACACGCATGCCGCCGATCCAACACCCCGCGGGCGCGCCCCGAGCTTACGGAGCCGGAACGTCGCCGAGGTGCTCCACCAGCCGCTTGAGCTGCTCGGCGTAGTGGGCGGCGAACTCCGGGTGTTCGCAGGTGAGTGAGGGCTGGCAGGGCCGGGGCGGCCATGGCACTGTGACGGCATGTTCACCGTGCGGACCGCTCGCCTGTTCGACGGCCGGGACATGCGCCACGACCAGGTGGTGACCATCGCGGACGGGCGCGTGCGCGAGGTCTCCCCCGGCACCCGCGCCACCGTCGACCTGGGGGATGCCACCCTGCTGCCCGGGCTCATCGACTGCCACGTCCACCTGGCCTTCGACGCCGGCCCCGACCCGGTGGCCATGCTGGACGCGCCGGGCCTGCCCGGCCGGATGCGCGAGGCCGCGCGGCGGCATCTGGCCGCGGGCGTCACCACGGTCCGCGACCTGGGCGACCGCGACTACCTCGCACTCGACCTCGGGCTGGGCCTGAAGGGGCCGGAGATCCTCGCCGCCGGGCCGCCGATCACCACCACCAGGGGGCACTGCTGGTGGCTGGGCGGCGAGGCCGACAGCGAGGAGGCCATACGGCAGGCCGTGCGCGAGCACGCCGGTCGCGGTGTGCACGTGATCAAGATGATGGTCACCGGCGGTGAGCTGACCGAGGGCAGTCACTCCCACCTGCGGCAGTACGGCGCGGCCGAGCTGAGGGCGGCGGCCGACGAGGCGCACGCGCTCGGCCTGCCCATCACCGGGCACGCTCACTGCGCCGACGGCATCGCGCTCGCCCTGGAGGCGGGGTTCGACTCGATCGAGCACTGCTCGTTCATCACCGGAGACACCGTCGAGCTGGACCACGGGCTGATCGCCCGGCTGGCGGCCGCCGAGATCGTCGTCTCACTCAGCATCGGCAACGTGCCCGTTCCCGGCGTGCCGCCGCCACGCTTCGTCGCGCTCATGCCCGGGATCCTGGAGGGGGCGCGGGCGATGTACGCGGCCGGGGTCGACTTCGTCATCGGCACGGACGCGGGGATCGGGCCGCGCAAACCGCACGGGCTGCTCCCGCACGGCGCCAAAATTCTGGTCGAGTTGGGGTATGCGCCGATCAATGTGCTGCGCTCGATGACCTCGGTGGCGGCGCGGGTGTGCCGGGTCACAGACCGTAAGGGCCGGATCGCGGCAGGGATGGACGCGGACCTGCTCGCCGTCGCGGGTGATCCGCTCGCCGACATCACCGCGCTGCGTCATCCGCTGGCGGTTTTCCGGATGGGACGGCGAGTTTTCTCCTGACCAAGCAGGCGTAAACAACAGGTGATCTTCTCCGTGGCTCGCGCTGTTAAGTTACGTGCGTAGTGTGGTAGGAGCAGTGCGGCGACGCATACAGCCGCTGCTACACACAAGCGCCAGGTTCGATCTTCCGCATTCGCGGGGAATGCGCCAATGTGGGGGCAGCTTCCACCGCGAACATGAGGAGACCAGTGGCCGATCCCGTCACGCTCGAAACCCGAGGCAGCGACTTCGCCAGACTCGTAACCAAGATCACCGAAGCCGGGTTGCTGAACCGGCGTCCGGTCTACTACGCGATCCGGATGAGCCTCGTCATGGCCGCCTATCTGGCCGCCTGGGCGCTCTTCGTCTGGGTCGGCGACTCGTGGCTCCAGATGCTCGTCGCGGTCCTGCTCGCGGTGATCTCCACCCAGATCGGGTTCGTCTCTCACGACGTCGGCCACCGGCAGGTCTTCCGGACCCGCCGCGCCAGCGACATCGCCGGGCTGCTGTTCGGCAACCTCGGCATCGGGCTCGGCTGGGGGTGGTGGAACACCAAGCACAACCGCCACCACGCCAACCCCAACCACGAGGACCACGACCCGGACGTCTCCCCCGCGGTGATCGTCTGGTCGGAGGACCAGGTGGAGAAGAGCACCGGCCTGCCCCGGTTCCTCGCCAAATACCAGGCTTACTGGTTCTTCCCCCTGCTGACGCTGGAGGCCTGGCACCTGCACGTGGCCAGCGTCAAGGAGCTGTTCAAGCCCACGGCCAAGCGCCGCGGCACCGAAGGGGCGCTGCTGGCCATCCACTTCGTCCTCTACTTCGGCCTGATCTTCACCGTGCTGCCGTTCGGCATGGCGGTGGCGTTCCTGATCGTGCACCAGGGCCTGTTCGGCATCTACCTGGGCTGCTCGTTCGCGCCCAACCACAAGGGGATGCCGATCCTGACCGCCGAGGACAAGCTCGACTTCCTGCGCAAGCAGGTGCTGACCTCGCGCAACGTCAAGGGCGGCGTGCTCACCGACGTGGCGCTCGGCCAGCTCAACTACCAGATCGAGCACCACCTGTTCCCCAACATGCCGGCGCCCAACCTGCGCAAGGCCCAGCCGATCGTCCGGAGCTACTGCGAGGAGATCGGCGTCAGCTACCTCGAGACCGGATTGGTCAAGTCCTACAGCCAGGCGCTCGGCCACCTGCACGAGGTCGGCGCGGCACTGCGCTGACCCGCTTCGAGGGCCGGCCCGTGGCCGCCCTCGGAGCGATCAGCCGCCTCCCTCCAGCCGCTGTCGCAGGGTCTCCCTGCGCTGCTCCAGCTCGGCGATGAGCCCTTCCTGCTCGTCGGCCTGAGCGATCATGGCGGAGATCTCGAACTGGTCGGTCGCGCCCATGTCGCGGATCTGGCTGCGCATATCCTGGTTGTCCTGCTTCAACTTCGCGATTTCCTGGTCGAGTTCGCGAAGGTCGTCTTCAGTGCTCATCCTCCAGAACTACCCGCGTGCGACTCGGGTACCACCAGGGGCGTATGGCCGCACCGCACGTGGGCCGTACAGAATGGACGGCATGCGCAGGTTGACGACGAGCACGATCACGTCGCTCGCCGTGGTCGGGGTGGTCCTGGCCGCCCTCACCGTCACGTGGATGGTCCGTGCCGACAGGCAGCCCAACGTCCTGGACGTGCTGCTGCCGCTCGTCGCGGCGGCGGGGGTGCTCCTGCGTGAGCGCTATCCGGTGGTGGCACTGGTCGTCGTGTCGGCCGCCGTGGCCGCCTACTATCCCTTCGCCAGGCTCGACGGGCCGCTGATCCTGCTGCCGTTCGTGGTCCTCTACACCGCCGCGGACCGGGGGCACCTGATCGCCGCGATCGCCACCGGCGCGGCCTCGCTGCTGGCCATGGGGCTCGGCGAGACCAGAGGCACGCGACACGTGGACGACAGCACGTTCGTGATGATCGCCGGCTGGGTGACCGCCGCCATCGCCGCAGGGGGCGTGACCCGCAACCGCCGCGCCTTCCTGCAGGAGGCCGAGCGGCGGGTGCTCGACGCCGAGCACGGCAAGGAGGAGGAGGCAAGGCGGCGGGCGAGCGAGGAGCGGCTGCGCATCGCCAGGGAGCTGCACGACGTGCTGGGGCACAACATCTCCATGATCAACGTTCAGGCCGCGGCGGCGCTGCACGGGCTGAAGAAGCGTCCGGAGGAGGCCGAGACGGCCCTGCGGACGATCAAGGAGACGAGCAAGGAGACGCTGCGCGAGCTGCGCACCACGCTGGGCGTGCTGCGTCAGGTGGACGAGGACGCGCCGACCGCTCCCGCCGGGAGCCTGGCGCGGGTGGAGGCGCTCGTGGAGGCGTCCGGGCTGGCCGTGCGGACGGAGCTGTCGGGACCGCTGGACGAGGTGCCGGTCGAGGTGGATCTGGCCGCGGCCCGGATCATCCGCGAGGCGCTGACGAACGTGTCGCGGCATTCCGGCTCCAGGGAGGCCACGCTGACCGTGAGCAACGCATCCGGAAATATCATGATCCGGGTCGAGGATGACGGGCCGGGAGCGAGGTTCACCGAGGGCAGCGGCTTCGGCCTGCAGGGCATGCGCGAGCGTGCCACCGCGCTGGGCGGCACGCTCGACGCGGGCCCCAGGCCCGAGGGCGGCTTCCAGATCGTCGCCGCACTACCGCTGAACGGAGCGTCATGATCCGCACGTTGCTCGCCGACGACCAGAACCTGGTACGGGCCGGATTCCGGTCCATCCTCAGCGACGAGGACGACATCGAGGTGGTCGCCGAGGCCGCCAACGGCGTAGAAGCGGTGGCCAGGGCCCGCGAGACGCGGCCCGACGTGGTGCTCATGGACATTCGCATGCCCCAGCTCGACGGGCTGGAGGCGACCCGTCAGATCATCGCCGACCCGCGGCTGGAGCAGGTCAGGGTGATCATCCTGACCACGTTCGACCTCGACGACTACGTCTACGGCGCGCTGCGCGCGGGCGCCAGCGGCTTCCTGGTCAAGGACACCGAGCCGGCCGAGCTGATCCATGCCGTGCGGGTGGTGGCCAGGGGCGACGCGCTGATCGCGCCGTCCGTCACGCGCAAGCTGATCGCGGAGTTCGCCGGCCGGGTCAAGCGCCCGGAGCCGGGGCCCGAGCTCAACGCGCTCACCGAGCGGGAGCGCGAGGTCATGGCGCTGGTGGCGGGCGGGCTGTCCAACGACGAGATCGCGGCGAAGCTGGTGCTCAGCCCCGCCACGGCCAAGACGCACGTCAGCAGGATCATGAGCAAGCTTCGGGTGCGCGACCGGGCCCAGCTCGTGGTGCTCGCCTACGAGGCCGGGGTCATCACGCCGGGGTGGCTTACCTCCTGAGTCGTACACCGAGGTCAGCCATGTGACCGGGGGTGTACACCAGGTGCCCGCTCTGGACTGACGCGCCGGGGCGAGCCGTGACCGGATGCTGCTCGGCATGGATCCCGTGCTGGAAACCGTCGATCTCGCCCGCCTGCAGTTCGCGCTCACGGCGGGCGCGCACTTCCTCTTCGTCGCGCTGACGCTCGGCCTGGCGACACTGGTGGCCGTCATCCAGACCAGGGCCACGCTCGGCCGCAGCCCGGTGCACATGGGGATGACGCGTTTCTGGGGGCAGCTCTACATCATCAACTACGCGATGGGCATCGTCACCGGGCTGGTCATGGAGTTTCAGCTCGGGCTGTCGTGGAGCGACCTGACGGAGTTCGCCGGCAACGCGTTCGGCTCGGCCCTGGCGCTCGAGACGATGGTCGCGTTCTTCATCGAGGCGACCTTCCTGGGCCTGTGGATCTTCGGCTGGAACAAGCTGAACCGGTGGGCGCACCTCGCGCTGATCTGGGTGGTCACGCTCACCGCGTACGCCTCGGCGTTCTGGATCATGGTTTCGAACGGCTTCCTGCAGAACCCGGTCGGCCATCGGATCGACGGCGGAGTGCTGCACCTGGAGGACTTCGGCGCGATGGTGGGCAACCCGGCGGCGCTGGTGGCGTTCGGGCACATCCTGAGCGGCTCGCTGGTGGTCGGCGGGTTCTTCATGGCCGGGGTGAGCGCCTACCACCTGCGCAAGCGGACGGCCGAGCAGGACTTCTTCCGTAAGTCGCTGCGGATCGGGATCGCGGTGGCGCTGCCCGCCACGCTGGTCACCGCCACGTTCGGCGGGATCGGGTTCGAGACACTGCAGCCGGGCAAGATCGCCGCCTGGACGGGCGACAGCACGCGACTGGCCGCGGTGCAGGCGGAGATGGCGGCGCTGCACGGGCCTGGCGACTACCTGCCGCCCGTGGGCTGGGTGCAGGGCGGGGCGCTGACGATGCTGATCCTGTTCGTGCTGATGTTCCTCTTCTCGGGGCTGAGCTTCCTGCTCATGCTCTTCCGGCCGGTGGTGCGCGGGCTGCGGATCTGGCACTGGCTGCTGACCGCGATGATCCCGGTGCCGTTCGTGGCCATGCTGGCCGGGTGGATCTTCCGTGAGATGGGACGGCAGCCGTGGGCGGTCCACGGGCTGCTGACGACCGCCGACGCGATGTCCCCGGTGACCGCGGGGCAGATGCGGTTCTCGCTGATCGCCTTCACCTCGGTGTTCGCCGTACTGATCGTGATCAATTACTGGCTGCTGGCCAGGGCCGCGCGGCGCGGTCCGGGCGCCGTGACCCTGGGCGATCGCCCCATCGAGACGGCCACCCCCGTCCCGACGTTCTGAGGAGCGGACATGGAGATCTTCATTCTGGCCTTCTTCGCGCTCGGCTACCTGGTGCTGGCCGGGGCTGACATCGGGGTCGGCATGCTGCTGCCGTACCTGGGGCGCACTCCGGACGAGCGGCGGGAGGCGATCGCCGCGATCGCGCCGTTCTTCCTCGGCAACGAGGTGTGGCTGGTGGCCACCGCGGGGGTGCTCGCCGGGCTCTTCCCCGAGCTGGAGGGCGAGCTGCTGGGCGCGAATCACACGCTGATCGTGGTGCTGCTGCTGTCGTGGGTGGTCCGCGACATGGGCCTGTGGCTGCGGGGCAGGGTGCCGGGCCGGGCCTGGCAGGGAGCGTGGGACTGCGCGGTCGTCGCCGGAAGCTGGGGGCTGGCGCTGAGCTGGGGGGTGCTGCTCAGCGACGTGCTGCTCGGCATGCACGGCCCGCTCGCGCTGCTGCCGGCCCTGGTGCTGGCCGCGCTGTTCGGCACGCACGGGCTGGCGTTCGCGGCACTGCGGCTGCGCGGGGTGTTGCGCGAGCGGGCGGCGGTGCTGTCGGGCGGCGCGGGCGAGGTGCGCACCATCGCCCTGACGGCGACCGCGCTGGCCGCCGTCGGGGTGCTGGCGGGCCTGCGGCTCCCCCTGGAGGCGGGGACGTCCGGGCCGCTGCTGGTGCCGGTGATCCTGGTGATGATGCCGCTGCTGGTGGCGTCGCAGGCCTGGGTGTGGTGGACGTTCAGGCACCGCGTCACGGGCCCCACCTACCTCTGACCGTGGCCGGGGAGCCTCCCCCGGCCACTGCGGCGAGCTAGAACAGCGGCGCCCCGTCACGGGTGAGGCGCCAGTTGGGGGCGGCGAAGTCGGCCGGGTCGATGGTGCCCTTGGCGGTGGCGTACTCGATCAGCGCCTGGCGGATCTCCACCTGCGCGTTGTAGACCACCTCCGCGCCGGTGACGTGCGGGAAGCCGCCGCCGCCGGACTGGCGGTAGTTGTTGACGGCCACCACGAACTCCTTGTCCGGGGCGACCGGCACGCCGTCGTAGGCCAGGTTGGCGATGCGCTGGCCGACCGGCTTGGCGACGTCGATGTCGTAGGAGACGCCGGAGAGCTGGTCGTAGTTGTAGTCGGGGGTGTTGCCCGCGTTGGTCAGCGTGTCGACGTTCACCGGGTCGCCGGGGGCGAGCTGGTTGAAGTACTTGGCCGAGTACTCCAGATACTCCTTGATCTGCGCGCCGTTCAGCTTGACCGCCATCAGCGTGTTGTCGAACACGTACAGGCCGGCCACGTCGCGCACCCGGATGTCGCCGGCGGGGAAGACGGCGGTGCGGCTGAAGGGGGCCGCGATCGACAGCACGGGCAGCTCGTTGCCGGGCAGCGCCTGCTTGACGGTCTCGACCTGGACCTGCTGGATGTAGTCGAGGATCGGAGTGTCCTTGTACGGCGACTCGGTGGCCGCCAGCGACTCCGACGACTGGGCGACGACCTTGTTGACGTAGCCGACGGTCGTGTCGTGCTGCGGCTTCAGCAGATTGACGATCTTGGGGTCGTCCTCGACGGTGTTGGTGTTGAGCGTCGTGGAGGACTTGCCGGTGACGGTCCACTTGCCGCGCTGCTTGGCGAGCTGGAAGTCGATGACGCTGAGCCGCTGGCCCCACTTGCTGGGCTCGGTGAGCAGCACCTGCTCGCCGGTGACCTTGTTGGTGACGAACCGCTGGGCCACCTCGTTGTGCGCGTGCCCGAACAGCACGGCGTCGATCCCCGGCACCTGCTCGGCCACCATCGCCGAGGCGTTCTCGACGGGCAGGTCGCCGCCGTAGGAGGACATGCCGTTGTCGCCGGCGTGCGCGGTGACCACGACCACGTCCGCGCCGAGGCCCTTGATGACGGGCACCCACTTCTTGGCCGAGTCCACCAGGCCGGTGAAGCGGAGCTTGCCCTCGACGTTGGCCTTGTCCCAGATGGCCACGCCGGGGTTCGTCAGGCCGAGCACGCCGACCCTGACCGGCTTGTCGCCCTTGACCTTCATCGTCTTGATGACGAAGGGCTTGTACGCGGGCACGCCCGTCCTGGCGTGCACCGCGTTCGCGCCGAGCACCGGGGCCTTCATCTGGCGCACCCAGGTGGCCAGCAGCGGCAGGCCGTAGTTGAACTCGTGGTTGCCCAGGGTGACGGCGTCGTAGCCGATGGCGTTCATGGCCTTGGCCATGGGATGCGTCTGGCCGGTCCGGGTGATCGGCTCGACCTTGGCGTAGTAGTAGGCCAGCGGCGTGCCCTGGATGGTGTCACCGGAGTCGAACAGCAGCGTCCGCTCCGCTCCGCGCTCGGCTCGCACCTTGTTGACCAGCGAGGACACCTTGGCCAGGCCGACGACGTTGCCGGCCCGGTCGCTGAAGGGGGCGTCCAGGTAGTAGTCCCAGTTGAGGACGTTGCTGTGGAGGTCGGAGGTGCCCATCACGGTGACGGTGACGGTCTTGCCGCCGGTTGCGTGCGCGGGGGGTGCGACCAGGGCGACCGCGATCAGCGCGGCCGCCCCGACGGCGAGCTTCTTGGTCTGCATGCGACCGGACAGTAACCGGGTCGCATTGCTGGATGATTACAAGTGCCCCAAAGCGTGCAAAACGGTCAGGACACGATGAAATTACGGATCAGCTCCGTGATCTCGGCCGGACGCTCGTGCACCACGACATGGCCGCTTTCCAGCTCGGCGTACGCGCTGCCGGGGATGGCCGCGTGCAGGGCACGGGCGTGCTCGACCGGGACCAGGTGATCGAGGGAGTTGCCGACGACCAGCGTGGGCGCGGTGATGAGCGGCAGCAGGGGCCGCAGGTCGAGACGGAGATCCAGCTCGATCTGGCGAACCGTGCCGGGCGCGGGCTCGCCGGACATCATGGCCTTCAGTCCCTCCTCGCCCAGGCCGCTGACGAAGCCGGGGCTGAAGCCGACCAGGGGGCCGTAGGCGGCGTAGGACTCGGGGTCCGTGGCGGCCAGGCGGGCCCAGGTCCGCAGGCCGAGGCGCAGACGCGGGTCGTCGCCGTGCGTCCAGCCGGCGATCAGGACCAGCCGCCTGACCAGGGACGGATGCCTTGCGGCGACCGTGACCGCCACGGCCGCGCCGAGGGAGAACCCGACGAGGTCGGACGGGCCCGGGAAGGTGGCGGCCACCTGGTCGGCGAGGAGGTCGAGGGTGAGGTCGCCGCCGGGGTCGGTGGTCCGGCCGCTGCCCGCGTAGTCCGGGGTGATGACGGTGCGGATGTCGGTGAACCCCGGCACCAGGTGTGCGTAGTTGGTGACGGAGTCTCCGCCGGTGCCGTGCACCAGGACCAGCCCTGGACCGGAGCCCGCCCGGTCGTAGTGGACGGTGCCGCGCTCGTGCTCGATGGTGGGCATGGATCTTCTTCTCCGCTCAGAGGTTTCCGCCGCCGGTGGCGTCCAGGGTGGTGCCGGTGATGAAGCTCGCCTCCGGCGAGGCCGCGAAGGCGACGACACCGGCGATCTCGTCGACCTGTCCGACGCGCGCGAGCGCGTGCCTGCTGGCCGCGTACGCCTCCCCCTCGGGGTTGCCGCGCAGCCAGCCCGCGTTGACGTCGGTGTCGATGATGCCGGGGGCGACGTTGTTGACCGTGATCTGGCGCGGGCCGAGCTGCTTGGCCAGGGCGAGGGTGAAGACCTGCACCGCACCCTTGGTCATCGAGTACGCGATGCCCTCGGGAAAGGCGATCCGGGCGACGCCGGAGGTGATGTTGACGATGCGGCCCCCGTCCGGAATCAGCGGCAGCAGGCGCCGGGTGAGGAAGAACAAGCCCCTGACGTTCACCGCGAACAGGCGGTCGTACGCCTCGGGCGTCTCCTGCTCGATGGGGCTGGACGCACCGATGCCCGCGTTGTTGACCAGCACGTCGAGGACGCCGGCCTCCCGCCGGATCCGCTCGGCCAGGGCGTGCGCCTCTTCCAGCACCCCGAGATCGGCCCGCACGGCGAAGGCACTGCCTCCGCTCTCCTCGATGAGCCGCACCACCTCCTTCGCCGCCGCCTCGCTCGCCGAATAGTTCACCGCGACACGGAAGCCGTCGCGGGCCAGCCGCAGCGCCACGGCGCGGCCGATCCCCCTGCTGGCACCGGTGACCAGGGCAGTCTTCACGGGCACAATCCTTTTCTGTAGTGATCGATACAGCACAATAACATAGCGATCGCTATAGAATGGATCCATGGCGAGACAGCGAGCCTTCGATCGGGACGCGGCGCTGGAGAACGCGCTGCTGGCGTTCTGGCGGCACGGCTATGAGGCGACCTCCGTCGCCGAGCTCACGGCGGCGATGGGGATCAGGCCTCCCAGCCTGTACGCGGCCTTCGGGGACAAGCGCCGGCTTTTCGAGGAGGTGGTGCGGCGCTACCAGGAGGTCTACGGGTCCTTCAGCACCAGAGCGCTCGCCGAGGAGCCCACCGGCAGGCAGGCGGTCGAACGGGTGCTGCGGGAGGCGGCGAGCGAATACACCGATCCTGGCCATCCGCCCGGATGCCTGATCATCACGGCCGCGGTCAACTGCGGGCCCGAGTCGGCCGAGGTGGAGGAAGGGCTGCGGCAGGGCAGGGAGGCGTCGAAGGCGGCGATCCGGGCGCGGATCGACGGGGACATGGCGGCGGGGCTGCTCCCCCCGGAGACCGACACCGCCGCCCTGGCCGCCTACTACGCGGCGGTGATCCAGGGCATGTCCACCCAGGCCCGCGACGGCACGGGCCGGGAGGAGCTGGAGCGGGTCGCCGAACTGGCCATGCTGGCCTGGCCGGCCGTCAGTGCGACTTGACCGAGGCGTCCTCCGGGGGGACTTCGGGCGCGGAGACGCGCATCCAGCGGGAGCCGTAGCCGTCCAGGCTCAGCTTCACCCGGCCCGTCTCCGGCACCTCGACCGTGCCGTTCTCCAGGAGATCCGTGAGCTCGCAGCCTTGCAGGCCGTCCAGCGCCAGCTCGACGTCCTCGTTCCGGTCGCCGAAGTTGTGCACCGCGACCACCGTGGCGCCGTCGGCGTCGCAGCGGTGCGCGAAGACCGCCGGCCGGCCGGAGTCCAGCACCGTGTACGTGCCCCAGGCCAGCTCGGGACACTCCCGGTAGCGCTCGATGAGGAGCTGGAACCAGCGCAGCAGCGACGAGGTGTCCCGCCTCTGGTCGGCCACGTTGACCCGGGCGGGGCCGAAGTCGCCTGCAGGCATGTCACGGGCCGGCTCGGCGCGGGAGAAGCCACCGTCCTTCGTCCACTGCATGGGCGTGCGGACCGCCATCCTGCCCTCGGCGCGAAGGTCCTCGCCCATGCCGATCTCCTCGCCGTAGAAGATCACCGGCGTCCCCGGCAGGGAGAACATCAGGCTGTAGGCCAGCTTGACGTGCCGCATGTCGCCGCCGAGCATCGGGGGCAGCCGCCTGCGCAGGCCGCGGTCGAAGATCTGCATGTCCTTCTCGGGGCCGAACGCCTCGAAGATCTCCTGGCGCTCGTCGTCGGTGAGCTTGTCCAGGGTCAGCTCGTCGTGGTTGCGCAGGAACATCGCCCACTGGCAGTCCTTGGGCGGCGCGGGCCGCTCCTTGAGCGCGGCGGCGAGCGGCGCGGCCTCGCCGCGGGCCAGCGACAGCCAGGCGCGCTGCATGCCGATGAAGTCGAAGCACATGCTGAGCTGGTCGCCGAGCCCTTCGCCGAAGTAGCTGAGCAGCTCCTTGTACTGCACGTTGACCTCGCCCAGCAGCACCGAGTCGCCCTTGCGCCGGGCCATGAAGGCGCGCAGGTCGGCCAGCACGTCGTGCGGGTCGGCCAGCTTGGGCGCGACGTTCTCGATCAGGAACGGCACGGCGTCGACCCGGAACCCCGACAGCCCGAGCTCCATCCAGAAGCCGAGGATGCGGGTGATCTCGTCGCGCACCTCGGGGTTGCCCATGTTCACGTCGGGCTGGTGGCGGTAGAAGCTGTGCAGGTAGTACTGGCCGGTGGGCTCGTCGAGCTCCCAGACGCTGTCCTCCTTGTCGGGGAAGACGACCTGCGCGGGCTCCGGCTCGGGGGTGTCGGACCAGACGTACCAGTCGCGCAGCGGCGAGTCCTTGCTCGATCGCGCCTCCACGAACCAGGGGTGCTGGTCGGAGGTGTGGTTGACGACCAGGTCGGCGATGACCCGCAGGCCGCGGTCGTGGGCGGTGCGCATGAACTCCACGAAGTCGCCCAGCGTGCCGAGCCTGGGGTCGACGCTGTAGAAGTCGGTGACGTCGTAACCGTCGTCCTTGTTGGGGGTGGGGTAGAAGGGCATCAGCCACAGGCAGGTGATCCCCAGGTTCGCCAGATAGTCGATCTGCTGGGTGAGCCCGCGGAAGTCGCCGATGCCGTCACCGTTGCCGTCCTTGAACGTCTCCACGTCCAGGCAGTAGATGACGGCATTCTTCCACCACAGGTCGCTGGTGTTGGTCAGTCGCATGGATGCCCGCTACCCGCAGCGGCCGGACAAATGCCGCGTCGTACTAGAGCAGGGTGGCGCCCGTCACCTCGAACCTGCTCAGCGTCTCGTCGATCCTGGCGAGCGTGTCCGGGTGGAGCATGATGTCGGCGGCGTCGGTGTTCTCCTCGATGTGCGCGGGGGTGCGGCTGCCGGGGATGGCCACCACGTGGTCGTCCTGGTGCAGCAGCCAGGCCAGGGCGAGCTGCGCCGGGGTGATGCCGAGCTGCTCGGCCAGGCTCCTGATCGGGGCGTAGCGGTCGTTGTTGGCGGCGAGGTTCTCGGCGGAGAAGCGGGGGGCGTTGTGCCGGAAGTCTCCCTCGCCGAGCGCCTGGACGGACCCGGTCAGGAAGCCGCTGCCCAGCGGGCTCCACGCCACGATCCCCACGCCCAGCTCGCTCGCCGCCGCCAGCAGCGGCGGGTCGATCGGGCGCCACATCGACCACTCGTTCTGCACGGCGGTGACGGGATGCACGGCGTGCGCCCTGCGGAGCTGGGCGGCGGTCACGTTCGACAGGCCGAGGTGCTTGACCAGCCCGTCCCCGACCAGTTCGGCCATGGCCCCCACCGTCTCCTCGATCGGCACGCCGGGGTCGATGTAGTGGGCGTAGTAGAGGTCGATCACGTCGGTGTCCAGGTTGCGCAGGCTCCGCTCGGCGTAGCGGCGTACCATCCGGGGTTCGGTGTTCACCCGCAGCTCGCCGAACCTGAACCCGACCGGATACGGCCTGCTGGGCTCGCCCTCGGGCACGGCCAGTCCGAATTTCGTCGCCAGCACGACCTCGTCCCTGCGCCCCCTGACGACCCGCCCGACCAGGCGCTCGTTGTGCCCGTCGGCACCGTAGGCGTCGCTGGTGTCCACATGGGCGGCGCCCGCGTCCAGCGCCGCTCCGAGCGCCCGTTCCGCACGGCTGTCGTCGATCTCGCCGTAGACGCCGGGTGACAGCACCATGGCCCCGAAACCCAGGGCGGGGACTTTCAAGCTGCCGAGTTCGCGTGTCTTCATAACTCGATCATGATGCTGCGGCTCCACCCACGTCCAAGAGCTTTTGCTATAACCATCAGCTATGGATGTGCATCTGCGAGATCTGCGGTATTTCGTGGCGGTCGCCGAGGAGCTGAACGTGACACGGGCGGCCGAGCGACTGTTCGTCTCGCAGCCCGCCCTCTCCAAGCAGCTCAGAGCGCTGGAACGGCAGCTCGGCTGCCTGCTGTTCGACCGGATTCCGAGCGGGGTGGCGCTCACCCGGCAGGGCGAGGCGCTGGTGCCCGTGGCCAGGGACCTGATCGACCGGTGGGGCACCGGCTACGAGAGCATCCGGGCCGCCTCGGCCACCGGCACGCTGGTCATCGGCATGCAGACCGCCGTCGGGCGCGGCCTGCAGCACGAGGCGCTGCGCGGCTTCCGCGCGACGATGCCCGGCTGGGAGGTGGCACTGCGGCTGGTGAGCTGGCACGACCCCACCGGCGGCCTCGCCGACGGCAGCTCCGACGTGGCGTTCCTTTGGCTGCCCGCACCGGCGGGCCTGGACACGTACGTGCTGTCCACCGAGCGCAGGTGCGTGGTCCTGCCCGCCGACCATCCGCTGGCGGGCCTGGCCGAGATCCCGTTCGCCGCGCTGCGCGACGAGCCCTTCATCGCGCTGCCCACGGCGGCGGGGCCGCTGCGGGACTACTGGCTCGGCCTCGACGCGCGCGACGGCGAGCCCTCCATCGGGGTCACCGCCAGCAGTCCCGAGGAGGTCTTCGAGGCCGTGACCGGCGGCCTCGGCGTGGTGCTGGTCTCCGAGGGCAACGCCCAGCTCTACAAACGGCCGGGCATGGTCTACCGGCCGGTCACCGGCCTGCCCCCGTGCCGGCTCGCCATCGCCTGGCGGACCGGCAACACCAGCCCACAAGTCACAGCATTTGTTCACGCACTCCGACAAATCGCCACTAAGGTCTGACCGACACGATCCACTAGAAGGGCGACCCATGAGCGACTACGCGATCACCTTCGACCTGATCGACGCCGACAAGGACGGCCGCATCTCCGCGGTAGAGCTGGTGCGGCTGATGGAGGCGCTCGGCCAGCCCATCACGCTGGAGGCGGCGGAGGAGGGCGTGCGCCGGCTCGACCAGGACGGCGACGGCCTCATCGACCTCAAGGAGTTCAGCGCCTACTTGCATCCCTGACACAAAACCAAGCACTTGCTACACAACTTCTGTTGCCTGCGTCACAATGGGCGACAGGAGGGACGATGGCTGACACTCGTGAGATCCGGACCCCCGGGCACATCGTCGACACCCTCAGGAAGGGGGTCGGCGGGGTCTCGACCGAGGTCGTCGCGGAGATCCAGGTCCGCATCCCGGAGTATGCCAGGCCGTCGAACGAGCTCTACATCAAGGTCATCAGGACCGCGGTCGAGCAGGCCATCGACGGCTTCCTCGACCGCATCGAGTTCCCCGGCGCCCCCTGGGACCCCGAGCCCTTCCGCATGATCGGCAGGGGCGAGGCCGCCGAGGGCCGCAACCTGGAGCCGCTCCAGACCGCGATGCGGATCGGCGCCCGCGTCTGCTGGCGCCGCCTCACAGAGCTCGCCACCCCGCTCGGACTCACCCCCCAGTACCTGTACGACCTGGGCGAGGCCATCTTCGTCTACCTGGACGAGCTCGCCGACGCGGCGGCCCAGGGCTTCGCCGCGGCCCGGGCGCACGCCACCGGCGAGATCGAACGGCGCCGCGCCCGGCTGCTCGACCTGCTGCTCACCCAGCCACCCGCCGGCGCCGAGGCCGTCTCCGACCTGGCCAGGGCAGCCGGGTGGCGGCTGCCGAAGACGGTCGCCTGCGTCGCCCTCGACGACCGGCCCGGCCCCGGCCGCGTTCCCACCATGCCCCCCGACGTGCTGGCGGGCCATGACCGCAGCACGCCGTGCCTGCTCGTGCCCGACCCCGCCGGCCCGGGCCAGGACCGCATGCTCGACAGCGCGCTCCGCGGCCGCCGCGCCGCCATCGGCCCCGCCGTCCCGCTGACCTCCGCCGCCGCGTCCCTGCGCTGGGCCACCGAAGCTCTCGACCTGTCGCGGCGCGGCATCCTCCCGGACGGCCTGTTCCACTGCGCCGACCACTTGTCCACACTGATCGTGTTCAAGGACGAGCAACTCGTCGACGCGCTGGCGGAAGCGAGGCTCGCACCCCTGGCACATCTGCGCCCCACCCAGCAGGACCGGCTCGCCAAGACCCTGCTGGCCTGGCTACGGCACGGCAGAGGCGCGGGCGAGGTGGCGGAGCGGCTGCACGTGCACCCGCAGACCGTCCGCTACCGCCTGCGGCAGCTGGAGGAGCTCTACGGCGACCAGCTCGCCGACCCGGACATCCGCTTCGAGCTGGAGATCGCCCTCCGCGCCCGCCAGGCCGCCGCCCTCCCTCTTGAGAGCTAGGGGAACTACGGCGCGGTGTGCAGGTAGACCTGGCCGAAGACCTCGGACAGGTGCTTCAGGTCCGTCGCGGCGTCCACCTCGGGAGTCGCCGGGTCGTAGACGGTGGCCAGGCGCGGCCGGATCGTGGTGAGCTTCTTGAGCTGATCCCAGGTGGCGTTGGCCGCCCACTTCTCGCCGTACACCCGGCTGATCTGGCCCTGGTCGTTCTGCCAGCGGCTCCACAGGGTGACCGTTTCGGCGGCGTCGTCCTGGAGCGGCGCCGCCACGCGGTCGGTGATCGACTTGGTGGCCTGCTCGGCGGTGAGCTTGGAGGCGCCGGGGGCGGTGAAGCCCGCGTCTTCGGTGGCGATCTGGGCGTAGGCGTCCCAGGCGCGGGCGCGGACCTGGATCCACTGGTTGCGCTGGGCGGTGGCGGCGTCGATCTGCCAGGTGGTGTATCCGGCGGTCAGGTGGCCGCTGTCGAGGGCGAGCTGGTCGACGAGGCCGCTGGTGAGCCAGCCGCCGATGCGGTCGGGGGCGAGAAGCGGGTACTTCTCGGACATCTCGGTCTTGCACTCTTCGCTGGTGCCGCAGCCGAACACCGGCACCACCGTGTGCACGGCGAGCTTCTTGCCCGGCGCCGACTTGCGGAGCGCGGCCGACGCCTCGGTGACGAACTTGTCCAGGTCGTCGGCGGTCTCGAACGCCTCGCCGTAGCCGAGCTTCGAGCTGAACCGCACGCCTACGACTCCGGGCTGTACGGCCTGGGCGGCGATCTTCTTGACTGCCTCGGCGAGGTTGCCCGCCCGGTAGTCGTCGGCCAGCTCGGTGTCGATCCAGACGCGCATGCCCGAGGCGGCGGCGGTCTTGGCCGCCTGGCCGGTGGGGGTCTCGGCGGCCTGCGCGGCCTCCTCCCGGGAGACGCCGTAGGGGTCGGTGTAGCAGGGTTCGGCGGTCTGGCACTCGGGGGTGCCGCCCTCTTCCGAGTCCTCGACACCGGGCGTGCCGATGTCGTGCATCTCGCCGTCACCCTCGGCGTCGAAGTCGGGGCACTCGTTGCCGGGCTGGGTGCAGTCGACGACGTTGCCGTCCATCGGCCCGGTGTCCCGCATGTTCTGGCCGTCGTTGCCGAGCCAGAACCTGGCGATGTCGGCGGCTTCGTCGGGTGTCGCCATCCAGTGGCAGACGACGTAGGCGGGGGCGTCCTCGGACATCAGGTCGTCGCAGCTGCGCGGATCGTCCTGCGACCACGCGGGGACGCCTATGCCGAGTGTTGAGAGGGCGAGTCCGATGACGAAGATCTGCCGCAGTCTCATGGCGCCTAACTTCCGAGGGGGTGATCGTCGGGCATATCGCACAATATCGGGGTGATCAGTATCGTTCAATGAGATCGAGGCCCTTCTTCACCCAGCGTTCCACGCGCAGTCGTCATCCGAGTCGAGCCGGTTCGACAGGCATCAGGCTCACGGGCCCGCCTCCGCCGGGCCCCGTGCAGGCCGGGACCGCTGTTGTCGGCGGCATGACCTTCGGCCGGAAATGGGGACGACAGCCGGGAGCGGTACGGGCAGACTGGTTCCTGTTTTGGGCGTTTCAAGGGGGCCGTTGGCGTGCGTAGTTATCTGGGGGATCTCGGGCTGCTCCGGGATCGGCGCTTCTCGTTGCTGCTGGCGGCAAGGACCATCTCGGTGCTGGGCGCCGCCTTCGCGCCCGTGGCCCTGGCCTTCGGCATCCTCGGCCTGCCCGGCGCGGACGCCACCACGCTGTCCGTGGTGCTCACCGCGGAGGCGCTGCCGATGGTGCTGTTCATGCTGTTCGGCGGCGTGATCGCGGACCGGATGCCGCGCCACCGGGTGATGATGGTCGGCGAGTGGGTCAACGCGCTGGCGTTCTTCGCTCTGGGTGCGATGATGCTCTCCGGCTGGACCCCGCTCTTAGCGATGGCGGTGGCGGCGGCCTTCAGCGGCGTGGCGATGTCGGTGCTCTACCCCGCACTGACCGGCATCATCCCCGAGGTGGTGCCGGCCGACCGGTTGCAGACCGGCAACGCGCTGCTCGGCCTGGGCGCGAACGTCTCCCGGGTGGCCGGCGCGGTGCTCGGCGGCGGCACGGTCGTGCTGGTCGGGGGTGGCTGGGCGCTGGCCGTGAGCGGTGGCATGTTCGCCCTGGCCGGCCTGCTGCTCGCGGTGCTGCGGCTGACGCCCGGCGAGCGCCCGGCAGGCGAGCCGACCTCGGTCCTGTCCGATCTGCGCGAGGGGTGGCGCGAGTTCAGCTCCCGGCAGTGGATCTGGGTGGTGGTCGCGCAGTTCTCGGTGCTCGTCGCCGCCCTGCAGGCGGGGCACGGCGTGCTCGGCCCGCTGCTGGCCAAGGAGAGCCTGGGCGGCGCCGCGGCCTGGTCGGCGTTCCTCGCGGGTGAGGCCGTCGGCACGATCGTCGGCGTCTTCGTCTCCCTGCGCGTGCGCCCGCGCCGGCCGATCCTGGTCGGCACCCTGCTCTGCCTGCCGTCCGCGCTGCCGTACTTCCTGCTCGGGTCGGGGGCCCCGCTGTGGGCGAGCGTGGCGGGCTCGTTCCTGCTCGGCATCTGCTTCGACGTCTTCGGCGTGCTCTGGCAGACGACCATGCAGCGGGAGGTGCCCGCGGAGTCGCTGTCGCGGGTCAGCTCGTACGACGCGCTCGGCTCGCTGATGTTCGGCCCGCTCGGGCTCATGCTGGCGGGACCGGTGGCGGCGCTGGTCGGCGTGGAGGCGGCGCTGATCGGCTGCGGCGTCCTCATCGTGCTGTCCACCTGCGCCGCCCTGCTCTCCCCCGGAGTGCGCAACCTGCGCGCCCCCGTGCCGCAGCCGGCGTCAGGCTGAGCGGAGGGCAGGGCGGAAGTAGGCCCCGGCCCTCGGCTGGAACATCAGCACCATCGCCCCGAGCACGGCCAGCACGTGCAGCACCCTGCTACCGCCGAAGAGCAACTCCTGCGGAAGATCCCGGCCGCGACCGCCACCACCCACAGGATGGCGGCGGCGGCGTGCACGGTGTTCGGGGTGTCGATCGGCGGCACGTGGGCGGGCGGTGCGACGGTGCTGATCATGACTGGCTCCTCGTCTCGTAGTACGAGAAGTCTTCTCCGCCCCCCTGCTCGGGCATTCCCGTCACCCGCCGAACCGGAGGTAGTGCGCGCCCTACCCGGCCTCTCCGCTGGTCCGCAGCCCGCGCGAGAGCTTCCGCTCGTGCAGCCCGAACCGCGCATGCGGCTCTTGGACGCCGTCGAGGACGTCCACCACGTACTCGGCCAGTGCCGGGGCGTGCTTGAACCCGTGTCCGGAGTCGCCACCCAGCAGCCACACGCCGGGCGAGACCTCGGCGATGATCCACTCGGCGTCGGGCGTGAGCGCGTACTGGCAGACCTGGCTGAAGAGCACCGGCGCCGACACCAGCGAGGGAAACCGTCGGGCGAGATAGGCCCTGGCGCTGGCGACGCCGGCCTCGTCCACGGTCCGCTCGCCATGCTCCGGCTCGTACGGCGCGCCCTCCACGTCGGAGGTGGCCTTCATGCCCACGCCGTCCACGTCACCGTGGCCGTAGGCGGCGGCGGCGTGATCGACCCAGGCGGGCGTGCCCGGCGTGGTCCACTCGGCGGGCACCGCGAAGTGCAGCGTGTCCTGCTTGGTCACGGTCAGCGGCGCGTCGAACAGCTCGGGCAGCCAGGCTCCGCACGCCCACACCACCCGGTCGGCGGTGAGCACCTCGCCGCCCACCTGCACCCCGCTCAGGTACGGTGTGCCGTCCCCCGCCATCGGCACCGCCCGCCCTCTGACCAGGCGCACTCCTGCGGCCTCGGCCAGGCCGGCGGTCACCTGGGTGGCCCGCCGGGCCCTGATCACCCCGGCCTTCGGCTCCCAGAGCAGGAAGCTCAGGTCGTCACCGCGGAACTCGGGGAAGAACCGGGCGCCGTCCTCCGGGTCCAGCACCTCACACGGAATATCCAGATTTTTCAGAACTCGGGCACTGGCGCTCTCCCAGCCGTCCGGCGTCCCGGCGAACCACATCATGCCCGCCTCGAGGTAAAGCTCCTCGCCCACCCGCTCCGAGAGCCGCCGCCAGCCGTCCCTCGCCCGCCACGCCATCCGGGCGTACCACTCCTCGCCACCGTGCGAGCAGCGCATCAGCCGGGTCTCACCCGCGCTGGCCTGCCGCACATGTCCTGGCCTGTGCTGCTCGACCAGCGTCACCTGCCAGCCGGTCTCGGCCAGCCGCAACGCCAGCGACGATCCCCAGATACCTGCCCCGACCACGATGACCGATTTCATGGGATTACGGTGGCCGCAGGAGCCTGCCTGCCGCAAGAGTTCAGACAATGATGAGCGTCACCACGACACCCGCGCAGTTCCCCGCCACGCAGATCTGCACCGGGATCCGGGAGACGCCGGGCGCGGTGGGAACCCCTCCCACGTTGCCGTCCGGGCCGATGCTCACGCCGGCGGGCAGGGTGTCGTAGTCGGTCACGCTGAAGGTGGGCAGCACGCCGGAGGGGCCGCCGGCGATCTGGATCCGGCCCTCCAGCGGCTCACCGGTCCTGCCGGGGAAGGTCAGCGCCCGGGGACTCCACGGCACGTTGCGCAGCACCACGAACGTGACCTGCTCCTCCGCGCAGACCCGCCCCGCGCAGAGCCGGATGGCCGCGCTGTAGGTGCCGGGCCGGTCCGGCGTGCCGTACAGCCTGCCGCTCGCGTCGACCCCGACGCCCGGCACGAGCTCGGTCGCGGCCCGGACGTCGACCCCCTTCTCCAGGGGCAGCAGGCGACTGATCACCTCGATCCCCTCGGTGACATAGAAGGTGTCCTCCACCAGCCGCTCGGACGGGGTCGCCGCAGGCACGCCCCGGGCCATGTAGATCGCCCTCGTGCCGGTGGACGGCAGGGCGGGGAGTAGGGCGCACATGGCCAAACCGGCAACCAGGAGTATCCACGTTTGCCGCATCTTTACCCCCCGGTGCTTCTGTACCGGTACGTACCCCTTTCACCGCGTAGCGTCACCCCGAACTCACGCATAGATAATCGGGACCATGGTCGCTGAATCCGCCCAGACCCTGGAGCGCGGGCTCCGCCTGCTGAGGCTGCTCTCCGACGGCAAGGGCGGCCGGACGCCCACCGAGTTGAGCTCCGAGCTGTCGCTGAGCCGTCCCGTGGTGTACCGGCTCCTCACCACGCTGCTCAACGAGGGGTTCGTCCGCCGCGACGCCGAAGGCCGGGTGCATCTGGGGTTCGGGGTGCTGGCGCTGGCGCAGGCCGTACAGCCTCTGCTGCGCGCGGCGGCGCTGCCGACCCTGCGACGGCTGGCCGAGCAGGTGGGCGCGACCGCGCATCTCACCGTGGCCGAGGGCGACGACGGGCTCGCCGTGGCGGTGGTCGAGCCGTCCTGGACGAACATGCACGTGGCCTACCGCGAGGGGTCGCGCCATCCGCTGGCGAAAGGCGCTGCCGGGCGGGCGATCCTGGCCCTGCGCGAGGGCCGGGCCGATTATCTGCTGACCGAGGGGCAGTTGCAGGAGGGCGCGCGGGGGATGGCGGCGCCGGTGACGGGGCTGCCCTGGCTGGAGGCTTCGGTCGGGGTGGTGACGTTCGGGCCGCTGGAGGAGTCCACCGGCGCGCGGGTCGTCGCGGCCGCGGCCGAGCTGGCCGAGGCCCTGGGTTGACATGTCCAGGGCGATGACGGAACGTTGTCACACATAGAGGACAGAAACGTCCGATAAACGGACAGCCTGTGGAGGGGTAGATGCCGTACTACCGCGTCGTGGGAGAGGTGCCTCGAAAGCGCCACGTCCAGTTCAGGCGGCCCGACGGCGGGCTCTACGCGGAGGAGCTGATGGGCGAGGAAGGCTTCTCGTCGGACTCCTCGCTGCTCTACCACCGCCATCTGCCCACCGCGATCGTCAAGGCCGAGGCCGTCACGGCCACCGCCGACACGCGGCTCGAGCCCAACCTGCCCCTGTCGCCCCGCCACTTCCGGACCCAGCAGCTGTCCAGCGCGGGTGACCTGGTCTCGGGACGGGTCCTGCTGGCCGGCAACGGCGACGTCCGGTTGTCGTACGCCACCAGCGACCGGCCCAGCGAGCTCTACCGCAACTCGATGGGCGACGAGTGCGTGTACGTACAGGCGGGCAGCGTCCGCTTCGAGTCCACCTACGGCGTGATCGAGGCCGGCCCCGGCGACTACGTCGTCATCCCGACCGGCACCATCCACCGGTGGGTGCCCGACGGGCAGGTCAACGTGCTGGCCATCGAGGCGTCCGGGCACATCAGGCCGCCCAAGCGCTATCTGTCGCAGTACGGCCAGTTCCTGGAGCACGCCCCCTACTCCGAGCGCGACCTGCGCGGTCCCGCCGAGCCCCTGACCGTCGAGGGCGAGGAGGTGCCGGTGCTGGTGCGCACCCGGGGCGGGCTGACCAGGCTCGTCTACCGCCACCACCCCTTCGACGTGGTGGGCTGGGACGGCTGCCTCTACCCGTACGCGTTCAACATCGACGACTTCGAGCCGATCGTGAAGCGGACCCACGCGCCACCGCCGGTCCACCAGACCTTCGAAGGGCCGGGATTCGTGGTGTGCTCCTTCTGCCCGCGCCCGCTGGACTTCCACCCGGACTCCATACCTATCCCCTACAACCACCACAACGTGGACTCCGACGAGTTCATGTTCTACGTCGGCGGCGACTACTCCGCGCGCAAGGGCTCCGGCATCGACGTAGGCTCGATCTCGCTGCATCCGGCCGGCTTCACGCACGGACCGCAGCCCGGAGCGGTGGAGGCGGTGATCGACGCCGTCGCCAAGGGCGTCACCACCACCAGCGAGATGGCGGTGATGGTCGACACCTTCCGGCCGCTCGACCTCGGGCAGGGCGCGCTGTCCTGCGAAGACCCCGGCTACGCCTGGACCTGGTCACGATGACTCTTTACACCGCTCTGGTCGACGACGCGGGCCTGTTCCCGCCGACCTCGCTGCACATGTCCGAGGCTCTGGGCCGCCACGAACGCGACCTTGAGCGCGGCACCCTGATACTCACCCACCGCTTCCTGTGCCCGGCCAGCCGGCTCGACGGGCTGCGCCGCGAGCCGTTCCTGCCTCGGCGGATCGGCCTGATCGTCGACACCGAGCACATCCCTCCGTTCGACGACCTGCCGGTCGACTTCGTCGAGGTGCGCCCGCCCGAGGACCGCGGCGTCGACCAGGTCGCCCGCGAGCTGGGCGAACTGCCGCCCGGCGTGCGGCTGTTCGTCGAGGTGCCGCCCAGGAAGTACGTCCCCGACGTGCCGGAGGGGGTGGGCCTGAAGGTGCGCTGCGGCGGATTGGAGGCCGGCGCCTTCCCGCCCGTGGAGCAGCTCGCCGGGTTCATCCGGTTCTGCGTGGACAATGACATCCCGTTCAAGGCCACGGCCGGGCTGCACCATGCCGTCCGCCACTTCGACCCGTCGCTCGGCGTCGACCGCCACGGCTTCCTCAACCTGCTGCTGGCGGTCTGCGAGGCCGTCGAGCACCGCGATCCGGCGCCCGTCCTGCGCTCCACCGACGTGGGCCACCTCGTGCGGATGGCGCAGGCCGTGTCGGAGGAGACCGCCAAGCGGGCACGCCACCTGCTGGTGAGCTACGGCTCGTGCAGCACGGTGACGCCCATCGAGGACATGCGCGCTCTGGGACTGATCGAGGGGGAAGTGTGAGCTGGGGTCTGGACAACCTGCCGTACGGCGTCTTCTCCCGGCGGGGCGAGGCGCCCAGAGTCGGCGTGCGCTACGGCGACAGAGTGCTCGACCTGGCCGCCGCGCTGCACGACGAGGTGTTCGCCGCGCCGACGCTCAACCCGTTCCTGGCCCGCGGGCGCACCGCCTGGCACGACACCAGGACGGTCGTCCAGAACAAGCTCTCCAGCGACCTGTCCGTCGCCGAGTCCCACCTGATCCCGCTGGACGGGGTGCGCCTGCACATGCCGTTCGAGGTGGCCGACTACGCGGACTTCTACTGCTCGCTGGAGCATGCGAGCAACCTGGGCAGGATCTTCCGGCCGGACGCCGAGCCGCTGCTGCCCAACTGGCGCCACCTGCCGGTCGGCTACCACGGCAGGGCGGGCACCGTGGTGGTGTCCGGCACCCCGGTCAGGCGGCCGCACGGCCAGCTCGGCGCGGGCGTGTTCGGCCCGTCCGCCAAGCTCGACATCGAGGCCGAGCTGGGGTTCGTGGTAGGCGCGCCGTCCGAGCAGGGCTCCCCCGCCGGCCCGTTCGAGGAGCACGTGTTCGGCGTGACGCTGGTCAACGACTGGAGCGCACGCGACATCCAGGGGTGGGAGTACGTGCCGCTCGGGCCGTTCCTGGGCAAGTCGTTCGCCACCTCGATCTCGCCGTGGATCACCCCCTTGGAGGCGCTGCCCAGGACTGCCGGCCGAGCACAGCACCCCGCGCCGCTGGACTACCTGCGCAGGCACGACGACTGGGGGCTCGATCTCACCCTGGAGGTGTCGCTCAACGGCGAGGTCATCTCCCGCCCACCGTACCGGGGCATGTACTGGACGCCGGACCAGATGCTCGCCCACCTGACCGTGAACGGCGCGTCGCTGCGCACGGGCGACCTGTTCGCCAGCGGGACGGTCTCCGGCGAGCAGCGCGAGGAGCGGGGCTCGCTCATCGAGCTCACCTGGAACGGCACCGACCCGATCAAGCTCGCCAACGGCGACACCAGGACGTTCCTTCAGGACGGCGACACCGTGACCATCCGCGCCACCGCGGGCGAGATCACCCTCGGGGAGGTTTCCGGAACCATCGGATAAGTGACTCAGGGTGCCTGTCGCATGACTCCCCGCTAATCTTGAGGGTCCCCGTCCCCAGGAAAGCAGGAGTGACATGCTGCGGCGTGCCGCGACGATCTGCCTGGCCGCCCTGCTCACCACAGGCGGCTGCGGCTCCGTGACGGCGCAGGGCCCGCCGCCCAGCCCGCCCGTGGTGCACGTCTCCCCGCCTTTCGACGCCAAGCGGGCCCGCCCCGAGCAGGGGCTCGTGGTCAGGGCCCAGGGCGGCACGCTCGGCAAGGTCCTCGCCTACGCGGCCGGCAGCCCGGTGTCCGGCACGCTCGACGCCGCCCGCACCACCTGGCGCTCCGACTGGACCCTCAGGCCGGGGTCCGAATACACCGTGACCGTCATGGCGGCGGGGCCGAGCGGACCCACGACGGTCGCCATGGGCCGCTTTCGCACCCGTACGGCCGAGAGCACGTTCGGCCTGGCGGCCACCGCGCCGCTGCCGGGCGAGACCGTGGGCGTCGGCATGCCGATCATCCTCGACTTCGACACCCCGGTGCGCGACAAGGCCGCCGTCGAGCGGGCGCTGGAGGTCAAGACGGCCACCCCCGTCGAAGGGGCCTGGCGGTGGACGAGCGACACTCAGGCGGTCTACCGCACCAGGCACTTCTGGCCCGCCAGGCAGCGGGTCACGGTCACCGCCCATCTGGCCGGCATCCGCCCCGCCACCGGCGTCTACGGCGTCGCCGACCAGACGTTCACCTTCGCCGTCGGCCGCAAGCAGACCTCCGCGGTCGACGCCGAGACCCACCGGATGACCGTCCGGCGCGACGGCCAGACGGTGCAGGACATGGCCATCAGCGCCGGCATGGCCACCACCCACGAATACACCACGACCAGCGGCGTCCACCTGACCATGGACAAGGGCAACCCGGTCCGCATGATCTCCCCCGGCCGCGTCGAGGGCGAACCCGGCTTCTACGACCTGCTGATCGACCACGCCGTCCGCATCTCCAACAGCGGCGAGTACGTGCACGCCAAGGAGAACGTGTGGGCCCAGGGCAGGGCCAACGTCAGCCACGGCTGCATCAACGCCCGCCCCGACCAGGCGGCCTGGTTCTACGCCAACTCGCTGCGCGGCGACCCCGTGACGATCACCGGCACCACCCGCGAGCTCGAATGGCACAACGGCTGGGGCTATTGGCAACTCCCGTGGGAGAAATGGCGCAGCGGAAGCGCTCTGGTTTCGGCCGCGCGAAAGCCGTCACACCCCCTGCCGTAGCAGTAAATCCGGCATTACGGTGTAGGAGGGGAACGGTTGCGTATCCATGGCCGTTATCCCTATAGGAGGCGGAGCATGGATGAATGGATCATCTGGGTAATCCTCGCAGTCGTCCTCGGCGTGGCCGAGATCTTCACCCTCACCGCCGCCCTTGGACTCCTCGGGGTCGCCTCACTCCTGACTGCGGCGACCGCCGCCATAGGGCTGCCGGTGCCCCTGCAACTGCTCGTGTTCGCCCTGTCGTCCACGGCGGGACTGGTCGTCATCAGGCCCATGGCCCAGCGTCACATCCGCCAGCCGCAGGTGCGCCGCTTCGGGGTGGAGGCCCTCGTCGGCAAGCCCGCCTATGTGCTGTCCGAAGTCACCGGTCGCGATGGCAGGATCCGCCTCGCCGGCGAGGAGTGGTCCGCGCGTGCTTACGACGAGACTCTAGTGATCCCCACCGGCGCCACCGTCGACGTCATCGAAATCGACGGAGCGACCGCCCTCGTATATCCCCGGGAGTGACCCATGGATCCGCTGCTCATTGTCGGCCTTTTTGTCATACTCTTCGCAGTTTTCACCGTACTGAAAGCCGTACGCATCGTCCCGCAGGCCAGAGCACGCAACGTCGAGCGCCTCGGCCGCTACAACCGCACGCTCAAGCCCGGCCTGAATTTCGTCATCCCGTACGTGGACCGCGTCTACCCGATGATCGACCTTCGCGAGCAGGTCGTGACCTTCCGCCCGCAGCCGGTCATCACCGAGGACAACCTGGTCGTCGAGATCGACAACGTGCTCTACTTCCAGGTCACCGACCCGAGGGCGGCGGCCTACGAGATCGCCAACTACATCCAGGCGATCGAGCAGCTCACCGTCACCACGATGCGTAACGTGATCGGCTCGATGGACCTGGAGAAGACGCTCACCTCCCGTGACACCATCAACAGCCAGCTGCGCGGCGTGCTCGACGAGGCCACCGGCAAGTGGGGCATCCGCGTCAACCGCGTCGAGGTCAAGGCCATCGACCCGCCCAAGACCATCAAGGACGCGATGGAGAAGCAGATGCGGGCCGAGCGCGACAAGCGGGCCGCCATCCTCAACGCCGAAGGCCAGCGCCAGTCGCAGATCCTCACCGCCGAAGGCGACAAGCAGAGCCGCATCCTGCGCGCCGAAGGCACCCGCTCCGCGGCCATCCTGGAGGCCGAGGGCCAGTCCCGGGCCATCGACCAGGTCTTCCAGGCGGTCCACCGCAACGACCCCGACCCCCAGCTGCTCGCCTACCAGTATCTCCAGGTGCTGCCGCAGCTCGCCCAGGGCGAGAACAACACCTTCTGGGTCATCCCCAGCGAGGTCACCTCGGCCCTGCAGGGCGTCTCCAAGGCCTTCACCGAGGTCCTGCCCCGCTCGGCCGCGACCCGCGACGAGGTGCCGGAGACCTCGGCGATGGACGCCGAGATCGCCAAGGCCTCCGAGGCGGCGGCCGAGGCCGTCGCCGACGCCCAGGAAGCCGAGAGCCCCAACGGCCCCCGCCAGCTCACCCAGGCCGTCAACGAGCCGACCCCCTTCCCTGACCTGGAAAAGGAACCGCGCCAGACCGACCGCTGAGCCGGCCCCCGAACCCGCCCGCCGCTTTCCCGCGGTGGGCGTTTTCGTGCCCGCGTTACGCGCAGCCGGCGTTTCGCACGATGGGTGTTGTCGGATGGCACGCCTTCGTCTCAGGCGACTTCGACCAGGCGGCGCACCTCACTCTCGCGGTGCACGCGCCTCGCCCGGCAGACCAGCTTGACCGCCGCGTCCGCCACCGCCAGGGCCCGGTCCACCGGTGGGATGTCATCACCCATTTCGGTGCGCAACCACTCGGCGATCTCCGACCAGGAGTAGACGCTGATGTTGTCGGCCTCGATGATCGGCGCGGGGAACCCTCCGGGGCCACGCTGGCCGCTGGCCAACTGCCGCAGGCTGGCCTGTGTGCGCCCTCCGTGCCGGCGAGCCGCGTCGCCCAGCGTCACCCCGTCGCCCTGGCCAACGCTCGTGGCCCACAGGTCTTCGACGGCTCTGATCTGGACGAGCACGGAGATGACCGCCTCGATCAGGCTCTCGGCCTCGCGGTCGCACATCAGGCCGATGCTCCCGTGAGGCCCTCCCGCGATCGCGCAGTCATCCAGGCCGGCTTCGTAGAGTGCGTCAGCCTCGTCGTCGGTGGGCTCCCGATTCAGCGTTACTCGGAAGTTCCACGTAGTCATGACGTCTCCTCGCTCTCGCCGCACTCCGTGTGGTCGGAGATCCACTGCAGGATCCCCTTGGCGTGATCTCCCGGGTTGCGTGGCGTGCACCACACCCTGTAGGGCTTCACTCCGCAAACGCATGCGACCCACCCCCAACAGTGGCCCTTGCGGATCTCCACCACTGTCAATCCCTGGATCCTGCGAACCTTCTTGAAGGCCGCGTTGATCTCGTTGTCCTGATGTCTTCCTCGACCCACCATGTACCAACCTTGCAACAGTGTTGCACAGTTAGTACGCCCCTTCCAAGCTTGGGATTCCAACTAAAAGTCTCGCCATGACTACGTAGAGTGTTGGCATCGTGGACGCTTCCGGGCAAGCGCCCACGCGATGGGACCGGGGTCAGCGCTGGCTGTTGTCGAAGTAGGCGGCCAACTCCGCGTCCAGCGGGGGGATGTCGTACGGCATGCCGCCGTCGCGCAGCGACATGGTGGCCATGTAGCCGGCGGCCACGCTCATGCGGGCGGCCACCGGTGAGGTGTCGGTACGGCCGCCTTCCCTGACGAACCGGCAGAACTCGGCGATGATCTCGGTGTCCGCGCCTCCGTGGATGCCGGTGGCATGGGGGACCCTGTAGGCGATGTCGCAGTCGGCGCGATAGCCGGTGGGGCCGGTGTTCCAGACCTTGACGGTGTCACCGGGGCCGTCGCCGAAGTTCTCCAGACGGCCCTCCGTGCCGATGACGGTGTAGTTGCGCACGTAGTCCGGGGAGAAGTGGCACTGCTGGTAGGCGGCGATGACGCCGTTGTCGAGCCGCATGTTCATGACCGACACGTCCTCGACGTCGATGACGTGGTTGAGGTCGCCGCGCCGGGTGGGCGGCCAGTCGAAGTCGCGCAGCCAGCCTTCGGGCCGCGGCGTGCCGGGCTCGCGGCGTGGCAGGTCGCCATAGAGCATGAGGTCGCCGAGGGCGTTCACGCGGGTGGTGTAGCCGCCGGCCAGCCAGTGGATGACGTCGAGATCGTGCGCGGCCTTCTGCAGGAGCAGGCCGGTGGTGCGGGTGCGGTCGGCGTGCCAGTCCTTGAAGTAGTAGTCGCCGCCGTACGAGACGAAGTGGCGCACCCAGACGGTCTTCGGCTCGCCGATGTCGCCGCGCCGGATGATGTCGCGCATCAGCCTGACGACGCCCATGTGGCGCATGTTGTGGCCCACGTACAGCCGGGTCCCGGTGTCGCGGGCGGCGCGCAGGACGTTGTCGCAGCCGTCCACCGTGATGGCGAGGGGCTTCTCCAGGTAGACGGCCTTGCCCGCCTGGAGACAGTCGACGGCGACGCGCTCGTGCGTGTCGTCGGGCGTCAGCACGATGATCGCGTCGAGGTCGTCGCGGTCGAGCAGCTCTCGGTGGTCCGGCACCGCCACGGGGGCGCCGAACCGCGCGGCCTGCTCCTTGAGCGTCACCGGGTCGGTGTCGCACACGGCGGTCACGACGGAACCCTGGCCGGGCCGGTGCGCGGCCAGGGCCAGGCTGGCGCGCAGGCCGAGGCCGACGACTCCGAGGCGTAGGTCTTCCACTTGTCCTCTTTCCCCCTGTACGGCCATGCCGTACGAAATCTCATGTCCTGTTGAGTGACCGAATTATTCAAGCTGTCTACATAAAGAGGGCCTGCTCGGCGTGATCCAATGCCCACCTGACCGCGCCCAGCGTGACGCACTCGCCGCCCAGGCTGGAGGCGACGACCTTGGGCGGGTAGAGGCACCGGTCGTCGAAGAACGCCTGGATCGGCCCGACCACCAGGCCGCCCGCCCTGGACAGGCCGCCGCCGATCACCACCAGCTCCGGATCGAGCGGGTTGACCAGCGTGAGCAGGCCCTCGCCCAGGTGGCTCGCGAACGCCTCGACGGCCTTGGCCGCGGCTTCGTCGCCCTCCTGTGCCCGTGACACCGCGAACTCGGCGACCTGCCGGTGGGTGCGCAGCTCGCCCGGCTCCGCGGCCATGGCGTAGTCGGTCAGGTGCCTGAACGCCTGCCAGTGGTCGCCGGACTGCCGTCCGATCTCCCCTGCCGCGGCGTGCGCGCCCCGGTGCGGGCGCCCGCCGATCAGCAGGCCCAGGCCGAGCCGGTCCCCGGCGAACAGGTAGACCACGTCCTGGTGGCCCCTGGCCTCGCCGCGCCAGTGCTCGGCCAGCACGGCCAGCCGCATGTCGTTCTCGACCAGCACGGGGGCCGGCAGCCTGCGGCCGAGCTCGCCCTGCAGGTCGAAGCCGCTCCAGCCGGGCAGCACGACGCTCTTGACCACCCGCCCGCCGCCGTCCACCACCCCCGTCGTGCCGACGCCCACGGCGGCCAGCTCCGACACGGCCAGCCCCGCCTGGGCGGCGGCGATGGACACCAGCTCCACGATGGCGTCGATCCGCTCCGCCGCGGGCATCGACGCGTGGTTGAGCGCGCGATGGGTGGCCACGATGTCGCCACCGAGATCGGACACCATGGCGCGCAGCGTCGAGCCGCCGATGCCGACGCCCACCACGTGGCCGGCCGACGCGCGGAACCTGAACCGCTTGGCCGGACGTCCTCGCTGCCGCTCGCCCCGCTCACCGCACTCCTCGGCCCAGCCCTCGGCGATCAGGTCGTCGACGATCACCTCGGCCGTCGGCCTGGACACCCGCGTCGCCCTGGCGAGCTCGGACAGCGTCGCCACCCCGGCCTCGCGCAGGACGCGCAGGACGGCCGCCGAGTTGAGCCTGCGCAGGAGTGAGGCGTCGCCGCTCTGCTGTCGCGCAGGATCTCTCATGAGCCGCCATCTTACTTAGCCAAGCGGCTTGCATATTGTCGGCCCGACTGCGGCCTGCGGCGTGAAGCTGAGCTGTGGGGGCACTTAAGAATCCCTCGATGGACACGCCCCGACGAGAGCGGGCACAGTGCGTAAGGTTCTGAAGAGGGGGATGCGAGCGATGAAAGCGCTGGTCAAAGAGCGGGCCGAGCCGGGCCTGTGGCTGGTCGACGTGCCGGAGCCCGAGCCGGGGCCCGGCGAGGTGAAGATCAGGGTGTTGCGGACCGGCATATGTGGCACAGACCTGCATATCCGGAAATTTGATGATTGGGCGCGGCAAACTTTGAAGCTCCCGCTCATCGTGGGGCACGAGTTCTCCGGGCACGTGGTCGAGGTGGCGCCCGGCGTCGAGGACATCGCCGTCGGCGACCTCGTCAGCGGCGAGGGCCACATCGTGTGCGGCAAGTGCCGCAACTGCATGGCCGGCCGCCGCCACCTGTGCCGCAACACCATCGGGCTCGGCGTCAACCGCGACGGCGCGTTCGCCGAATACCTCACGCTGCCCGCCACGAACGTCTGGGTGCACCGGATGCCCGTCCACCCGGACGTGGCGGCCATCTTCGACCCGTTCGGCAACGCCGTGCACACCGCGCTGTCGTTCCCCCTGGTCGGCGAGGACGTGCTGATCACCGGGGCGGGCCCGATCGGGCTGATGGCGGCGGCCGTCGCCACCCACGTGGGCGCGCGCAACGTGGCGATCACCGACGTCAGCGACGAGCGGCTCAACCTGGCCGCCAAGCTGGGCGTCTCCCTTGCGCTGAACGTCTCGCGCGACACCCTCGCCGACGGCATGCGCCGCCTCGACATGCGCGAGGGCTTCGACGTCGGGCTGGAGATGTCCGGCAACCCGTCGGCGATGCGCGACATGATCGCGAACATGACCCACGGCGGGAAGATCGCCATGCTCGGTCTCCCGGCCGAGGATTTCGCCGTCGACTGGTCCACGGTCGTCACCTCCATGCTCACCATCAAGGGCGTGTACGGGCGCGAGATGTACGACACCTGGTACAACATGTCCGTCCTGCTGGAGAAGGGCCTCGACCTCTCCCCCGTGATCACCGACCGCTTCCCGTACGACGAGTTCGACGCCGCCTTCGACACGGCGGCGAGCGGCCGTACTGGCAAGGTCATTCTTGATTGGAGCGGAGGAGCTCGGCCGGAGAGCGCGAGGAACGAGCCGACGAAGGCCGAAGCGGCCGCGACGATTGACAGGAGCGCCTGATGTTCACGAACGTACGCGACCAGCTGCGTGCGACGCTCGACGAGATCACCGAGGCCGGGTTGCACAAGCCCGAGCGGGTGATCACCACTCCGCAGAGCTCGTCGGTCGGCGTCGCCGGGCAGGAAGTGCTGAACTTCTGCGCCAACAACTATCTCGGCCTGGCCGACAATCCGGAGGTCGTCGAGGCGGCCAAGCAGGCGCTGGACCGGTGGGGGTTCGGCATGGCCTCGGTGCGGTTCATCTGCGGCACCCAGGAGGTACACAAGGAGCTCGAAGGCCGCCTATCGGACTTCCTGGGCATGGAGGACACCGTCCTCTACAGCTCCTGCTTCGACGCCAACGGCGGCGTCTTCGAGACGCTGCTCGACGCGGAGGACGCGGTGATCTCCGACGCGCTCAACCACGCCAGCATCATCGACGGCATCCGCCTGTCGAAGGCGCGGCGCTACCGCTACGCCAACCGCGACATGGCCGAGCTGGAGGCGCGGCTGAAGGAGTCGTCCGACGCCCGGCGGCGGCTGATCGTCACCGACGGCGTCTTCTCCATGGACGGCTACCTCGCACCGCTGGCCGACATCTGCGACCTGGCCGACCGCTACGACGCCATGGTCATGGTCGACGACTCCCACGCCGTCGGCTTCGTCGGCCCGACCGGCCGTGGCACGCCCGAGCTGCACGGCGTCACCGACCGGGTCGACATCATCACCGGCACCCTCGGCAAGGCGCTCGGCGGCGCCTCCGGCGGCTACGTCTCCGCCCGCAAGGAGATCTGCGAGCTGCTCAGGCAGCGTTCGCGCCCGTACCTCTTCTCCAACTCCCTCGCCCCCGTCATCGCCTCCGCCTCGCTGCGCATCCTCGACCTGCTGGAGACCTCCAGCGAGGCCCGCGAGCAGTTGCGCGCCAACACCGAGCGGTTCCGCGGCAAGATGACCGAGGCCGGGTTCGACATCCTGCCGGGCGACCACCCGATCGTCCCGGTGATGATCGGCGACGCCGCGGAGGCGGGCGCCATGGCCGAGCGCCTGCTGGAGCTGGGCGTCTACGTGATCGGCTTCTCCTATCCGGTGGTGCCGCACGGCCGGGCGAGGATCCGGGTCCAGCTCTCGGCCGCGCACTCCACCGAGGACGTCGACCGCGCCGTTGAGGCCTTCATCCAGGCACGGGACGCCAAGGCCTGACGCGCCGCACAGGCACGCGCCGTACAGGCACGCGCCGTACAGGTTCACGGGACGTCCGAGCACGAACGCGCCCGAGGCCGGGAAGGCCGAGCTCACGGCGCTCGATAGGCTCGCCGCGTGATAGACACGCGGCGCCTGCGCACGCTGCGCGCGGTGGCCGACCACGGCACGGTCACCGCCGCGGCCGCCGCCCTGCACCTCACCCCGTCGGCCGTGTCCCAGCAGCTCGTCGCGCTGGAGCACGAGGTGGGTCACAAGCTGTTCGTACGCGACGGGCGCGGCGTACGCCTCACCGCCGTCGGCAAGATCATGTTGGGCCACGCCAACGAGGTGCTGGCCCAGCTCGAACGCGCCGAGGCCGAGGTGGCCGCCTACAGTACCGGCACGGCGGGCGAGGTGACCGTGGCGTGCTTCGCCACCGCGATCAGCGCCGTGCTCTCCCCCGCGATCATCTCGCTGCGCGCCACCGCTCCCGGCCTTCAGGTACGGGTCCGCGACGCGGAGGGCGACCAGAGCCTGACCATGCTGCTCGACGGCGAGGCGGACGCCGCGATCGCGGTGGAGTACCGGGGCGGCCCCGACGCCGCCGACCGCCGCCTGTCGCGCCTGCCCCTCTACGCCGAGCCCTTCGACCTGGTCCTGCCCGAGGGGCACGCCCTGGCCGCCGCCCCGCTGTCGGCTTTCGGCGAGGAGACCTGGATCGGCCCCTACCCAGGCAACCCGGTGCACGACGTGATCGCGTTCGCCTGTGAACGAGCGGGCTTCACACCGCGTTTCGCGCACTGCTCGGACGACTTCCGCGCCGTGGCCGCCCTGGTCGGCGCGGGGGCCGGGGTGGCGCTGGTGCCCCGGCTGGCGCTGCGCGACATGGCGCTGTCAGGCGTGACGGTCCGTCAGACCCCTGGCCCGGAACGCCGCGTCTTCGCCGCCGTCCGCCGCGGCGCGGAGTCGCATCCGCTGCTGCGACCGCTGCTCGACACGCTCCACGAGATCGCCGGCTCTCTGGGGATCGGGTGAAATAGCCAGATTCGTCCCCGTAACCGGGGCTGCTGACCGACGCGGGCCGTACGTCAGAGCGGATCGGGTAGCGCGCCGTGCACGATGGCCTGGACGACGCCTTGGATCGCCGGGCGTGCTCCGGCTGCCTTGTGTCGCTGAGCGGCCTGGTCCATGTCGGCATGGTGCAGCTCGGCGATGCGCTCCGCGGCGGCCACCAGCAGCGCCTCCCGGCTGCGGAAATACCCCTGGCGACTTGCCTCAGCCACGAGCCGCCTCGACGGCCTCGGTGAAGCGGCCGTATCTGGACAGCTCCTCGTCCACCGGGTCGAGGACGTACTCCTGGCCGACCTGTCCGATCGCCTCGCGCAGGGCCCTGGCGGCCTTGCGCGCCCTGCGCCGCCCGCCGAGCCAGGCGGCCAGCCTGGACAGCAGGGCGATCACCACACCGGCCAGCGCCCCACCGCCGAGCAGCGTCGTCGGCCAGGGCACCTCCCCGGCGGTCGGCAGCGGCGGCTCCGGCAGCCGCAGATAGTCCATCCCGAACAGCGCCCCCAGCCACCCCGCGCCCGCGACCATGACGGCGAACACCAGCCACTGCAGCACGTTCACGGCCCGCCACCAGCGTGGCCGTCTGGTGGCGCCGAGCGAGGTCCGGCCGACGGCCCGGTCCACCGCGTCGGCCAGCTCCGCCGACCGCGAGCGCGCCGCCTGCCGTACCGCCGCGGCCCACGCGCCCGGCAGGTCCGCCGCGGCCGCCTCGCCGACGTCCCTGATCGCGGTCTCCACCTGCGCCCGCTGCACGGCGGACGCGGCCGGGACGGAGGTGCGCCCCACCAGCTCCCGGTCGGGCGACCTGGCCGGAGCCGACACGCCGATCCGGAGCCTGCGCAGCGGGTCCGGCCTGAACCGCCGTATCCACCGGGTGACGGGCCATCCGGTGGCGACGACGGCCCGGTGCCGGTGCCCCTTGCTCACGGCCTCCACCACGACGGGCACTCCGGCGGCCCTGGAGAGCGCGGCGGTGAGCGGCCGGTCCAGCTCTCGGGCGTGCCGTCCGTCCCCGGCGCGGACCAGCTCCCCGTCCGCCTCCGGGGTGGTCTTCCGGTCCTGCGCGGCGGCGGCGGACGCCAGCGCCAGGTGGTCCGCGGCGGTGGTGACGTCGGCGGCCAGGCGGGCCGACCACGACCGGCGCTCGCTCACCCGGTCCGCCAGGAGGGATCGCAACTCGGCGAGGCCGGCGCCGGTGCGTGCGGAGACCCCGATGACGGGGACGCCCGTCTGCCCGTCGTCGTCGAGCAGCCTGCGCAGATCGCTCAGGCACCGCGCGACGGCGGGCTCGGGCAGCCGATCGATCTGGTTGAGCACCACCACCATCACGCCCCGGTGCGCGGCCAACGGGCGCAGGTATCGCTCGTGCAGGGCGGCGTCGGCGTACTTCTGCGGATCCAGCACCCACACCAGCATGTCCACCAGCTCCACCAGCCGGTCCACCTCCAGCCGGTGGGCGAGCCGGATGGAGTCGTGGTCGGGCAGGTCCAGCAGGACGAGCCCGGACAGGTCGTCGCCGGTGGACGCCGAGTGCCGCCGCGGGATGTCCAGCCAGTCGAGCAGCGGGCCGGCCCCCTCCCCGTCCCAGAGCGCCGCCTGGGCCGTCGCGGTGGTGGGCCGGGTGACGCCGACAGCCGAGAGCTCCTCCCCGGTCAGCGCGTTGAACAGCGACGACTTCCCGCTGCCCGTGGCCCCGGCGAGCGCCGCCACGGTGTGATCCACCGACAGGCTGCGCCGCACGCCCGCGCGCTCGGCCACACCCCGCGCCGCGGCCACGGCCTCGCCGGACAGCCGCCCGTCCCCCAGCTCGGCGGCCTCCAGCAGCGCGGCCAGCCGCGAATCCAGCGACGGTCCCTCCTTACGGCGCAGCAGCTTCACTCTCGTCCACCCTCCACGCCGCCGACGGGTCCGGCGCCGCCATCCCCGGCGCTGCCGCCGGGCCTCGTGTTCCCGTCATGCCCGGGCCCTTCCACGGCCGCCTGCCCTTCGCCCTGCTCCGAGCTGCCGGCCGGCAGCTCGGCCTGATGGTCATGGACCGATCGGGCCGCCTCGCGCAGGGCGGCCGCGCTGCCCGCGGGTGGCTGGATCGCCTCCAGCAGCACCGTGAACCGCTCCGCCTCCCCGTCCAGCAGCCCTCGCACCCGCTCTCTCAGGTCATCGCGGGCCAGCACGGTCAGCGTGCGCACCGCCTGATCGCCGAAGACCGCTTCGAGCAGTTTCTGCGACAGCACGCTGGTGCCGCCCGCGATGCCGACCTCGATCCCGGTCAGCCCCCCGGTGGAGGCGAAGACGGCCAGCATCAGCAGCAGGCCGGCCCCGTTCACGCCGAACGAGGCCATCCGCGCGGTGGTCCGCTTGGTCGCGCCTTCCTGACGTACGAGGTCGAGCACGTACTCCTGCCAGCCGCGCACGGCGGCCTCCACCTGCTTGCCGAGGCCGGGAGAGGCGCGGCCGAGCCGGGCGCCCTCCACCGCGCCGATGCGGTCGAGCAGGCCGGGCCCGCCGGGAGCGGCCGACCAGCCGTCGAGGGCGCGCTCGGCGGCGCCGTCGGCGGCGCCCCTGATGAGCGCCTCGACGCCGCTCTCCAGCGCGTCGCGGAGCTGCGCGGCGGGCGCCCGCCCGGTGAAGAAGCCGACGACCCGGTCGCGCAGCCACCCGACCCGGCTCTCCAGCGAGCGCATCAGATCGCCGGTGCCGATGAAGTCCTGCCAGCGGGCCAGCACCTCGCCGCGCAGCAACGACCCGTCGCGCATGCCCTCGTCGAAGTCGGCCATCCCGCCCGCGTAGGCGGCCGACACGATGGCGCGCAGCCCGGTGAAGGCGGCCTCCTGCCGTTCGACCGCATCGGCCAGCGACGGCACCCGGACGGCGAGGCTGTCGAGCGCGCCCGACAGCGTCTGCCGTACGACCCGGGAGCGTTCGGCGGCGTCGGCGGCGAGCCCGGTGAGCCAGGCGGCGATCGGCGCCACGGACTCGGCGGGCAGCCGGGCCTTCTCGCTGGGCAGCGCGGCCTCGGGCACGGCGAACAGGCGGGTGCCGTCGAGGCCGTTCTCGACCAGAAGGCGTTCGAGGTCGCGGGTGACCGGCCCGGCTGCCTCCGGCGGCACCCGGTCGAGCACGACGGCGAGTGCCGTGCTGCGCTCGCGGGCCGAGCGCAGGAAGCTCCACGGCACCTCGTCGGCATAACGGGCGGCGGTGGTGACGAACAGCCAGAGGTCGGCTGCGGCGAGGAGCTGGGCGGCCAGCTCCCGGTTGGCGGTCACCACGGAGTCGATGTCGGGTGCGTCGAGCAGCGCCAGCCCGGCGCCGAGCGCCTCGGCCGTCACCAGGCGCAGCGCTCCCACGCCGGTGCCGGTCGCGCGTGACAGGCCGGGCAGCACGTTCGGGCCCATGAACCAGTCGCGGTCGGCGGGGCTCACCACCAGCGTGGGCACCAGCGTGGTGGGGCGCAGCACGCCCGGCTCGGCCACGTCCTCCCCGACCAGCGAGTTGACCAGCGTGGACTTGCCCGCCCCGGTGGATCCGCCGACGACGGCGAGCAGCGGCGCGTCGATGGCGCGCAGCCTGGGCAGCAGATAGTCGTCGAGCTGCCCGGTCAGCTCCTTGAGCGCACGCCGGTCAGCGGCGACCTCGCCGACCGCCAGCGGGAACAGCTCCCGATCCAGCGGTCGTCGCAATCCTTCGAGCGCGCCCAACAGGTCCATACGGTCAAGCTAGCCGGAGGGAGGCTCCCTTAACACGTAACCGACGCTGCGCAGCGTGTGAATGAGCCGCGGCTCCACGTCGTCGACCTTGCGACGCAGGTAGGACACGTACGATTCGACCACGCCGGCGTCGCCGCCGAAGTCGTAGTTCCACACGTGGTCGAGGATCTGCGCCTTCGACAGCACCCGCCCCGCGTTGGCCATGAAGTAGTGCAGCAGCTTGAACTCGGTCGGCGACAGCCGCACCGAGCGCCCGCCGCGCCACACCTCGCGCGCCTCCTCGTCCAGCTCCAGGTCCGCCACCTTCAGCCGGCTCGCGGGCGCGCCCTCCCCCCTGGTACGGCGCAACACCGCGCGGATCCTGGCCTGGACCTCCTCCAGGCTGAACGGTTTGGTGACGTAGTCGTCGCCCACCCGCAGCCCGGCGATCTTGTCTTCGGTGGCGTCGCGGGCGGTCAGGAAGAGCACCGGCGCACTGATGCGCCTGGCCACCTCGAACCCGTCCAGGTCGGGCAGCATGACGTCGAGCACGACCAGGTCGGGGCAGGCCCGCTGGGCCACCTCGACGGCCTCGTGCCCGTCGGCGGCGGTGACCACCTCGAACCCGGAGAAGCGCAGGCTGGCCGAGAGCAGGTCCCTGATGCTGGGCTCGTCGTCCACCACCATGATCAGCGCCTCGGATTCAGTCACCTCTCCAGGGTTCCCCAGGCACCTGAGGAATTGCTGAAGGGTCACTCCAAGGCGAGTGGGAGTTCCATCCTGAACGTCGCCCCCTCGCCCAGCGTGCTCTCCACCACCACGGTGCCGCCGTGCGCCCGCACCAGCGCCTGCACGATGGCCAGGCCCAGGCCGCTGCCCCGGTCCTCGCCCGACCGGCGGCGTGACCTGGCCGAGTCGGCCCGGTAGAAGCGTTCGAAGACCCGCTCGACCTGCTCGGGGGTGAGGCCACGGCCCTTGTCGGCCACCTCCAGGAAGACCGTGTCGCCCTTCGCCCCGACACGCACGGTGATGGGCGTGCCGTCCTCGGTGTGGATGAGCGCGTTGGACATGAGGTTGCCGACGACCTGGCGCAGCCGTACCTCGTCACCGGAGACGATCAGGGCGGCGCCGCCCACGACGTCCAGCCCGATCTCCCGACCGGGCGCGAGGATGCGCGCCTCCTGCACGGCGTCGGCCGCCAGCGCCAGCATGTCGACGGGGCGCATCTTCAACGGCCTGGCCTGGTCCACCTGGGCGAGCAGCAGCAGGTCGTCGACGAGCAGGCTCATCCGGCCCGCGGCGCTCTCCACGCGCAGCATGAGCTCGGCGGCGTCGGCGTTCGGGTTCTGCCTGGCGTACTCGGCGAAGCCGCGGATCGAGGTGAGCGGGGTGCGCAGTTCGTGCGAGGCGTCGGTGACGAACTGGCGCATCCGGTCCTCGGATCGCCGGGCCGCGGCCTCGGACGCCGACCGGGCCGCGAACGCGCTCTCGATCTGCGCCAGCATCCCGTTGAGCGCGCCGGCCAGGCGGCCCACCTCCGTGCGCGGGTCGCCGTCCGGGACCCTGCGCCCCAGCTCGCCGTCGGCGATGGTGCCGGCAGTGCGCTCGATCTCGACCAGCGGCCGCATGCTGTGCCGCACGATCGTGACGCCCACGACGGCGAGGATCAGCACGATGCCGCCGCCGCCCAGCAGCTCGATGAGCACGAGCCGCCTGGTGATCTCGTCGACCTCTTCCAGGTCCGTGGCGACCACGAAGACGCCCTGCGGCGTCGCGGTCTCCTTCACCCGCCAGGCGCCGTCGCCGTCGACCGCCGGCGCGGTGTAGATCCCGGGCCCCGGCGACTCCTCCAGCACCGGCTTGGGCTTGATGTCGACGTCCCGCTCGTTCTGCGTCGGCGTGAGCCGGCCGGCGGCGTCCTTCGTCAGCACGATCGTGTCGGACTCGATGAGCAGCGGCTTCTCGGCCGATTTGCGGCCCTGATCGCGTCTCAGCTGATCGTTGACCAGCCGTTTGTGCACCCGCACGGAGACCAGGTTGACCTGGCTGTCGACGCGGTCCAGCAGGTAGCCGTGCAGGACCGAGACGCTGACCACGCCGATGAAGCTCATCCCGAGCCCGAGCAGCGCCAGCATCGACGCCATGAGCTTGATCCTGAGCGGCAGGCCGCCCACCCGGGTCACTAGACGCCCGGCGGTAGGCGCAGGACGTAGCCGACGCCGCGCAGCGTGTGGATGAGCCGCGGGCTGCGGTTGTCGATCTTACGGCGGAGCACGGAGACGTAGGACTCGACGATGCCGACCTCACCGCGGAAGTCGTAGTCCCAGACGTGGTCCAGGATCTGCGGCTTGGACAGCACCCGGCCCGCGTTCGTCATGAAGTAGCGCAGCAGCTTGAACTCGGTCGGCGAGAGCGCGACCGCGTGGCCGCCGCGCCACACCTCGTGGCTCTCCTCGTCCAGCTCGATGTCGGCGAAGGTGAGCCTCGGCGGTGGCGGCTGCGCCTCCCCGCCGGTGCGCCGGAGCACCGCGTGGATCCTGGCGACGACCTCCTCCAGGCTGAACGGCTTGGTCACGTAGTCGTCGCCGCCGATCGTCAGGCCGCGGATCTTGTCCTCGGTCTCGTCGCGGGCGGTGAGGAACACCACGGGCGTGTGCACCCCGCCGCCGCGCATCCGCCGCACGATCTCGAAGCCGTCCACGTCGGGCAGCATGACGTCGAGCACCACGAGGTCGGGTCGCTGCCGCTGGACGGCGGCCACGGCGTCCTGGCCGCTCTTGGCCGTGCACACGTCGAAACCCGCGAACCTCAGGCTCGCGGCGAGGAGTTCGAGGATGTTCGGGTCGTCTTCGACGATCAGCAGTCGCGCTTCCATCACATCCAAGGATGCACTCATCGGGAGAGTGCTGGGACAATTCCGGCGATGTGCCGGGCGATGGCCAGACTGGACGTGGCCGCCGGCGAGGGTGCGTTGCGCACCAGCACGATGCCTCCGTGCACGTCCACCACGAAGTCGTCGACCAGCCTGCCGTCCCTGGCGACGGCCTGCGCACGCACGCCGCCCTCGGCGCGCCGCAGGTCGTCGGCGGTGAGCTCGGGCACGTAGCGCCGGGCCGCCTTGACGAACGCGCTCTTCACCAGCGAGCCGTAGACCTCCTTGACGCCGGTGCGCCAGTGTCGGCGTGCCATGCGGAGCGTTCCCGGCCAACTCACAATTTCCGGAAAATTCCGGAAATTTCGCCACCGGTATCCTTCGTACGCACCGGCGAGGACCGCGTTCGGTCCCACCAGCACCTCGCCGTCGATGTGCCTGGTCAGATGCACCCCCAGGAACGGGTAGCGCGGATCGGGCACCGGATAGATCAGCCCCCGCACCAACTGCCTGGCAGCCCCCGCGAGCGCGTAGTACTCGCCCCTGAACGGCACGGTCCGCACCTCCCCCCGCATGCCCGCCATCCTGGCGACGGCGTCGGTGCCCAGTCCGGCGCAGATCACCAGCCGGTCGAAGCCGAACCTCCGCTTCCCGGCCACCACCTCCACCCCGCCGGCGGTCTCCCTGATGCCCCTGACCGGGAGCCCGAGCCGTACCGAACCGCCGAGCTCGCCCAGGTCGAGCGCGAGCCTGCGCGCGACCGCCGGGAAGTCGGCGATCGCCGTGTGCGGCGAGTGGATCGCGCCGACGCCGACCGCGTGCGGCTCCACCTCGCGCAGCGCCAGCCCGTCGAGCTGGACGATGCCCGGCACGCCGTTGGCCCTGGCCCGCTCGGCCAGCGCGGCCAGCAACGGGCGCTCGGCCCGCGTGCTCGCCACCACCAGCTTGCCGACCTCCTCATACGGCAGCGCGTGCTCGGCGCAGTAGGCCTTGAGCAGCGCCACTCCCTCCCGGCAGAGCCTCGCCTTGAGCGAGCCCGGCGGGTAGTAGATGCCCGCGTGCACGACGCCGCTGTTGTGGCCGGTCTGGTGCGCGCCGACGCGACTCTCCTTCTCCAGCACGGTCACCTCGGCGCCCCGTGCCCGAGCCAGCTCGCGGGCGACCGCAAGACCGACGATGCCGGCTCCCACGACTCCGATCTTCTCCGTCACGAGGCCAGTGTGCCGATTCGGCGGCAATCCGGGCAGCCATCAGCCGCAAACCATCGCAATGTGTCCGAAACGGTGCGATCGACGCCTAGGCCCATTTCCCCCCTTAAAGCCCTCCCGCCCCTCATCGCAGACGTACCCGCCATACCGCCGTTGCCCGCCCCCGCCTGGCCATACCGCCCTCTGGGCTGGCGAATCGAACATGAGTACGATGGATCCATGTACGTCCCGCCCGAATGGCCCGCGGAGGTCCGTCCGCCCAGCGTCCCCGACTGGGAGACGACGGCCGTGGCCTGGCTGCTCGACGCGGTGCCGCCGGACTACCGAGCCTACGAGGTGCTCAGGCGCCATCCCATCGCCCTGGCCCGCATGGCGAGCCACCACGTCAACTCGGCCATCGAGGCGGCCCGCGCCGGCTACCGGGGCGCCGCGGTCGACCTCAAAGGGCACCTACCGCCCCACGCCATCGAGGCGGTCCTCGACACCTACCGCCAGGAGGGACCTCGCCTGGTGCGCCTGTCCCGCTCCGTCGAGGTAGTCGAGCGCGCCCTGCGCGGCGACATGTTCACCGCCACCATGCGCCGCCCCTGACAGCGACCGGACTTCCCGGCGTCGGGATCCACTCCGCCGAGGAGCCCGATCTCCGCACCACCAGAGCTACCGGGTCTTGGCCAGGAGTTCGATGATCTCCGCGGTGCTGCCGGTTTCGCCCAGGAGGGGGAAGATGCGCTGGACGGTGTTGTCGTGGGTGTCGGGGTTGAGGTCGGTGACGGCGTCGGTGGCCAGGGTGAGGTGATAGCCGCGCTCGTGCGCGGCACGGGCGGTGGATTCCACGCCGATGCTGGTGGCGACCCCGGCCAGGACGAGCTGGGTGATGCCGCGGCGGCGCAGGTGCAGGTCCAGATCGGTGCCGTAGAACGATCCCCACGTGCGCTTGGTGACGACGATGTCTTCAGGGTGTCCGGCCAGGTCGTCGACGAGGGTGTCCCAGCCTTCGGGCGGGGCCTGGGACGGGCGGGGCATGTCGGTGCGGCCGGGCGTGGCGTCAGCCCCGTCGGGGGCGGTGGTGAATCGGGTCAGCACGACCGGCAGAGCGTGGGCGCGGAAGGCGCGGGCGAGGTCAACGGCGCGGGCGATGACGTCGCCGGGGGTGTGGGGCACCGCAGGGCGGGCGAGGACACCCCGCTGCAGGTCGACGATGAGCAGGGCGGTGCGTTCGTCGAGTGTGGTGAGCGGCATGGCCGGTCCTTCCGTTGCGGTGGTGGTGCCTGAGGTGTCCCACGCTCGGCCGTCGGGGAGGAACACGGCCACGATGGTGACGAACCCCCGCCGCGGCGGGGCGAGTCATGGCCGGTTCAGCCGTTCGAGCAAGGCGATCGCCTCGATCAGGGTCTGCCGCTCGGCTTCGGTGTAGTGCTCCTGCATCGCGCGGGCCAGCCACTCGTCGCCCGCGCGCCGGGAGTCCTCGAACAGCGCGCGGCCTGCCCGGGTGAGTGAGATCACCTGCCGCCGCCCGTCGTGGGGATCGGGCCGACGCTCGATCAGCCCGCGGTCGGCCAGCACCGCGAGCGTGGGGGCGACCGCCTGCGGCCGGACCCGCTCAGCGGCGGCGAGATCACTGGCCGAAGCGTCGCCCTCCTTGCCCAGCCGGCTGAGTATCGACGCCTGGGACGGCGTGAGCTCGCGGTTGTCAGAGAGCTCCTTTGAACCGGCGGTAGAGCCGGCCGAACACCACACGCAGCTCACGCGCGGCCCGGGCGGCCGACTCCGAGATGTCGGTTCCTGCCATGCCGCCACCCTAAGTCTTCAAGTCAGCTTGTACAAGCTGACTTGTCTATCGAGACCGCGCCGGGCGCGTTCAGGGGGCGAACGCGCGGTGCACGGTCGCCAGGCGTGGTACGCCTCCATGGAGACCCTCCACCCCGAAGGCAGGCCTGCCCCCTTCCTGCCCGGCGTGTCCCGCACGTGACGGAACAGCCCGTACACCGATCGGTGTACCCGCAGGTGTCTGCGAACGGACGACGCCGGGGACCCTCCTCCCTCCCTACCGTCACAGCCATGAAGAAGATGGTTCTTACCGGAATCGCTGTCGGCGCTGCGGCTTTCGCGATCTCGGACGTGGTCAACAGGGAGATGAGCCCCGTCGGCGAGACGGTCAGCAGGTTCGTCAACACGGGCGCGGGCTGGCTGGTCCCGCTCGGGCTGGTCGCCATCGGGCTCGCCGCGGCTGCCCTCACGGTGGCGGTGGCCCGCACCGGCACCAGCCGTGCGGGGACCTGGCTGCTCGGCATCTGGGCGGCGGGCGTCCTCGTGGCCGCGGTCTTCCCCGCCGACCCGCCGGGACAGTGGGACAACCCGTCGATCTCGGAAACCGTGCACGGCTTCTCCGCCTGGGCGGCCTTCCTGGCCTTCATGATCGCCGCCGTGCTGCTCACCAGGGCCTGGCCGAGGGACGCCCTGCTCACCGGTGCCACCGTCGTCGTGGTGGCTGGGATGATGCTGTTCGTGGTCACCCTCGTCGACGTCATGGTCGCCCGTTCCCTGCCGCCGGTGGTGGGGCTGACCGAACGCGTCGCGATCGCCGCCGACCTCGCCTGGATGGCCCTGGCCGCCGTCCGCCTGCCACGCACCCGCCGATGATCGCCGCCCTGGCTCCGGCCGTTCTCACGACCGTCGCCGTCCTGACCGGGATGGCGGCGGTCGGGGCCCCGATCGGCTGGCCGGCGGTCACGATGGGACTCGTCCTCGGCGGACTGCTCGTGGTGCGGCGGCGCCGGCCGGTCGAAGTCCTGGTGGTGTCGGCGGTCGTGCTGATCGCCTTCCAGGTGGCGGGGCTGTTCGAGGGCGGCTGGGTGTGGCCGCTGACGGTGGCCTGTTACACCGTCGCGGCGGCGGGCCGGACGCGCTGGGCCGTCGTCGTGGGACTGTTCCTGCTGGCATACGCGCTGGCCTGGGACTGGGCCGTCGCGGGCGCTTCCCCGGCCCGCGCGCTCGCGGCGGGCGGAGCCGAGACGCTCTGGCTGGCACTCGTGCTGGCTGTCGGAAACAGCCGGCACCTCCAGGCGCGCTGGCGGGCGCAGATGGAGGAGTCACGCGAGGCGGACGCCCGCCGCCGACTCGCCGAACAGCGGCTGGAGATCTCCCGTGAGCTCCACGACATCGTCGCCCACACGCTGGCCGTCGTCGGCGTCCACCTCAACGTGGCCGCCGACACGCTGGAGGAGTCTCCCGAGGAGACGCGCGACGCCCTGCGCACCGCGATGGAGGTGCGGGGCAAGGCCATGGCCGACCTGCGCTCCCTCATCGGCGTCCTGCGGATCGACGGCGACGCCGCCCCTCAGCCGGACCTGGGCGGCATCGCCGCCCTCGTCACCGCCGCCAGGGCGACCGGCCTGAGCGTCACCCTGCACGAGGAGGGGGACCCCGCCGCGGTCACCGGCCCCCAGGCCCTCGCGGCCCACAGGGTCGTCCAGGAGGCGCTGACCAACACCATCAAACACGCGAACGCCACCCACGTGTCGGTACGGCTGTGCCTGACGGGCACCGCGGTGACCGTCGAGGTGGCCGACGACGGCCATGGGGGCACCGCTCCCGCAGAGGGGCACGGCCTGACCGGCATGCGCGAGCGCATCACCACCCTGGGCGGCACACTGACCATCGAAAGGAGCGGGGGCTTCACCGTACGGGCGAGCATCCCCCTGAGGACATGACGATCAAAGTGCTGCTCGCCGACGACCAGGCCCTCGTCCGGGCGGGTTTCCGCAGCCTGCTCGGCCGGTCCAGGGACCTCACCGTGGTCGCCGAGGCCGCCACGGGCGACGAAGCCGTACGGCAGGCCCGGGCGGCGGAGCCCGACGTGATCCTCATGGACATCCGCATGCCGGGGATGGACGGAATCGAGGCCACCCGCCGGATACTCGCCGAACGTCCGGCGACCAAGGTCATCATCCTCACCACGTTCGACACCGACGAGCACGTCTTCGCCGCGCTGCGCGCCGGCGCCAGCGGCTTCCTCACCAAGGAGGTCGAGCCGGCCGAACTGCGCCGCGCCGTCGCCGTGGTCGCGGCAGGGGAGGCACTGCTGTCGCCGGGCGTCACGCGGCGCGTCGTGCAGCAGTTCGCCCATCGGCCCGCCCCGGTGAGCGGTGACGGGCTGGCGGTCCTCACCACCCGCGAGCGCGAGGTCGTCCGCCTGGTGGCGGAGGGCCTGTCCAACGACGACATCGCCGCGAAACTCGTGATCAGCCCGCTGACCGCCAAGACCCATATCACCCGGGCCCTGATGAAGCTGAACGTCCGCGACCGGGTGCAGTTGGTGATCCTCGCCTACGAGACCGGTCTTGTACGGCCGGGCTCCTGAGGGGACCCGGCTCTCGGGGGTCAGCCTCGCTCCGCGTCTTCTGGCTTCGCGGCCCACCGCAGAGCCGTCGTCGCACAGGTGAGTCCCGCCCCGGCGAGCAGCGCTGTGACGAGTATCGACGCCTGCCATCCGGCCCGGTCGACGACCGCTGTGTGCAGGGGCGGCCCCAGCAGCGTGCCCAGGCTGCCGAGCCGCGTCAGCGCTCCGGCGGCCCACCCGGCCCGCTCGCCCGCCACCGCGGGCAGCGCCGCGAACAGCGCCGATACGACCAGCCCGTTCGCCGCCATCAGCAACGCCGCGCAAGCGAGTGTCACCCCGATCGGCCAGGCGAGGAAAACTCCGGCCGCGGCGATCGCCATGACCACGCTCGCCGGTACGAGGCGGCGAGGCCGCACGCCCGCCCGCAGCGCGACCCCGGCGGCCACGGTGCCTGGCACGCTCGCCACGGCCACCAGCCCGGTCATCACGGCGGCGGTGGCCGGCCAGGTGCGGCCTGCGGTTCCGGGCTTCACCTCTCGTTCCTGCGCCGCCTGACAGCCGCCAGGCGCAGCGGGACGGCGCCCGCGACGATGCAGGCCCCCGCCACGAGCCACATCAGCGATCGACGGCTCGGGCACGATGGGTTGAGGTCATGGGCTGACCCGGACGTCGTCAGCGGGTGCGGCGGGCGAGGAAGGTGATGGCGCCGATGGCGATCGCCGCGGCGGCCAGCCAGATGAGGATGTCACGACCTGTGAGACTCGCCGGTTCGGTGATCGGTTCGGCGGCGCGCGTCCCCTGGGCGGTGGGGCGGGCGGGAGGCTCCGAACGGGCCGGGGTCGCCGGGGGCGCCGAGGAGAGAGCGGTGGCGGGCAGCGGGACCCGGTAGACGGGGCTGCTGGGGCCTTCGGAGCCGGCCAGCAGGGCCTTGCCGTCCAGGGTGTAGGCGATGGACTCGGCCTGCTGGAGGTCGGGCATGGGGACCCTGCCGATCAGCTCGCCCGACGGGCGGTAGAGGGTGGCGGAGAAGTAGGTGCGGACCACGTACGAGGAGCCGTCGGGGGCGTAGGCGGCGTCGGTGGCCATGATGGGCGCGCTCGCGATCTTGCGCAGCACGTTCGGCCTGCCGGTGCGGAGCTTCTTCGGGGCCGCGTAGACGGCGCCGGAGAGCTCCTTGGAGACGACGTACAGCCTGCCGGTCACCGGGTTGACCATGACGCCCTCCGCATTGCGGCCGCCGCCCGCGTAGCGGAAGCGGTAGCGGGTCGCCGGGAGGGTCGCGTCGGCGAGGTCGGCGGGCTCGTTGACCTTGTAGATGGAGATGTCCGGCCAGGCGCTGTCGAGGTTGTCGCCGATGTCGGCGAGCCAGAGCGTCGCCCGGCCCGTCGCGGGATCCTTGGAGACCGCCATGGCCTCCCAGTCGCGCGCCTCCGCCCCCCGCAGGCGGAAGGTGGCCCTGGTCCGGCCGTCCTGGCCGACGGCGTAGAACTCGGGCTGCGCCGAGCTGTCGTTGTGGGTGTAGTAGACGCCGTCGTGGGTGGGCGAGACGGCCAGGCCGCTGGACTCGGTGATCCGGGAGTCCTTGAACGTGAACAGCTTGTCGTCGTCGGCGTGGGCAGGCGTACCCAGGCACACTGCGGACAGCGCCAGCGTCACGGTCGCCACGGTCGATGTTCTGATCAGGATCGCCCCCACGCCCGCCATCATGCCCCAACCGTGACCGGACCGGGCCGGCCCACGCGGGCACTGTGCCGGCGGAAACCGGCGCCCTGGAGGACGGCGAGCAGCACGTTCGCGGCCACCATGGCCACCCACAGCCCGGTGATCCCCCAGGTGGCGGCGACGGGCACGGCGGCGAGCACGAGCAGGCCATAGCCGGTGGCGAAGTAGAGCAGGCTGGCCCCTGAGCGCTTGAGCGCGGTGAGGCCGATGCCCTGCACGGCCTGGGCGGCGTCGGCCGTGGACGCCAGCAGCATCAGCGGCATCAGCCCGGACACCCTGTCGCGCACCCCCGGATCGTCGCTGAAAACCGTCAGCATCGGGTCGCCGAGCGCGAGCAGCGCGAGGGCGGCGGCGCTCGTGCCGGTGACGGCGAGCAGGGCGGCGGTCCGGTTGGCGCGGCGGGCCTCGGCCGTCGTGCCGGCGCGGGCCACCCGGGGCACCGACGCCTGCGCCACGGACAGCGAAGCCAGCATGGTGAAGCCGGTGAGGGTGGTCAGCACGGCGTGGGCGGCGGCGTCGCGGGCGCTGGTCGTACCGGCGGCGAAGGTGACCACTCCGAGCACGCCGAACTTGATCAGGATCGTGCTGGCGAGCGGGACGCTCACCCTCGCCAGGCGGATGATCTCGCCGATCCGCGGCCGCGCCCGGCCGACGCCGCGGCCCAGGGCGCGGCGCAGGCTGAGGTTCGCGACGGCGACGGACGCCACCCCGGACAGCAGCCAGGCCACGCCCACACCGGTGAGCCCGAGCGGCGGGACGAGGGCGACAGCCAGCCCGATCATCGCCGCCGTGCCGGCCAGGCTGGACCAGAGCACCCCGCGGGTGCGCTCGATCGCGACGAGCACCGCGGTGGCGCCGCCTCCTGAGGCGAGGACCAGCAGGTAGAGGGCGATCAGCCAGGGCAGCGCGCCGAGCTCGGCCACCACCTCGCCCGGCACCCCGGCGGTCCGGGCCAACCCCGGCACGCACAGCACAGCCAGGGCGCCCGCCGCACCGACGGCCAGGCTGAGCCAGCGCGCGTCCCGCAGGATCGGCACCACCGCGTCCGGATCGTCCCTATGCGGCGCCACGAACGGCGCCAGCCCGCGCAACGCGCCCGCGATGGCGGTGGCGGCCGGGTTCAGCACCGCGGTCATGACCGCGAACGCGGCCAGCGTGACGGTGGCGTGGCGGCCCAGCACCGAGGTGACCACCAGCGTCCCGGCCAGGCCGGTCACCATCGACAGGAAGAGGGGAACGGAGGCGCGGATCAGGCTGATCACCGGCCCTCGCGAACTCACGCGACAACCCTATGGCCTGGAGCGCACTCCAGGTATTTAGGGTGGAAAGCATGGATTACGTGAACCTCGGACGCAGTGGCCTCCAGGTCAGTCCACTCTGTCTCGGCACCATGAACTTCGGCCCCGTCACCGCGGAGGAAGACTCCTTCGCGATCATGGACAGGGCCCATGAGCTGGGCATCAACTTCTTCGACACCGCCAACGTCTACGGCTGGAAGCAGGGCGAGGGCATCACCGAGAACATTCTCGGCCGGTGGTTCGCGAAGGGGGGCGGCCGCAGGGAGAAGACGGTCATCGCGACCAAGCTCTACGGCTCGATGGGCGACTGGCCCAACGACAACAAGCTGTCCGCGCTGAACATCCGCCGCGCCTGCGACGCCTCGCTGAAGCGCATGCAGACCGACTACATCGACATCTACCAGGCGCACCACATCGACCGGGACACCCCGTTCGAGGAGTTCTGGGAGGCCATGGAGGTCCTGCGCCAGCAGGGCAAGATCCTGTACGTGGGATCGTCCAACTTCGCCGGCTGGCACATCGCCAAGGCGCAGGAGACGGCCGCCAGGCGCAACTTCTTCGGCCTGACCAGCGAGCAGAGCCACTACAACCTGCTCACCAGGGCGGTCGAGCTGGAGGTGCTGCCCGCCTGCCAGGACTACGGCCTCGGCGTGATCCCGTGGAGCCCGCTGGCCGGCGGCCTGCTCGGCGGCGTGCTGCGCAAGATGGACAAGGGCCGCTCGGGCGCCGAGCGCATGGTCAAGGAGCTCGAGAAGCACCGCGACAAGATCGAGCAGTACGAGAAGTTCTGCGACGAGCTGGGCGAGGACCCGGCCCACGTGGGCCTGGCCTGGCTGCTCGCGCAGCCCGCGGTCACGGCGCCGATCATCGGCCCGCGCACCATGGACCAGCTCGAGGGCAGCATGCGGACCCTGGAGATCAAGCTGGACGAGCAGGCGCTGGCCCGGCTGGACGAGATCTTCCCGGGGCACCGCACCGCTCCGGAGGACTACGCCTGGTAGGTCAGCCCACCAGGGCGCCGACGATCACGATCAGCAGGAGGAGGCCGAGCACGGTGGGCAGCAGCCAGGAGCGAGGACGATCCACGCCCTGGAGCCTAGCCGGGCGGCGCGGATGCCAGCGCCCATTCGTCGAGTGACTCGTACCTCACCTGCGCGCCCTGCTCGCTCTTGACGAGACGGACGCTCTCCGCCCGCCACGTCGAGCCGCCGAATCCGGACAGCGACTCGACGAGCGGGCGGAGGTCCGTCTCCGCCCTGGCGCGGGCGAGCGTGAGGTGCGGATGGAAGCGCTTGACGTCGGTCTGTACGGCGCCCGCCCGGCGGGCTCCGGCCTTGACCGAGTCGGCCAGTCGCGTCATCGGGTCGCCGGACAGCCCGGCCCAGAACACCCTGGCGCGCCGTACCGAAGAGAACGCCCCGAACCCGGTGAAGGCCAGGGTCGGGGCGGTGTGCCGGTGGACGGCGCGGGCCAGGCGCGCCCTGAGGTCGGGCAGCACCCGCTCGGGCACCTCACCGAAGAACGCCAGCGTGATGTGCCAGGTGGCGCGGTCCGGCCAGCGCAGGCCGGGCACCTGCCCGACGTGCGGCGCGATCACCTGCTGGAGCTCGTCGAGCACCTCGTCGGGCGGCACCACAGCCGCGAAGAGCCTCATGTCACCGATTGTCCTCGCGGCTGCGCCCGTACGTGGTCATCAGGGGCGTGGCTCAGGCTGCGGCCAGGGCCGGCGTGGCGACCCGTGCGGCGATCAGCTTGGTCAGCAGGACCGCCATACCCGTGCCCACGAGCACGAGCACGCCGGAGAGCATGACGCCCGTCCTGGGCCCGCCGAGCTCCGAGAGCCAGCCGACCAGCGGCGCGCCGATGGGCGCTCCTCCGGTGAAGACCAGCATGTAGATGCCCATGACCCGGCCGCGCATCTCGGGCGAGGTGGCGAGCTGGACGCTGGCGTTCGCCGAGGTGTTGACGGTGATCAGGGCGACGCCGGTGGGGATCAGCAGCAGCAGGTACACCGGGTAGAAGGGCGCGAACGCGGTGGCCATCTGGAACAGCCCGAACCCGATCGCGCCGGCGATCAGCACCTTGCGCGACAGGCGTGCCCTGCGCGCGGCCAGCAGCGCCCCGCCTAGCGCGCCGACGGCGAACATGCTGGAGGCCAGGCCGAACGAGGACGCCCCCGCGCCGAAGACCTCGCGGGCCATGAGCGCGATCGACATCGAGAACGACTGCGCGAACATCGAGACGAAGGCGATCAGCAGGATCGGCATCAGCAGCTCTTCGCGCCTGAGCACGTACTTCAGCCCCTCGCGGAGCTGCCCCTTGGCTCTCGGCACCGGCTCGGCCAGGTTCAGCTCGGACTTGCGCATGAAGACCAGGCTGGAGATGACGCCGGCGAAGGTGAGCGCGTTGATCAGGAAGATCGGGCCGGTCCCGCCGAGCACGTAGATGAGCAGACCGGCGATCGCCGGTCCCACCACACGGGCCAGGTTGAAGATGGAGCTGTTGAGCGCGATGGCGTTGGGCAGGTCCTCCCGCCCGACCATCTCGACCACGAACGCCTGCCTGGTCGGCACCTCCACGCAGGAGATGATGCCGAGCGTGAACGCCATCACGTAGACGTGCCAGACCTGGGCGGTCCCCGTCATGGTGAGCACGCCGATGCCGAGGGCCAGGGCGGCCATCAGGGACTGCGCGGTGATGAGGATCGGCCGCTTGGGGTAGCGGTCGGCCAGCACGCCGCCGAACATCCCGAACAGCAGCATCGGCAGGAACTGCAGCGCGGTCGCCATGCCGAGCGCCGCGGCACTGCCGTTGGTCAGCTCCAGCACCAGCCAGTCCTGGGCGGTGCGCTGCAGCCAGGTGCCGACGTTGGAGACGGCGCCACCGGCCGCGAACATGCGGTAGTTACGAATCTTGAGCGACCGGAACATCCCGGTCTTGGGTTCCTCAGGCTCTATATCCTGCTGAGCTTCTCCAGAATCGGAGCCGCCTGCCTGAGGATGGACCTCTCCTCGGGGGTCAGCTCCTTCAGCCGCTGCGTCAGCCACGCCTCCTTGCGTCGGCGCTCCTCCTTCAGCAGCTTCTCGGCGGCCTCGGTCACGGTCACGGTCACCTGGCGCCGGTCGGTCGGATGCGGGGTGCGCTGGAGCAGGCCGCGCTCCTCGAGCGCGGCGATCACGCGCGTCATCGAGGGCGGTTGCACCTTCTCGAGCTCGGCCAATTCGCCGGGGGTTATCGCGGAATGCCGTTCCACCGCGGCGAGCGTCGCGAACTGCGTGGGGGTCAGCGAGTGCGCCGCCGCCTGTCGCCGGAGCCGCCGGTTCAGCCTTGCCAGTGAAACGCGCAGGGCTGAAGCGAGGCCGGCGCCGCTGCGCAGGTCCATCTTGGGCTGGGGTTTGGTTAGCACGAGTCATTACCTTTGCTAACTATATGGGGAGTCACGATATTTCCCTAATCGCGGAGTACGTCTCACTCCTTGATACCCCGCGGAGCCGCCCGCCATGACGGGCGGCCCGCCTGGATCACAGCCCGAACAGCACCCGGATCGGCCCGAGCGCGAAGTACACGATGAACAGCACGGCGACCCCCCACATCAGCGGGTGGATCTCCTTGGCCTTGCCGCGTACGACCTTGATCAGCACGTAGGAGACGAAGCCCGCGCCGATGCCGTTGGAGATCGAGTAGGTGAACGGCATCAGGACGATGGTCAGGAACGCCGGGATGGCGATCTCGTAGTCGGCCCAGTCGATCTCGCGGACCGACGTCATCATCAGGAAGCCCACCACGACCAGCGCCGGCGCGGCGGCCTCGTACGGCACGACCGTGACGAGCGGCGCGAAGAAGATGGCCACCAGGAAGAGCAGGCCGGTGACCACGCTGGCCAGGCCGGTCCGCGCACCCTCGCCGACGCCGGCGGCCGACTCGATGTAGGTGGTGTTCGACGAGACCGATCCGGCGCCGCCCGCGACGGCGCCGAGCGAGTCGACGAGCAGGATCTCCTTGGTACGGGGCAGCGTCCCGTCCTCCTGCACCAGGTCCGCCTGGCGGCCCACGCCCACGATCGTGCCCATCGTGTCGAAGAAGTCCGTGATCAGCAGCGTGAACACGAACAGCACGGCCAGCAGGACGGAGACCGAGCTGAAGGCGCCGAACGGGTTGAACTCGGCGAACAGCACGAGCGGGTTGTGGAAGCCGAAGATCTCACTGGGCACGGCCGGGACGTTGAGCTGGAAGCCGCCCGGGTTCTCGGCGGAGAACTGGCCGGACTTGGCGAGGGCCTCCACGATGATCGCCAGGACGGTGGTGGCGACGATGCCGATCAGGATCGCGCCCTTGGTCTTGCGCGCCACCAGGGCCGCGGTGAGCAGCAGGCCGATGACGAACACGAGGATCGGCCAGGAGGTCAGGCTGCCCGCGATGCCCATCTCCAGCGGCGGCCCGGCGGGCACGCGGCGCACGAATCCGGCGTCCACGAAGCCGATCAGCGCGATGAACAGGCCGATGCCGACGCTGATGGCGGTCTTGAGCTGGGCCGGGATGGCCTTGAACACCGCCACCCGCAACCCCGTCAGGACCAGGATGCCGATCACGACACCCTCCAGGAAGACCAGGCCCATGGCCTCTTCCCAGGTCATCAACGGCGCGATGTTGAACGTGACGAAGGCGTTCAGCCCCAGCCCGGCGGCCAGCGCGAAGGGCACCCTGGCCACGACGCCCATGAGGATGGTCAGCACCCCGGCAACGAAGGCGGTGCCCGCGGCGACCAGCGCCACGTTCGGGGTGGTGCCGTCGCCGATGACCTCGCCCTGGATGTCCTTGCCGTTGGCGATGATGATCGGGTTCAGCACCACGATGTAGGCCATGGTGAAGAAGGTGGCGAGACCGCCCCGGACCTCACGGGATACGGTCGAGCCTCGTGCGGAGATTGCGAAGAATCTGTCTATTGCGTTACGCGTGTCACTCATGGGCGAAGAGTGACAGTCGTTGTCTTTTGCGAAAAAGGCCGGTAATCGGATCGAGACCCGATTGGAAGCTAGGCTGGATCCTGTGACGCAACGGTGGCACCCCGACCCCGAGCCCATCAGGACCAACGACACCGCGGCGATCGCCGTGGGCACCGGCCTGTGGGCGATCGCCCTGGTCGTGCTGCTGATCTTCCAGCCCGCTCCGGAGAACTACTGGTGGATCTGGACCTGCGTGGCGGGCGTCGGGTTCGGCCTGCTGGGCATGTGGTTCGTGCACCGCACCCGGTCGAGTTGATCTCTGGGCTGACATCTGTCACGTCCGGCCTGTGCGCGATGTCACCTCTGACCCGTCCAGGAAGTCACCCAAAAGAGCTGTTACACCGCACTACCTGGGTAAATGTCTTCACATCATGCTTGATGCCATGAAGAAGACCTTGTTCACATTCCTCGTATGCGTGACGGCTCTCGCCGGGTGCGGGACCGACGGCGAACCCGCGGGCAAGCCCTCCGGCAAGCCCGCTGCTCAGAGCACCGGCACGGTGACCTGGAGCGCGTGCACCGGCCTCACCGGCGCCGACGGCAAGCCCGCCGCGCCCGACCCGGCCGTCGAATGCGGCAAGGTCGCGGTCCCGCTCGACTACGCCAAGCCCACCGGTGACACGATCGACCTCGCGCTGATCCGGATCAAGGCCACCGGCGACCGGCTCGGCTCGCTGGTGTTCAACTTCGGCGGCCCCGGCGGGTCGGGCGTCGACACGCTGCCCATGGCCCGCCAGATGTTCGCCGGCCTGGGCACCCGCTACGACCTGGTCAGCTTCGACCCCCGCGGCGTCGAGCGCAGCGCCGGCATCAAGTGCGGCGGCGAGCTCGACAAGCTCCTGGACGTCTCCGCCGACGAGGACGGCGACAAGCTCGCCAAGGAGTTCGCCACCGCCTGCGAGAAGGACTCCGGCAAGGTGCTGCCGCACGTCGGCACCGTGAACGCCGCCCAGGACCTCGACCGCATCCGCGCCGCCGTCGGCGACGAGAAGCTCAACTACTTCGGCATGTCGTACGGCACACACCTCGGCGCCGTCTACGCCACCAAGTTCCCGGCGAACGTCGGCCGCTTCGTACTGGACAGCGCCTACGACCCGACGGTCACGTTCGAAGAGCGGGCGGTGATCCAGGCGACCGGCTTCGCCAAGGCCTTCGACGCCTTCGCGGAAAGCTGCGTGGCCCAGAGCTGTGAGCTGGGCAAGACCCCCGACGAGGTCGAGCAGACCGTCGAGAAGCTCATGGACGGACTCAAGACCAAGCCGCTCAAGGTCGGCGACCGCGAGCTCACCTACGGCCTGGGCCAGCTCTCCGTCATCACCCCGCTGTACGCCAAGGCCACCTGGCCGATGCTGGAGCAGGGCGCCGCCGCCGCGCTCAAGGGGGACGGCAGCACGCTGCTCACGCTGGCCGACTCCTACACCGGCCGCAAGCCCGACGGCACCTACTCGACCATGATGACCAGCCTGCAGGCGATCAACTGCGTGGACACCGCCGAGCGGCCCACCGCCGCGGAGACCGCCGAGATCAACGAGAAGGTCAAGGAGGTCTTCCCGATCCTGGCCAGCGACGGCTCGGGCGCGGTCTGCGCCCACTGGCCCGCCAAGGGCACCGACGAGGCCAAGAAGATCGACGCCACCGGCTCCGCGCCCATCGTGGTCATCGGCGGCAAGGGCGACCCGGCGACCCCGTACCAGTGGGCGCTCACGCTCACCGAGCAGCTCAAGACCGGCGTCCTGGTCACCTACGAGGGCGAGGGCCACGGCGCCTACCTCAGCGGCAGCAGCTGCGTCATGCGCGCGGTCGACACCTACATGCTGACCGGCAAGGTCCCCGGCGCGGGCAGCAGCTGCCCCGCCAACTGACCTAGCTGGACAGCCGCTTGAAGGTCGTCAAGGCACGCCAGGCAGGTAGGTGGGCCGCAGCTGATCCGTCAGTATGGCGCGGGGCGGCGTCAGCGCCAGACGACCTGATGCCCCCCGCGGGAGTGCCGGGACTTTCATCGCGATGCCGAGCCTTCACACTGTTCAGGGCGGCCACCCGTGCCGAACCGCCGAGTCCCGTACGAAGGAGACCCACGCTCGCGACCTGGCTCGGATGTCTCAGCGTCATGTCCGAATGTGATGGCCCGTGGGCCGGGCACAATGAAGCCGGGAATCCCCGATGTGCAATCTGCATGCTCCGCGCCCCGCATTGTGCATGGCGGCTTCGTGGCCAGCCGCACTGGCATCGGCTCCGGCGGTGAACGGACACTGGAGTATGGCCAACACAGGCGTGGACGGTAACAACCGTGGCAGGCAGATCATCGCCGGTGCGACGGCGCCGCGACGGCCGCCGGTGACGAGGATTCTGATCGCTGAGGACATGGATGATCTGCGGGACACGCTGGTCGCTCTGCTCGAACTGGAGGAAGATTTCCTGGTCGTCGCCGCTCTTGCCTCCGGCGAGCGGATCGTCCCCGCCGGGCTGGCGCATCACCCAGACGTAGCGGTGATCGACATCGACCTTCCTGTGGTTGACGGTCTGACCGCGGCCGCCGAACTGCGCCGGCGGCTGCCCACCTGCCGCGTCCTCATCCTGACAGGGCTTCCCCGTGCGGGCTATAGCGGCCTCGCGGCAGCGGCCGGAGCGTCAGGATTCCTGACCAAGGACGGTCCTGCTGATCTGCTCATCGATGCCATCCGTCGCGTTGCGGTAGGCGAACAGCCTCTCCGCGACGCCTGATCGCGCCACCTATGCCGCTGTGGTGTTTACCGGGTACGAATCCGCACTCGGCGATCTCCTGTGTCGTGCCTGCCGGCTCAACCCGCAAGAGGCCTGGTAGGCCCGCCCGGGTGGGCCGGAAAACTGTAGCGGTGGCAGGGGACGATGATGGGCCCGGCCGCGCTTGCGGCGGGATAGTCGTAAGGGCCATCGTCGATCCACCCGTTGCGTGCATAGAACCGCCGGGCACGGGTGTTGCCACTGGCCACGGCGAGCCACGCCCGCTTGTAGCCGTTCGCAGCGACCCGGTATGTCGCCTCGCTGAGCAGGACGGCGGCGACTCCGGTGCCGCGCTGTTGCTCAGCCACGTAGATTTGCTCGACCTCGTCCATGACCACCATGGTGAACCCCACGACCGCGCCTTCGGCGACGGCGACTGTTGTGTCGCTGATCCGCTCTGACGAACGCACGTGAAACGCTTCTGCTGTGCGAGCGGCGACGAGTTCGTCGGGGACGTGGCCCAGATGCCCATCACGCCATCCCTGATGCCAGATACGGGCAATCATGTCTGCGTCGTCGGCGCGGGCCAAGCGGAGGATCACGGATCCATTGTCACTCATTGGCAGAAGACCTCTGGAAGGTGACAGGCGAGTGTCGAGCTGCCACCGAGCCATTTGATGGTGCCGCTATCGAGCCGATTCGCATACGGGCATGCTTGTGACCTCGATGCTCGCGCTGATGTACAGCAGGGTTTTCGACGTCGCCGAGCATCACGAGCCGCTTCTCTACCCGGCCTTGAGAGACACATCTCGGCACCCGTGCGGTCAAAGCCAGCCGGCTTCGCCGGCGATGCGTACGGCATCGACTCGATTGCGCGCACCCAGCTTGGTGACCGCGGCCGCTAGATAGTTGCGAACGGTCCCGTACGACAGAGACATGTCAGTAGCGATCTCAGCGGCGGAAGCACCGGCGGCGTGGCGCTTGAGGACCTCGAGCTCGCGAGGCGAGAGCGGGTTGCGAGATGTTTCCAGCGCCGCCAGCGCCAACTTCGCGTCGATCACGCGTTCACCACTGGCCACTCGCCGTACGGCATCGATCAGCTCCTGTGCCGGCGTGTCCTTGACGATGAAGCCGAAGACGTGCGCGGCAAGAGCACGACGGAGCGTTCCTGGCCTGCCGAGGCCGGTCAAGATCAGCGTACGGCACTGGGGCAACTGCCGGTGTATCTCCGCTGCGGCGGTCAGCCCGTCAGTGCCGGGCAGGTCGATGTCGAGCACGGCCACGTCCGGCTGATGGCGGAGTACGGCAGGCAAGACTTCCGCACCGGAGGCAAGCTCGGCGACAATTTCGATGTCATCCTCCAACTCCAGGAGGGCGACCAGGGTGTCACGCAGGATGCGCATGTCCTCAGCGATCAGAACCCGGACCAACTGTCCCTCCCCCAGCAACCACCATGAGCCGACGTCGGTTCCGCCCCGGCCCTCAACCTAACATCACAGGCGCTGGTCACGCCGTGAACGGGATCTTCACCATCACCTCGAACCGGCCTTTCCCGTCCGGCCCGACGGTGAGTTGCCCGCCGAGGGCTTGCACACGTACGCGCAGGCTTCGCACACCGACGCCGCTGGTGGTGGACACCTCAGCTGTGGGAACGCCGTCGTTGACGACGTACAGCCGAAAGGCCCCATCGGCCACGGACAACTGGATGGTGCACTGTTGCGCGGTGGAGTGGCGCAGGATGTTGGTGATGGCCTCCCGCAATACCGTGGCGAGCACTGCATCGATAGAGGGCGGGACTGGCGAGGACGGGACAAGGGCGCGCACCTCGATGTCGGCAGTCGCCAGTGTGTCGCGAGCTGCGTCGAGTTCGCTGCGCAGGGACAGGAGGTTATGCGCCTCGCCGGTCACCGACAGCATGTCGGACCGCGCCCTGGCCACCAGTGTCATCAGGCGTTCGAGCTCATCGCGGGCCCGGGTGTCGTCTCGGCCGATCAGTCTTATGATCAGGTCACACTTGAGCGCCACCGCCGACAGCCCCAGCCCCAAAAGGTCATGGACATCGCGCGCCACACGCAGCCGCTCATGCAGGACAGCCATCTGGGCCAGGTCTTGGCGCGCCGCCTCTACTTGGTGCGCGAGGTCGCTCAGACGAGTCAATCCGTAGATCACAAGTCCGTATGCTGCGACCGTGGTTGACGCGTACACCGGGTAATAGGGGGTGACGTTATAAGTGGTGTACGGCCGGGAGGCCGCCATGATCATGCCCACAGTGAAGGAGATGACGACGAATCCTGCCCACGCCCACCGGCCGCGCAGCAGCAGAAGCATCGAGCCTGCTGCGCACGTGGCCATCGCGAGAAGAGTCAGCTCGACGCGAAAGGACACCAAGCTCAAGAGCGTTTGAGCGGCGAGGGTCCAGGCCCAGGCGCGTGGCCGGCTGCCTTCCCGGCGTGAGGGCGTGTGGTGGAGCTGGAGCATCACGATCGCGATGACGATGAGCACGGAACTGACCGCGGCCATAGTCGGGGGCTCCGATTGCACAACGTTCGCCACAATTTGCGTGGAAAAGGCACACAAGACCACGACCAACACGAATCGAGCCACCCGCGGCGCCATGGTATCCCCCGGCTGTCCAGCCTCGGACGTACTGGGGTCAGGGTCATCATCGGCGACCGCCACCCGAACCTGGGCCAGCGCCTGGCGTGCGACAGCGGCCGCATCCACGATCTGACTGCGGGCCTGATCGGGGATGTCGGCCAGGACCAGTCGGGCAGCGGTGGCGTGTGCGTTGACAGCCTCGAGCCGGTCACCGATCGCCTCGCGCAGGCGGCCCTCTGAGCGAAGGCGTTGTCGCGTAGTGGCCAGGGCCGCACGTTCGGCCTGGGTCGCGTGCAGGCCAGTGACCAGATCGGCCAGGCGCACGAGACCGAACAACGCCACGGCTGTGTTCACGGGGACGCTGAAGGCCCAGATGGTCGCCGAGACGGACGTACCGACAGGAAGCGAGATGTCGATTCGCAGAGCCGCTTCGACCATGAGGACGGCTCCGAACAGGACCCACGACACCGGAGCTCTCACGGTGAGCAGGATCAGGCCAGCCAGAAATCCCGGCAGGCCGACGACCCAGTCCTGACCGAAGATGGCGAAAGGAAGGTAGGTCAGAACGACCTGTGCGGCGAGGAGCCAGTTTCGATGGCGCTTCCAGACCGCCCGGCCGAGAGGGACGGTGTACAGCAACGGCAGCGCGAACGTCGCCGCGGCCGCCGCCGCAGCGGCCGGCCCCGCGTTATCGAACGCAACGGCTAATCTCGCCGGAAAAACCAGGCACAGGAAGGCCGCAGCGAACATCCACGCAGTCCGCGGGGCCAAATCCCCCCGTCGGCCGGCATTGCTCAATCCACGCCTCCAGGTCACGCATGCACCCCCGCCAGCAACCGTAGGTCATTTCGGTCTATTACACGCAGAGTGATATGCAGAGTATGCACTTTGCCGGGGTCGCAGCCGTGAAGCATTGTCGCTCGCTGCCATTCGTTGCGCGGCGACCGTAAATGAGACCGGCTGCGAGGGCATCGCCGTCCAGGTGGACCAATTGGAACGCGAGCAGGTGCGCACTCTCGTCGAGCGGATCGCACGTGGCAGGATCAGCTCATGCGCGATGAGCTGGATCGGCCACTTCCGGTCGAACTTCTGGGAAGCATCGACACTCATCCTCAGTTGGTATTGGGCTCGGCTGCCGAGCAGTGGTCGCGTTCAACGACTTGTGTACTTGCGACCCTCGACGGCGAGTTCGTTGCCTTCGACCGGGCGTCCTTACTGGCCGGCAAGCCGACTCCCGTCGACCGCTGGCCGCGTGAACCGGGCGCCATGGCAGCGCTGACACCCACGGGCACGACGCTGATCGTGGCCGGTGCCGAATCGATCCGGGCGATGTCCGGTGATCGCATCCTGTGGGAGCACCGGCATGCGCGCTGGGCCGTGCAGGGGGTTCGAGGGCCTGGCCTGTCCCCCGCGCTCGGGGCTCCTCCGGCGGTCAGCCCCGACGGAACCCAGGTGTCTGTGCTGGTTGCCGGAGCGTCAACGCGGTCAGATGACAGGACCGTATGGTCGACCTGGCTGCTGCTGGACACTGTCACCGGCGATGTTCTCGCCGAGCACCGTCTCGGGTTTCCGACACTCGAGGTCACTCAACGCTGGCACTCCGACAGCCGTCATCTCACCGTCTCGCGGTGGATCGATTGGGAGAGCTGGGTCACGTTGTACGTTGACCTGACCGAGCAGCCGCTGCGAACGCGCTGGATTCGCAACATGCGCGAGATCACCGATCTGCTCACCCCGACACGCCTGCTGTCCTTGCGCCGTGCCGAGTACATTGCAGGAACGGACGACGACCGAGCGGACGTCGGCATCCACCAGCTCATCGGATCGCAGGAATGTGAGCTGGCGCGACTCGACGTGCTACATCTGGGTGGCGGGTTCAACGAGGAACCCCACGACGTGCGCAAGCTCGGCGTAGATCATGTGCTGTTCAGCCCCGGTGCGTGCCATCTGCTGCTTGGAGCCGAGCACCTGCGGCCCCTCGGACGCCTCGACTATCCCGACGACAGGGTCGGGCCGCACATCGCCCCTCTTCCCGCCGGCACGTGGCTCACCGTTGACGTCAACGAGGGCGGAATGTCGCGTTTGCGGCATTGGAGGTTGGCCTGATACGAGACAGAAGTGGAAGCCGGAGACACTGCGCCGCCTCCGCCCCCACTGCTGCTGCCGGAACAGCCGTCTGATGTTGTGCTGGTGGACCCCCCGGATGAGGTTGAGGCGGGGACGCTGACGCCCGAGGAGTGGGAGGCACGCCGGCTCGCGCGACGGTCTCGGTAGCCGATGACGAACAGATCAATAACGGCAAACGGCGCATCGTGCCCCCAGCGCGTCAGACGTCATCCTTTGCCCTTTTGGTGAGGGTACGCGGGCCGACCCTTGGGTGAGGGGAGCGTCCTGGGCATGATGTGCCAACCGTTGGCGGCCCCGATGAGATGTGGAGGATCCCATGCACGCAGCGACTCCCCGCGCCGAGGGTCTTTCATGACCCCTCGGCACGGTCTGGTACGGCGTCAACTCCTTTGCCAGCGGCAGATCTTCTTGGTGAAGATGCTCGCCCCAAGGCGCTGGTAGAAGCGCTGCGCCGCCTGGTTGGCTTCCGCCACTTCCCAGCGGATCGTCCGACCGCTGGACGCGTCGGCGAGGGCGTGCATGAGCTGTGTGCCGACTCCGGTGCTGCGCTCGCTCGTACTGACATACAGGTCGTCGAGCGCGAGATAGTCTTGGCCGCTCCACAGGCTGACCCGCTCGACCCAGGAGACGTAGCCGATCGCCCTGTCAGCTCGCTCAGCGATCAGATAACCGATATCGCTGCGGCTGCTCAGCAGGTCCCTCAGACGATCTGCGCTCACCACTACATCGCTCGCTTGCCCCTGATGTGTCGCCAGTTCCCGCATCAGGGCGCGCAAGGTGGTCGCGTCGGCAGGGATGGCGGGGCGGATTGTCACCGTCATGGTGTATCTCCTCATGCATGTCGCTTCGACAAGAGTCGTCTCGTTACGTGAGAGCTTGGTCATCGGCGGAAGCGGCGGTCGATGGGTGGGTCGGGGGAATGTGCCGGAGTCGGGTGAACGCCAGCCATGCCGCGGCGACGGCGATGATCGTCGCGGCGCCTGCGGCGACGTTGAGTCCGTTGGTGAAGGCCTGCCGGGCTGCGGCCAGCAGCGTCGCACCGAGGGCGTCGGGCAGATCTGGTGCAGCCGACACCGCGCCGCCCAGGCTGTCGAGGCTTGCCTCCGCGACCTCAGGCGAGAGCCCGGCCGGTAGCGTCTGGCTCGCCTGGGAGCGGTAGACCATCGCGCCGATGCTGCCGATGACGGCGATACCGAGCGAGATGCCGAGGTCGCTACAGGTCGTGGCGAGTCCGGAGGCTGCTCCGGCCTTGTGCGGAGGTGCCGATCCGACGACCATGTCCGTGGTGAGGGCCATGGAAGGTGCGACGGCGGGATAGAGCACGATGAAACCGGTCAGGAGCATCGCCAGCCCGTCGATGCTGCCGACCTGGCTGATCATCAGGTAACCGACCGCTTGTATGGCGAGGCCGACTGCGATGAGCAGGCCTGGGCGCACGCGCCGGGCCAGGATGGGTGACAGGGTGGAAACCACGACCAGCAGCGCTGCGGCGGGCAACACCCAAAGGCCTGCTTGCAGCGGAGAGAGTCCTTCGACCAATTGCAGGTGCTGGGTGACCAGGAGATAGATGGCTCCCAGGGCGATGGCGGAGAGCAGGGAGACGCCGAGCGCCGCGCTGATGGTCCGATTGGCGAACAGTCGTATGTCCAGCAGCGGATCCGTGGAGCGAAGTTGGCGTCTGAAGAACCAGACGCCGAAGGCTGCTCCTACCGTGATCGCAGCCAGCGGTGGGCCCAGCGAGTCGCCTCGGGCCACTTCCTTGATTCCGTAGACGATCGGCAGGAGCGTCGCCAGCGACAACGCCACGCTGATCAGGTCCGGGCGCTTGGCCGCGGGGTTGCGATTGTCGGGCAGCAGCAACGGTGCGCCCACCAGCACCACCACCATGATCGGAACGGCGACCAGGAAGGCCGCCCGCCAGGAGAACAGCTCCAGCAATGTTCCGCCGACCACGGGGCCGAGGGCGGTGCCGACCGAAATGGCTCCTGACCAGACGCCGACGGCGATGCCGCGCTGTCGCGGCTCGGTGAAGGTGGTGAAGATCAGGCCCAGGGTGGCCGGCATCTGGGTGGCGGCAGCGACGCCCAGGACGGCTCTCCAGAGGATCATGAGCTGGGGGTCGGTGGTGTTGGCGGCGATCAGCGAGACGACGGCGAAGGTGGCAGCGCCTGTCATCAGCAACCGGCGGTGCCCGAAACGATCCCCGAGGGTGCCCATCGTGACGAGGAAGCCGGCCATCAGGAAGCCGTAGATATCGGTGATCCACAGCGTCTCGGTATGGGACGACTGAAGGTCTGTGGCCAGTTGGGGAATGGCCAGGAACAAGATGGTGAGCATCATGAACAGCAGCAGGGCCGGCAGGGCCAACACGATCAGGGAGAGCCAGAGCGTGATGTTGTTGTGCCGGTGGAGATGAATCGTTGAAGACGCCATGGCGCTCCTCGGTGTGTGTCCTTACAAGGCACGTTGCCCGCGGATGCGGGCAAGAGGTTCGAACCCGCGTGCGAGCGATTGCCCGGGATTGGTCACGCGGTGTCTCGTACGTGGATGGTGGCCAAGGGAGCGGCGCAGGCTCCCTGGTGTGCCTTGGGGGTCGCTTCGGCTGACGCGCATGTCCGCGGCAGCCGAAGCGACGAGCAGGCGGTCACCTTCCTGCGGCGACCCTGGTGACGGAATCTGTGTCAGCGGTGGCGGCGCGGTGTGACGCGTCGTCACCGTCGGTCGGGCCCGGCACTCGCCGGTTACCCGATCGCTGGATCATCCAGCGGATCACCGCGGTGACGGCCAGAGTCCCCAGAGCTCCTATGAGCATCAGCCTGATGAGGGTCAGGACCGCTTCCCAAGGCCAGTCGCTGCCGGTCAGCTTGACGTCGGCCAGCGGGAACTCCAATGTCTTTGCCGTCCACCGGGCGGTCTGCAGGTCGTAGGTACGGGCGATGTCCCGGATGACTGGGTTGAACGCGAACTCCTCGTCGGGGTGGAGGTACTCGGGCTGAAGACCGCCCGTGATCGTCGTCTGCGCCGCGCCCATCACTTGACGCCGGGCGGCGTCCAGCCCGGGAACGAGCAGGCGTTCCAGGTCTCCGGCAGCCGCAGTGACGGTCGAGCGCGGCACGAAGGTCAGGCCGTGCCGGGAGCGGATGGGGCCATCTCCGAGCGCGACGGTGTCGCCGACCATCGCATGCTCGGTGTAGGAGACGAAAGCGGAAGCGAGTTCCACCTCGCCGATGCCATCGGTGAGTTGCACGCCGATCGTGGTCGGCCCCGGGCGGTAGGAGGTGTTGAGCGCGACGACCGCGTCAGCGGGCTCGAGAGCGAGGGCGGGGATCTGGGCGGCGGTACCGGGAGAGTAGTGCCGCCAGTGGATGCGCTCCGCCGCCTCTCTCGCCGTCTCGCTGTCGATGAGGCGCTCGATGATGCGCAGCGCGCCGTCGATTCCGGACAGCACACCGGCAGTCGTGATCACGTTGCCGTCGTCGACGTACCGCTGGCCATTGCTCCACTGGACGGCTGGGTGGTCGTCGCGCAGCCTGGACATGCGCCACCAATGCGAAGTCGCGGGTCTGCCGTCCAGCAGGCCGCTGGCGGCCAGTGTGTCAGCCCCGGTGCAGACACTGAGCATGAGCGCGCCGGCGGTGGACTGGCGCTGCAACCATGCGTTGGTCGAGGTGCGTTCCGCGGGCTCGGGCTTCTGCAGCGCAGGAATGACGACAGCATCGACGCTGTCGCGCTGCCGGCTCATCAGCTGGGCCAGCTCGTCAAAGGTCAGATCGGGAACGATGTCAAGCCCGCCCGTCATCGGCAGCAGTCGGGCGCCGGCGGAGACGACGTAGGTGTTCATCCGTCCTGTGCCCGCCAGGATTTCGTAGGGAGCGAGCAGATCTGCCACGTTGGTGCCGTTGTCGCTGCCGAGGAAGGCAATGGTGGGCTTGTTACGGTCATGATTTGCCGTCTTGGCAGCCACTTTGATCTTGCCCGCATCCGGGCGCGCCTTATACAGATCGGCGAACACGCTGACGGTGTTCACCGCGGAGACGCCTCCCGCCACGAGCAGCGCGACCAGCACGACAGCCGTGCGCACCAGCCATCGCCGCCGGCCGGAAGGGCGGGAGCGCAGATACTCGGTGCGCCGTCGCGCCATGGCGAGCGGCATACAGACGAGCATGAGCATGTGCCCAGCCATCATCACCGTAGCGCCGGACATCGCACCGAGCCAGAACGGGACGAGCAGCACGAGGAACGGGCCGATCATTGCCAGCGCCATCTCGGCGATGGCGAGCAAGCTGTAGCGGCGGACACCCATCCACACCGCTACGGCGAGGGCCATCTGGACGGCCATGATCAGAGCGCTGACATCTAAGCGGGCGACCGGGGGCAAGAGCGCTGCCCAGACCGGGTCGAGCAGCAGCATCCCGAAGAACATCGCGATCATCAGTTCGAGGAACCGCCCCACGAAGCGGCCGGCCATGCCGACCCTGCTGGGACGTGGCGCAGAAATCACCATTGTGGTTCTCCTAACGTGAGGAACGGGACAGTGCTGTATCCGTCCTGGGGAGCAGATACAGGGGGCTGGTGCAGGGGGGCCTGTCCGGGGCGGGGACGCTACGGGCGCTGCACCATCCGCGGTGTGAATCGAGGTGATCAGTGGTGAGGGTGGTCCCCATGGCGACCTCTCTGGGATTTGCACCAGCAGCCGGCCCGGGTCCGGCCCTGCGACCGTGACGATCGGAGAACGGGTGTGGCGCTGTTTGTGGTTGTGCTGCTGAGTGTGATCCGTCGTGGTGAAACGCCACCAGTGCTTGCGGCACGTCTCCGAGGTGGGCTTCGCACAGGAGTGAACGTGTGTTTTGCACGGGTCTTCCTCTCCTGATCGCACGGCATGATCGGCTGCCGCGAGATGCGTTCGAGAGGGGGCTGCAACTGCTCAGCGCCAAAGCGAGCGATCGGCTGGAGCTGAACCGACTATCTGGAGATCCTGCTGCGTAGGCCGGGCGCGCTATCGGGATCAACGGCATTGGAGCAGGCCCGCCTGTCGGGCACGAGTATGGCGTCGCCGGGATCGCTGCGGCTTCGAAGGCGGGGGCGCTGACAGCCGAGGGCCTTGTGTCCTGGACACTTGTCCACGACGACCTCGTTCGAGCTCTTCAGAACGGCCGTGGATCACGTTCGGCCCTGCTTGATTCTTGGCCTCGCGGAGCTGCCCGTGGATGCGGGCGAGGTCCTGTCGGAGCCGCTGATTCTCCTCCCGAAGCTGTGTGAGCGTCTCGTGAGCCAGCGTGAGGCGGCGTTTGAGCGATTCGGTGCTGGCGCGGCTGAGGCTGGTCACGCCGGATGAGACGGGTGGCCGGGCGTGCTGCCGTCGGAGGTGTTCGATCTGGGCACGAAGGTCAGGCCGGATCGAGGTCGACCTGACCACGAGCCGCGGCCTCAGCGATCACGGCCTGCATCAACTGCTCGAAGATGCCCGTCGTGGCCCACGACCGGAACCTGTCGTAGACGGTGGATCAAGGTCCGTACTCGGCGGGCCCATCTCGCCGCGGGCTGCCGGTCCGAAACAGCCACATCACAGCGTTGAACTGCTGCCGCAGGTCGGGAATGGGCCTCGCGCACCCATGGCAGGTGAGGCTCGATCAAGGACCACTCGTCATCGGTGAGGTCTTCCGCGCCATGGCGATGGCCTACCAGGGCCGGAAACCAAAGCGCAGGCGATCCCACTGATCTCAACCCCATACGGACCCTCAGGCGGGCCGCAAGTCCCGCCCGGTGGACCACACCGGCGGGCAGGACCCGTGAGCCCGCCCGGCCATCAGGCCGGGCGGGGCTACGACAGGTCGGCCTCGGCCAGCAGGAGGGGGACGGCGGCGGGGTCGCGCAGCAGCGCGGCGACCGCCAGCCGGTCGTTCCACTGACCGGTGGCCCAGGCCAGGCCGCGCGCCAGCCCGTCGAGGCCGGTGCAGTGCACGGCGCCCTCGAAGAAGCGCCACGCGCACGCCACCCCGTCCACCAGCAACTTCTCGTGCTCGACGTAGGTTTCGGGCGCCGTCGGGAGCAGGGAGCGCACCTGGGGCGGCACCTGCCGCGTCTCCCCCGCCGAGGTGACCTCCCCGGACGTCGTCTCGCCGGCGAGCGGCAGGTCGAGGAGCTCCGACAGCGACTCGGCCAGATCGTACGGCGCGAGCACCAGGGGATGGTGGGTGACCAACTGCAGCAGGTCGGGAGCCTCCACCACGACGACGTCCTCGGCGTCGGCCACCACGATGTCGCCGCCGAGCACCGAGCGCACCCGGGGCGGCGGCGCCACCCGGGAGGGCTCGACGCCCGCGAGGGCGATCCACAGCGCGCGCAGCTGGCCGCGGTCGACCTCGACGGACTCGTCGGCCATCAGGTCGAGCAGCTCCTCCGGGCCGCCGTGGGAGTCGAGCAGCTCGGCCAGCGTGGTGCGCACGCCGAGCATCGCCAGCGCCGCCTCGTCGAGCCCCACCGGCGCGTCACCGTAGAGGCCCTGCAGCAGCGGGTCGGCGCCGGGCAACCGCAGCTCACGCGGCTTGCGCCCGCCGAGCACGGGCCGGCCGGCCAGCCACCAGGCGGTGTAGGAGGGCACCTCGACGCCCTCGACGCGCAGCGGGTGCAGCGCCGCGCGCAGCGGCGGCCTGGTCAGCAGCTCCAGCGCGGCAGGCCAGTCGGCGACGAGCTCCAGATCCCGCACCGCCACGAACTCCGGCACCACCGGCGGCACGTCCAGCTCCGGCAGCAGGTCGTGCACGTGGTCGAGCCACTCGTCCTCGCGATCGAGGTCGTGGTCGCAGTCGTCATGGTCGAGCAGCACATCGGAGTCGTGCACCGCGGCGAAGCCGTCGAGCACTCCGGCGGCGGCCAGCACCCGCGGGCCGTAGGTCTCCTCCAGCTCGGCGGCGGCCACACCGAGGTGCGTGTCGGGCTCCAGCAGCCCCGCCAGCGCCCCGCCGGCCAGCATCAGCTCGCCCGCCGGGTAGAGCTCGCCGTCGGCGCCGCGCAGCGCCAGCTCGGCCAGCCACGGCGCCTCGCCGGGGGCCAGCGACGCCGCCTCGACGAGGGACAGCACCGCCTTGGCCACCGGCTCGGGGTCGGAGCTGTCGAGCGACTGGGAGACGGCCGCCTTGGTGAGCGGGTCGTCGAGGATGGTCCGCGGGGTGGCCTCGGCCGCGCCAAGCCGCAGCAGGGCGGGATGGGCGGCGTCGGGGTGCACGATGCGCAGCCCGAGCGGCGCGAGATCGAGCCCGACCTGCTCGGGCCCGCCGCCCGAGGCGACCGATCCGGGCTCCAGGATGAGCGTGCCGCGCGGGCCGCGCACCAGCCGCCCGTCGGCCAGCGGCACCGGCAGGGCGCCGAGCGACTCCGGATCGTCGGCCGGGAGCACCTCGTAGAGGGAGCGCCACCACGACGGGTCGCGCGCCTCCACCGCCTCCCCCGACAGCAGGTCCACCACGTCGGCCAGCTCCACCCGGCGCACGCCGAGCGAGACCATGGCGGGGTGGCGGGCAGGCCAGCCCGCCGGCAGCAGCCCGGGGACGAAATCGGCGACGGCCGCCAGCAGCTCGGACGATCCGGCCACCACGGCGGCCTCCCGGCCCGTGACGACCCACCCGTCGGCCTCCGGCTCCCTGGCCGGGTGCTCGACCTGCCACTCGGCGTCGGGCTCGTAGACGTCGGCGTCGGCGAACGACGGCGTCTGCACGGCGGGCGCGGGAGCCGACAGCGCGGGCAGCAGCGGGATGCCGGGGAGCCGCTCCAGGATGGCCCTGCGGACCCGGGCGTCGAGCTCGCCCTTGCCCATGAAGGCGGGGACCAGGTCGAGCAGCTTGGGAGTGCGCGGCAGCTCCCGCAGCAGCCTCACGTAGGCGTCGGCGGCCTTGCCGACCAGGAAGTCGGTCAGCGGGCCCCTGGCCACGTGGCGGCGGTCGGTGGCCATCGGGAAGGAGGCGATCAGCAGCGCGTGCAGGTCGAGCGGCTCGTCGCTGGGCGTCGGCGCGTGCACCACCGGCGGCACCGCGGCCGGCAGCGGACCCGGCTCCGACGTGCCGGTGAGCGGGACGGCCCAGCGCACCGACCAGAAGGGGCGGGCGCGCTCCTCCGTGGGACGGTCGGCGAAGAGCGCGGCCACCTCGTCGGGGGCGAACGCGCCGGAGTCGGACACCACGTGCCAGCCGTCGGCCGACACCGTGCGGACCGTGCCGTCGAGGTCGATCTCGATCGCGGTCAGGGCGGGCATGCCGAGCGGGAGCGCCGGGCTCGCCTCCTGCAGCATCCGCCGCACAGCCCGGGCCGACGCCTCGTCGCGGAGCGGGAGCCGTACGAGGGTGTCGAAGCCCTCGGGGACGTCGAGCGGATCGGCCGTGAACGGCAGGCGGAGCAGCGGGACGTGGCCGGAGCGGGAGGTGAGCTCGGCCGCGAGCTCGGGCGCCGCGGCCACCAGCGCGGTCGTCTCCTCGCGCGACCAGCGGACCGCATCCGAGCCGCGTGAGCCGATGGACGGCTCGTCGCAGACCGAGACCACCGCCGCGAACCCCACACCGAAACGGCCGGCCGCCCCCGCCTCGTCACGCTTGCCGGAGACGCGGAGCGTGGACAGGCCCTCCACACCGGTGGCGTCGAGCGGCGCGCCCGTGTTGGCGGCCGTCAACACGCCGTCGCGCAGCGTCAGCCGGAGCACCCCTGGCACGCCCGCGCGCAGCGCCGCGTCGGCGGCGTTCTGCGCCAGCTCCACGATCAGCCGGTCGCGGTAGCCGCCGAGCGCGAAGTCCTCCTCGGCGTTGGCGTCCTCACGGAACCTGGCAGGCGAGGCCGTCCAGGCGGCGAGCACCGCGGCTCGCATCCGGTCAGTGCCGAAGGTGTCGGTCATCGATCACGATCCTGTACTGGAAGTAGGGGGCCACCGTAGGTTAGCGGCCCGCACCGACACTCCCCGACAGGCGACGATCAGGAGTGACCGAGCTCCTCCGAGGCGGATTCGTCGACCGAACCGGCCTCCTCCTCCATCATGTCGAAGCGCAGCTCGTCGAGGATCGGCATGGCCTGGTCCACCGGCGGCGGCATGACGGCGGCCTCGGAGTGCGCGCCACAGCCGTGGTCGACGGCGACCACCCGGCCGTCGTCTGGCGCGTACTCGTTGGTGCAGACGCCGAACATCTGCCGGAGCTCACCCGCCAGCAGCCAGTAGAAGCCGCAGGTGGAGCACTGCGCGGGAGCGGCGTGTGCGATCGGAGTATGCGGCCCGTGCTCGCCCGAATGCCAGCGTCTGGCAGTCTGGTCTCTGCCGATGGCCGAGAGCACACGTGCCCGGCCCAGGCCGTACTCGAAAATCATCTGACGATCTGCGTCGTCGTCGGTCTCGGTGAACCCCGGCTCCAGCCGGTCGTCGTCGTCCGCCGTCGGCAGCAGGTCGCCCACGCCCAGGTCGCCGGGTCGCAGCCGCTCGCTCCACGGCAGCCACTCGGGCGCGAGCAGCGCCCCCGGCCCCGGCAGCAGGACGGCCTCGCTCACCGTGACGTTCTTGGCCCTGGACGCACGGGTGACCGTGACGGCCCAGCGCCAGCCGCGATAGGCGCGGTCGAGACAGGCGAAGTAGTGGGTGACGATCCGGTCGCCCTCGCCCTCGTAGCCGAGGTGCTCGCCGGGCTCGCCCGGCCGCGCCAGCTCCCCGGCGGCGGCGCGCGCCAGATCCACGGCGTCGACACAGGCCTGGTCGGGCGCGGAGACGCGGGTCCTGGCACGGCTCATCGGCCCGCCTCCGCCGAAAGGTGCTGTTCGCTCACACTTCATTCTCACCCATAGCCGGACCGGACGGGGCCCACAAGTCCGGATCCGGCGCTGAGATCGTCTCGCGATCGGGTAAGACTGGTAAGCGTGGAGGGAGGCTGGGAGCGAGCGAGAGAGATCTCGCGACGCATGGGACGCGGCGTCGCGGACGCGGGCCGCGCGACCGTGCGCGCCGGGAAGGCGACCGCCGGCGGCACCGCCCGGGCCGGCAAGGCCACGGGCAGGGGCGTGCGGAATGTCGGCCGGGCCACCCGCCGCCTCACCCACGCCAACGGCGCCGACCGCACCGGCCTCGGCCGCCTGATCGAGCTCACCGCCGGGCACAGCGCGGGCGACACGCTGGTCACCGTGGCGCTGGCCAGCACCGTCTTCTTCGGGGTGCCGGTCGGCGAGGCGCGCGGGCCCGTCGCCCTCTACCTGGTCATCACGATGCTGCCGTTCGCGTTGCTGGCGCCGTTCGTGGGACCGATCCTCGACCGGTTCAGGTCGGGCCGCCGCTACGTCATGGCCGGCACGCTGTTCGGCCGTGGCCTGCTGTGCTTCGCGATGGCCGCCGCTGTGGGGCCGCAGGACCTGGTGACGCTGTTCGCCGGGGCGCTGGGCGTGCTGGTGCTGTCGAAGGCCTACAACGTGTCGCGGGCCGCGATCATGCCGAGCGTGCTGCCCGCCGACATCACGCTGGTGTCGGCCAACGCGAGGGTGGCGCTGTTCTCCCTGGTGACCGCCGGGGTGATGGTGCCGGTCGGGGCGGGGCTGACGCTGTGGCTGGGCAGCACCGTGATGCTGCGGGTCGCGATGGTGGTGTTCCTGATCGGCGGGGTCTTCACGGTCCGGTTGCCGCGGCACGTCGACTCGCCGGACCTCGACGAGGAGACGCCCGCCGAAGGCCGGGCGCCGCGCTGGCGGACCCTGCTCAACGTGGGCCCCGCGGTGGGCGAGGCGGTCTGGGCCAACGTGGCCATCCGGCTGTTCTCCGGCTTCCTGCTGTTCTTCCTGCTCTTCCTGGTGCAGGACAAGGGCGTGCCGTGGCTGGCCGTGCCGGACCCGTTCTTCGACACCCCGAAGACGATCGCGGTGCTGGCGGCGGCGGCCGGGCTGGGCGGCCTGATCGGCGCGTTCGCCGCCAACTGGACGCGCAACCACGCGCCCGGCCTCGTCGTGCTGCTCACGCTGGCCACGACCGTGCTGACCACGATCCTGGCCGCGATCTTCTTCGGCCTGTGGGCCGCGGTCGCGATCTCGCTGATCACCGCGTTCGCCCAGGAGCTGGGCAAGCTCGCACTCGACGCGATCGTGCAGCGGGAGATCGGCGAGGAGGTCCGCTCGTCGACGTTCGGCGTGGTCGAGGCGATGCTCCAGCTCGCCTGGGTGTTCGGCGGGCTGATCGGCCTGGTCCTGTCGCTGACGGAGAGCAGCACGGCCGGGCTGGTCACGCTCGCCGTGGTGCTGACCTCCGTGCTCGGCTGGCTGGTCGTGACCAGGCGCACGCGCATCCGCGCCGCCAACCGCAGGGCGCGCGCCAAGTATCCGGAGACCTATCCGGAACAGCCCGCCGAGCCGATCGACACGACCAAGCCGCTGACGAACCCGAACGGTTAGGCGTCGAGGTCGTCGGCGACGGCCCTGAGCACCTGCGCGATCTTCTTGGCGTGCGCGGCGTCGGGATGCTTGCCCCGCTGATAGGAGGTGGAGACGTCGTCGAGCAGCTTGATCAGGTCCTCGACGATGACCACCAACTCGTCCGGCTTCTTACGCTTGGCCTTGGGCTTGACCTTGGCCAGCGTCGGCGGCTGCTCGAGGATCCGCACCGAGAGCGCCTGCTGGCCGCGCCGGCCCTCGGCCACGCCGAACTCGACCTTCTGGCCGGGCTTCAGTGGCCCGGCATTGGCCGGCAGCGCGGATGAATGCACGAAGACCTCACCGCCGTCGTCACGGGTGAGGAAGCCGAATCCTTTGTCGGCGTCGTACCACTTGACCTTGCCACTCGGCACAGGAGGACCTCGTTCAAACAGTCGTGATTAGGTGAATGGATGTAGGTTATGCCCCGCAGCGCGACAGGGCGACCGGGTAAATGCCGATGAATTATCCGACTTCGTGGCGTGAGCGCCAAGCGGCGAACCAGGCGCCGAATTCGGTCAGGTCGCTCAGCGTCACATCGGCCCCATGATCGCGCAGCTCTCCCGCCGTGTAAGGGCCGGTCGCGACCGTCACGCTGACAGTACCGCCCGCCCGCGCGGCCTCGATGTCCAGCACGTGATCACCGACATAGGCCGCCGCGCCGAAACGCGCGAGGGCCGTGCCCTTGGCTGCCCCGAAGACCGAGCCGGCCACCTCGTCCACGTCCAGCCCGAGCCGCCGCACTGTGCTCGTGGCGTCACGCGGGTTCTTGCCTGTCACCACGATGACCCTGCCACCACCGGCCCGCACGCTCTCGATCGCCTCATGAGCGCCGTCCATCGCGATGTGCGCCGGCACGCCCAGGTCGGGGTAGATCTCCCGGTAGAGGTCGGCCGCGTCCAGGATCGCCTCGGCGGGCAGCCAGTTGGCCAGCTCCTGCTCCAGCGGCGGGCCGAGCCGCGCGATGATCGCCTTGCTGTCGATCGGCACGCCCAGCCGCGAGGAGAGCTCGTCGTAAACCGCCGCGATCCCCGTCCGCGTATCGGCCAAAGTCATGTCCAGGTCGAATCCCACCGAAGTCACCACAGGTGAAGGATGCCAAAGACGGAGTCGTTACGCGTAACGGGCGCTTGTTGTGGGACCGTGGGAATGAAAGAAAGGAATTACTTATCGGGAGGGAGTGACCATGTCCGGCGCCCCACGACCACCTGCCCCGCGCTCCCTCAGCCCGTCAGGGGGCCTCGGCTCGGAGGTGCGGGCCTGATCCGGCGCGCCGCGCCGTGACGACTACGCTCCTTACCCGGAGGTATCAGGAAAGAGATGACGAGATCGCCAAGCGCGGGGGCCCGGTCCGAGAGGGCCGCCAACGGCCCCGCGAAGACCGGTGCGGGCGCCACGAGCACCCGTGCCCGGATCGTCGACGAGGCCCTGCGGCTCTTCGCCGAGCGCGGGTACGCCGCCACGTCCGTCGCCGAGATCGAGGCCGCCTCCGGGCTCTCCCCCGGCGCCGGGGGGCTCTACCGGCACTTCAAGTCCAAGTACGAGGTCCTCTCCGCGGCGATCAACGAGCACGCCGCCAGGACCCGCTCGCAGGTCGCCGAGAGCCTGGCCGAGCTGAGCAGCATGGAGACCTCGGCCGCCCTGGAGGCGCGGCTGTCGCGCCTGTGCCGCGCCGGGCTGGCCAAGGTTCGCGAGGAGTCGGAGCTGACCCGGGTCTTCTTCCGCGACCTCAGCCAGTTTCCCGAGCTGGTCGCGGTGGTGCGGGAGGGGCTGCTGCAACCCATGTTCGACGTGATCATCACCTGGTTCCGCGACCAGCCCGAATACCGTGACGCCGAGGTCGACTGGACGGGCATCGCCGCCGTGCTCGGCGGGTCGGTCGTGCACTACCGGCTGTTCCAGGAGACGGTGGGCGAGTCGCCGGGACACGCGGAGAAGGACCAGTTCGTGACCGCCTGGGTGCGGCTGGCCGTCGGCCTGCTGCCGAGCCCCGCCCCCGTCACCTGACCCCGTCCGCGTCGATCAGCCGGTAGACCAGCCAGGCGACGCCCGCACCTGTCCCGATCATGAACATCACGCCGCTGGCGTTGAAGAACTCGAGCACGAACGCCTGCAGGCCCGGCTCGTCGCCCACCCGCAGGCCGCCCACGACCACGCCGCCCGCGGTGTAGCCGAGCAGCGGAGCGCCGATCCCGATCAGCCGGTCGCGCAGCGCCCAGGGGTCGCTCATCATCACCAGCACCGCGCCGAACGCCCACACGATCACCGGCACCCGGAAGATGGCCACGGCGGGCAGGTCGAAGGGCACCATCAGCGCGGCCACCACGAGGATCACCAGGGCTGCGACCTCGCGCGGGTGGTGCTTGACGACGGTCCTGGCGTCCCTGCCGCCGGTCGCCATCGGGTTCGCGCTGGACATGGCCGCGCTGCGAAGCCGGGCGAACGGCAGGCCGCGCTCCCCGGCCACCCGCCGCTCGGCGAGCCGGCGGCCGCGCGCCACACCGGGCGGCAGCGCCGCGTCGTCCACGATCCTCGGGAACGCGGCCGTGCTGCCCGACCTCGCCGGCGAGGCCGTATCACCGGACGGGGAGACCGGCGCGGGCCCGAACGTGGGCAGGGCCGGGGTCGCCTGCTCGGGCACGGCCCCCGGCGCGGACTCCGCCAGCCTCCGCATCTCCCGCTCGACCAGGACGACCGGGTCGCCGAAGCGGGCGAGCACCTTGGACACCTGCCGGGCATTCTGGCTGCCGTGCCGCTCCGCCTCGATCCTGGCCCGCAGCCGCCTGGTGAAGTCGAGCCGCTGCTCCGGCCTCAGCACCCCGTGCGCCGCGTCAGCGGCTTTGCTGACGTAGTTGAGGATGAGCTGGTCCGCTCGCTCTATCACGCCTAGCAATGCTGCCCCAATCAGCAGGGACATACCATGGCAACGATGGAGTTCACGGAGTGGATCAGGGGGCGCACCGACGAGGAGCTGCGGACGCTGGTCTCCGCGCGTCCCGAGCTGATCACCCCGGTGCCCGCCCACATAGAGGGTCTGGCGTCACGGGCCGGCAGCCCTTCGGCGATCGCGCGCGTGCTCGACCGGCTGGACCGCTTCACCCTCGCCGTCGTCGAGACGCTGGCCGTACAGCAGGGGCCGATCAGGAAGACGGCGCTGCGCGAGCTGGTCGGCGGCGCGCTGGCCGCGGGCAGGCCCGAGCCCGCGCTGAGCGCCGCGCTGGACCGGCTGCGCGACCTGGCCCTCGTGTTCGGTCCCGACAGCGCGATCGACCTGGCCCCGGGCGTGCGCAAGGTGCTGGAGGACCCGGCGGGGCTGGGCCCGCCCGCCGACATGGTGTTCCGGCATCATCCGCCTGAGCAGCTGGAGGAGATGGCCGACGAGATCGCGCCCGGGACGGCGGGCTCCGGCAGGGAGCGCCTGGCCGCCGCGCTGGCCGAGCCGGGCGAGCTGATCGAGCAGGTCTCGCCCGAAGCCAGGGACGCGCTCGAACAGCTCGCCTGGGGGCCGCCGGCCGGCCGGGTGCCCAACGCCCGGCGGGAGGTGCGGATGGCCTCCGCCCGCTCGCCCATCGAGCAGCTCCTGGCCCGCGGCCTGATCGCGGCGACCGGCGAGGAGAGCGTGACGCTGCCGCGCGAGGTCGGCCTGCACCTGCGCGGCGGGCGGGTGCACCGCGACCTGCTGGCCGTGCCACCCGCCCTGGAAGGCGCCACCCGCGACCAGAAGCTCGCCGACCGGACCGCTGCCGGGCAGGCGTTCATGTTCGTCCGCGCGGTCGAGGAGCTGTGCGAGCGGTGGAGCATCGAGGCCCCCGGCGTGCTGCGCACCGGCGGGCTCGGGGTGCGCGACATGAAGCGCACGGCGAGTGAGCTGGACCTGCCCGAATGGGCGACCGCGCTGGTCGTGGAGGTCACGCACGCGGCCGGGCTGGTCGCGGCCGGTGGCAGCGTCGACGGCGAGTGGCTGCCGACCAGCGGCTACGACCTGTGGAGGGTCAGGGGCACCGCCGAGCGGTGGGTCGCGCTGGCCGTGACCTGGCTGCACATGGACCGGGTGCCCGGCCTGGTCGGCGAGCGCGACGACCGTGACCGGCCGCTCAACGCGCTCCACCCCGACCTGCGCCGCTCGTCCGCGCCCGTGGTGCGGGCCGCGACGCTGAGCGTGCTCGCCGCCGCGCCCGGCCTCGCGCCCACGCGCGACAGCGTCCTGCGACGGCTCGAATGGGAGCAGCCCCGCCGCCGCGGCCCGCTTCGCGAGCAGCTCACCGAGTTCGCGCTGCGCGAGGCCGAGCAACTCGGCCTCGCCGGGCTCGGCGCGCTGTCCGGCCACGGGCGCGCCCTGCTCGCGGGCGAGGACGCCGCCTCGGCGCTCGCGCCGCTGCTGCCCGAGCCCGTCGACCACGTGCTGCTGCAGGCCGACCTCACAGCCGTCGCGCCGGGGCCGCTGACCAGCGAGCTGAACCGCTGGATGACGCTGGCCGCCGACGTCGAGTCCAAGGGCGGCGCGACGGTCTACCGGTTCGGCGAGGGCTCCATCCGGCGCGCACTCGACGCCGGGCAGGGCGTCGAGGAGCTGCTCGCCATGCTGGAGCGCCACTCGGCCACGCCCATGCCGCAGGCGCTGTCCTACCTGGTCGCCGACGTCGGCCGCCGGCACGGCCGGATGCGCGTGGGCACCGCCGGCGCCTACATCCGCTGCGACGACCCGGCGCTGCTCGACCAGCTCACCGCCGACCGCCGCGCGGCCTCGCTACGCCTGCGCAGGCTGGCGCCCACGGTCATCGCCTCACGATCGTCCAGGGCCGCGCTGGTCGACTCGCTGCGCGCCATGGGGTACGCCCCCGTCCCCGAGTCGCTGGACGGCGACGTGATCCTCTCCCAGCTCGAAAGCAGGCGGACCGAGGGGCTGGCGCCGGCCCGGCCGGTCACCTCGTCCAACGGCCTCGACCCGCAGGTGACGACAGCCGCCGTACGCGCGCTGCGGGCCGGCGACGCCGCGCACCTGGCCCGCCGCGAGCCCGTCGACGCCCCCGGCGGCCAGATCCCGCGCAGTCCCGCCACCGCGACGATCTCCGTCCTGCAGGACGCGATCAGGCAGGGGGTGCGGGTGTGGATCGGCTACCTCGACTCGCAGGGCAACGCCACCTCCCGCATCCTGGAGCCCGCCAGGATGGAGGGCGGCTATCTGACCGCGTACGACGAGACCAGGGCCGCCGTCCACCGCTTCGCCCTTCACCGCATCACCGGCGTCTCAGGGATCTGATCCGGAGCCGGCGCGGGGACACTCTCACGCGTCACCCGGGCTCGCCATCGGCGTGTCGAGACGGACCACCTGGCCGGCCAGGGCCACGACCCTGGCCGGCGAGGGCAGGGTGGCCGCGTACGCCCTGGCCTCGGCCAGCTCGTGGCGGCTGCGGTGCGCCGTGCCTCCGAAGGCGGCCACGCACAGGTCGAACAGCTCGTCGGGGGCGGGCGGCTCCCAGGACTGTTCGACCTCCACCGCCGCCGTGGGCGCGCCGTTCCTGGTCATGACCAGGAAGCAGCCCACTTCGGCGAGCTCGCCGGCCAGCTTGATGAGGTCGTACCGGTCGTCGCCTCCCCCGATCCAGTCATGCAGCAGGTAGGCGCGGCCCGGCTCGAACTCCGTACGTGAGGCCGGCTCGGCCACCGTCGCCGCCGGGGAGAGCACCACGATGCCGCCGTCGGCGAGCGACATCCGCGAGAGCAGGGCTATGGCGCCCAGCCGCTTGCCTGTCGACTCGGCGCCCGTCAGGACGAGCAGGTGGCTCTCGGCCAGCCTGCGCACCGCTCCGGCGAAGCAGGGCGGCTCCAGGTAGGTGCGCAGGAGGCGGTCGACGTCGTACGGGCCGAGGTCCGCGATGACGGCCGGCGGGACCTCTCCGGCGACGGGCCCGCCGTCGAGCGTTTCCTCGCCGCTGAACGGGCCGTGGCAGGGGCGCTCCCGCTGCGGCTCAGTCGCGTGGTCCACGGGCCACCTCGGAACGGTCACCGTAAAGGGTGACGGTGGAAATATCACCGTAAGTCCACTCGCGGATACGGCTGGAAATATTCTTCAACCACAATTCCGGTCCAACGGATTCTTTCTTCCTTCGTAAGGATTCTCGACTGTCACCTTTCAACCCTTCTGACCAGGTCTTTTCCCGGAGGTCTCTGGCAGGTCGTACACAAGCGGACATAGCGATCATGCTCCCCATTTGCTCGTTCTTGTCATCCAGGGACAAGGCCGGAGTTGAGTTTCCATGGCAACATCGGCCTCAGAACTCACACAGTTACTTGACCTGGCCTCAGGAGAAACAGGAATCACCCCGAAGGCGGATTTATGCCTATTTAATGGGCGGTGATCCACCCTCCACAATGACTAGTCAGGCCCCGAATCTCCCTCTGAGCCACGACACCGAGGGTTGACGCCACCCCGCGAACCGCATCAAGTTAGGGCATGTGACCGAGCAAACGCTGAGCCGGTTGGCCGAAGAGTCGTGGACCAGGTTCGAGGACTACGACTCGGTGTTCTACGAGGGGGTCTGGCACCGCAGCCACACCCTGGCCGAACGCGCCCGCCGGACCTGCGGCGGATTCATCGAGGCGGGGATCCGGCCGGGAGACCGGGTGGTGATGATGATGGCCACCTCGCCGGAGGTGCCGCTCATCTACCAGGCGCTGTGGGCGGCCGGCGCGGTGGTGACGCCCGTGGTGTTCCTGGTGGGGGCCGAGGAGCTGCGGCACATCCTGCTCGACAGCGGCGCCTCCGCCGTCGTCACCTCGCCGGAGCTCGTCGCCACCGTGGAGGCCACCGGGGTGGACGTGCCGGTGTACGTCGACACCGCCGACCTCGAACGGGCACCGGAGCACGGGCCGGTGCCGAGGGACCCGGCGGACCTGGCCGCGCTGATGTACACGGGCGGCACCACGGGCAAGGCCAAGGGCGTCATGCTCAGCCACGCGGGCCTCTGGCAGGTCGCCAAGGCCTCCTACGAAACGTCCCACCAAGAGGGCATCAACCGCGCGATCGTGCCGGTCCCCCTCTCCCATGCGTACGGCCTGATCGTCACCGTCGCCGGCCTGCACGCCACCGAGCCGCCGCAGGCCGTGCTCATGCGCTGGTTCGAACCCAAGGCGTTCCTCCACCTGGCGGCCGAGCAGCACGTGCGGTACGGCACCGTGGTCCCGGCCATGCTCCAGATGCTCCTGGCCGAGCCGCTGGAGTCACACCCGCTGCCCGACCTGGCCTTCCTCACGTGCGGAGCGGCCCCGCTCGGCAGGGACGTGCTGGAGGAGTTCGAGCGGCGGATGCCGGGCACGCAGATCCTCGAAGGCTACGGCCTGACCGAGACCAGCGCCGTGACCACGTTCAACCCGCCGGGCAGGCGCAAGGTGGGCAGCGTCGGCCTGCCGCTCCCCGGCTACACGATCACGATCCGCGACTCCTGGGGAGAAGCCGTGGAAACCGGTGACGTCGGCGAGATCTGCGTGTCGGGCGAGTCGCTGATGCGCGGCTACTGGGGCGAGCACGAGCCCGACCCCGAGGGCACCGCGCTGGTGGAAGGCGAGCTGCGCACCGGCGACATCGGCTGTCTGGACGACGACGGCTACCTCCATGTCGTGGACAGGAAGAAGGATCTGATCATCCGGGGCGGCTTCAACGTGTTCCCGCGCGACGTGGAGGACGCGCTGAACGAGCACCCGGACGTGGTGATGTCGGGCGTCGTGGGCCGCCCCGACCCGCGTCTCGGCGAGGAGGTCGTCGCCTTCGTCCAGCTCAGAGCGGGCGGCACCGCCACCGCGGAGGAGCTGATGACCTGGTCCCGTGACCGGGTGGGCCGGGTGAAGTACCCGCGCGAGGTCGTCTTCGTCGACTCGATCCCCGTCACGAGCGTGCTCAAGCTCGACCGCAAGGCTCTACGGGCCAGGCTCAGGAACGCATAGGCCGGCTGTTCGAGGGCACCACGACGAAGGTCGTGGTCCTGGGCGTGCCGGGATCCATGACGGTGCCGCACAACCAGGTCAGGCGCGTGTCTAATCCGTGATAAATGTTGACCTGACAGGAGGTGGCATGAGCCAGGAAGAGCCCCCAGGCGGATATCCCTACCAGCCCTACGGCGCGCCGTACGGCCAGCAGCCACCCCCGCAGTATGGCTACGGATATCCACCGCCGCCACGCCCCACAGGCCCGAGCGCCAACGCGATCGTCTCGCTCGTCCTCAACCTGATCGCCATCGTCAGCTGCTGCAACATCCTGGCCATCCCGGGCGCGATCCTCGCGGGCCTGTCCCTCAGGTCCGGCACCGACCCCGACAAGGCCCGCAGCATGGTGATCTGGAGCTGGGTCCTGTTCGGGCTGGGCTTCGTGCTGACCATCTCCACCTTCATCTTCCTCGGCGTCAACGGCTATCTCGACGACTAGTCAGGTTCGGGGACTGATTCGGCCGCCGCGCGTGTTGGATAGGCGTCAACCTAGAAGGGATGTCTGCGTGAACGACGGCCCGCTCATCGTCCAATCGGACAAGACGCTGCTGCTCGAGGTCGACCACGAGAAGGCCGCCGAGTGCCGCAAGGCGATCGCGCCGTTCGCCGAGCTCGAGCGCGCGCCCGAGCACGTGCACACCTACCGCGTCACGCCGCTGGCGCTGTGGAACGCGCGTGCCGCCGGGCACGACGCCGAGCAGGTCATCGACGCGCTGATCGGTCACAGCCGCTACCCGGTGCCGCACGCGCTGCTCGTCGACATCGCCGAGACCATGGCCCGCTACGGCCGGCTCAGGCTGGAGAAGGACCCGGCCAACGGCCTGGTGCTGACCTCCACCGACAGGGCCGTGCTCGAAGAGGTGCTGCGCTCGAAGAAGATCCAGCCGATGCTGGGCGAGCGCCTCGGCCCCGACTCGGTCGCGGTGCATCCGAGCGACCGGGGCAACGTCAAGCAGGCGCTGCTCAAGCTCGGCTGGCCCGCCGAGGACCTCGCCGGTTACGTCGACGGCGAGCACCACTCGATCAAGCTCCTCCAGGACGGCTGGACGCTGCGGCCCTACCAGCAGGACGCGGCCGACGCGTTCTGGCACGGCGGCTCCGGCGTGGTGGTGCTGCCCTGCGGCGCCGGCAAGACGATCGTCGGCGCGGCCGCGATGGCGCACGCCCAGGCGACCACGCTCATCATGGTCACCAACACGGTCTCGGCCCACCAGTGGAAGCAGGAGCTGCTCAAGCGCACCTCGCTGACCGAGGACGAGATCGGCGAATACTCCGGCTCCAAGAAGGAGATCCGCCCGGTCACCATCGCCACCTACCAGGTGATGACCACCAGGCGTAAGGGCGTCTACAGCCATCTGGAGCTGTTCGACGCGCGCGACTGGGGTCTGATCGTGTACGACGAGGTGCACCTGCTGCCCGCGCCGATCTTCCGGATGACCGCCGACCTGCAGGCCCGCAGGCGCGTCGGGCTGACGGCGACGCTGGTGCGCGAGGACGGCCGTGAGGGTGACGTGTTCTCCCTGATCGGTCCCAAGCGCTACGACGCGCCCTGGAAGGAGATGGAGCACCAGGGCTGGATCGCACCGGCCGACTGCGTCGAGGTCCGCGTCACGCTGACCGACGAGGAGCGGCTGGCGTACGCGATGGCCGAGGCGGAGGAGCGCTACCGCTTCTGCGCCACCACGCCGTCCAAGACGCACGTGACGGAGGCGCTGGTCCGCCGCCACCTGGGCGAGCAGGTGCTGGTCATCGGCCAGTACATCGACCAGCTCGACGAGCTGGGCGAGCACCTGAACGCGCCGGTCATCAAGGGCGAGACCCGGATCAAGGAGCGCGAGCGGCTCTATCAGGCGTTCCGCGACAAGGAGATCCAGGTCCTGGTGGTGTCGAAGGTGGCGAACTTCTCCATCGACCTGCCCGAGGCCGCCGTGGCGATCCAGGTGTCGGGGACGTTCGGCTCCCGGCAGGAGGAGGCACAGCGGCTCGGCCGGGTGCTGCGGCCCAAGGCCGACGGTGGCGGGGCGCGCTTCTACACGGTGGTGAGCAGGGACACCGTGGACCAGGAGTTCGCGGCGCATCGCCAGCGGTTCCTGGCCGAGCAGGGTTACGCCTATCAGATCATCGACGCCGACGACGTGCTCGGCGGGGTGTGAGACCGAGAGTGTGACACTGGGGCGCGAGGCCGGGCCGTGAGCCCGGCCGCCCGTCAAGAGCGGCCAGGCACTACAGCCTTACGTCCACGAGACTCCGCGGGCCGTCGACAATCGAACCACCCCCCTCACTGCGTCCTCTCAACGTCGCTGCCGGATCCGGCAGCGACATACCCTGATGATCCGACAATCCCACCTGGTATGCCCGGATTTTTCGGTATTTCCAAGGTTCGTTACATCGCCGTGGCCCTCGCGAGATCGGTCACCTCGCCAGCATGCCGCCGAAGAACAGCACCCCTTCGGCGGCGATCCACGCCACGACGGCGACCCCCATGAACCTGCTGAACGTCCGCGGATCGCGCCTGGACGACGGGATCAGCCAGGCCGCCGCGGTGCAGCACGCGGCGACGGCCGCGAACAGCCCCGACACCGTGGAGACCGTAGCAAGCCGCTGCGAGCAGGCCGGCGACGACTCGCCGCCCGCACAGAACGCCTCCAACCCCCAGCCCGCGAACACCGACAGGGCCCAGAGCGCCGCCAGCAGGAAGCTCGCGATGGTGGGAATGATCGGCGAGATGCCGATCCGGACGCGCGCCACGCCGGATTCCTACCCTGCGGCGGGCCCGGCTAAATGCTTTGGAGGTCCGCCAGCGCGAGCACTAAACTGGCGGATTCGCTGCCTTGATGACCACCTCCGATCACGACCGGGAGGCACTTTCGCATGCCCGCACACCAATTGGCCCCCGACATACCCTCCGACGTGCTCGCCGACGAGCAGGCACACCTCGCCCGGTCCAGGGCCGCGCTGCAGGCCATGCGCACGCACGCGCAGTCACTGTCGGCCGACGCGGCCGGCGACTGGGTCTCGCAGCAGATCCTGCAGTCGCTGCTCGACCAGCGGGTCGCCGCGCTGGCGGACCACCCGGACACGCCGCTGTTCTTCGGCCGGCTCGACCGCTCCGCCGACGACGACCTGCCGCCCACCATCTACGTGGGCCGCCGTCACGTGCACGACGGCACCAGCCGCCCTCTGGTGATCGACTGGCGCGCCCCGGTGTCTCGCGCCTTCTACCAGGCCAGCCCCACCGACCCGATGGGCGTGGCGCTGAGGCGGCGCTTCGGCTATCACGGCGGCGCGCTGACCGCGTTCGAGGACGAGCCACTGGGCGAGGGCGCCGAGGTCGGCCCGTCCCAGATCCTCACCGACGAGATCGAACGCCCGCGCACCGGCCCGATGCGCGACATCGTCGCCACCATCCAGCCCGACCAGGACGAGATCGTCCGCGCCACGCTGGCCCAGACCGTGTGCGTGCAGGGGGCTCCCGGCACCGGCAAGACCGCGGTCGGCCTCCACCGGGCCGCCTACCTGCTCTTCACCCACCGCGAGCGGCTCGCCAGGTCAGGCGTGATGATCGTCGGCCCGAACCGCGCGTTCCTCTCCTACATCTCCTCCGTGCTGCCCGCGCTGGGCGAGATCAAGGTCGACCAGACCACCGTGGCCGGCCTGCTCGGCGAGCACGCGACGCCGGAGGACCCGATGGTCTCGGCCGTCAAGGGCGACGCCCGCATGGCCGAGGTGCTGCGGCGAGCCCTCTGGCTGCACATCGTGAAGCCGGAGGAGGGCCTGGTCTTCAGCAAGGGCGCCTACCGCCACCGGGTGGCCGATTACGAGGTACGCGAGATCGTGGCCTCCCTGCGCGGCACCACCCGCTACGGCCCCGGCCGCGCGGCCCTGGCGCAGCGCCTGGCGCACCAGGTCCTCGTCCGGATGGAGCAGCGCGGCGAGTCGCCCGACGACCGGGTGCAGGACGCGGTGGCCCGCTCCAAGCCGGTCAAGCAGCTCGTGGACGCGATCTGGCCGAAACTGACCCCCGAACAGGTCCTCTTCCGCCTCCTGTCGGACGAGGAGTTCCTCACCAGAGCCACCAAATCCGACTTGTCGCCCGACGAGCAGCAAATGCTTCTATGGCGGAAGCCGTACCGGGGCTGGAAGTCCGCGAAGTGGTCGGCGGCCGACGCCGCGCTCCTGGACGAGCTCGGCGACCTCATCGAGCGCACCTCCTCGATCGGCCACCTCGTCGTCGACGAGGCGCAGGACCTGTCGGAGATGCAGCTGCGCGCCCTCGGCCGCCGCTGCCGCAACGGCTCCGCCACCGTGCTCGGCGACCTCGCCCAGGGCACCACCCCCTGGTCGACCAGCTCCTGGCAGTCGGTGCTCAAGCATCTCGGCCAGGAGGGCGAGGTCACCGAGCTGACGCTCGGCTTCCGCGTGCCGCGCGAGGTCCTCGACTACGCCGCCCGCCTGCTTCCCTCCATCGCCCCCGACCTCGCCGCCCCCCGCTCGCTGCGCCCCGGCGCGGGCTCACTGTCCGTACGGCCGGGCGGCGAGCTCGGTCAGGCCGTCGCCGACGCACTCTCCCGAGAGGGCTCGATCGGCGTCATCGTGCCCGACGCCATGACCGCCGAGGTCTCCGCCTCGCTGGCGGGCACTCCCCACGCCGTGCTCGGGCCGGACTCCACCGACGAGCACCGGCTGCTGATCGTCCCCGCGACGCTGGCCAAGGGTCTGGAGTACGACCACGTGATCGTGGTGGAGCCGGCGGACATCGTCGAGGCGGAGCCCCGGGGCCTGGCCCGCCTGTATGTGGTGCTGACCCGGGCCGTCACCTCCCTCACGGTCCTGCACCACAAGCCCCTGCCCGCCCAGCTCACCGCCTGACGCCCCCGGCGCGGCCCACTCCCGGGCCGCGCCGGGTGCGCAGGCGGCCGCGACCGCGGCTCCTAAGATGACGACAGGAAGCTCTCAACCGAGGAGGATGCCGTGCCGGCACCGCTGCCACACGAATACCTGCCGTCAGTTCCCGCGCTCGTGGTCGAGAGCGACGACGTGACGGACGGCGAGAGGCTGAACGACCTCCACGTCTTCAACGACTGGGGCATGACGGGCCAGAACCTGTCCCCCGCCCTCCGCTGGTCCGGCGCCCCCGCGGAGACCCGCGGCTACGCCGTGACCTGCTTCGACCCCGACGCCCCCACCGGCAGCGGGTTCTGGCACTGGGTGCTGTTCGACATCCCCGCCGACGTCACCGAGCTGCCCACCAGAGCGGGCACCGGCCCCGAGTTCAAGGGCCTGCCGCAGGGCGCCACCCACGCCCGCAACGACTACGGCACCAAGGAGTACGGCGGCGCCGCGCCCCCGCCCGGCGACCCGCACCGCTACGTCTACACCGTGCACGCCCTGTCGGTGGACAGGCTGGGTGTGGACAGCGACACCAGCCCGGCGGTGGTCGGCTTCAACATCACCGCCAACACCCTGGCCCGAGGCCACATCGTCGCCCACTACGGCATCTGACTCGATGTCGCGCCCTCCCGGGAGGGCGCCGATCCTTGAGCTGCTAGGTTCAGCGGCCATGAGCGCTCCCGGGATCGACATCCGTGCCGGCGGCCTGGACGACGTGGACCCCATCCTGGACTTCTGGGTCCAGGCCGCCGAAGGCACCGACCGCCGCGACTCCGCCGACAAGGTGATCGCGCTGATCGAACGCGACCCGGAGGCGCTGCTGATCGCCGAGCTGACCGGCGAGCTCGTCGGCACCCTCATCGCCGGCTGGGACGGCTGGCGGGCCCACCTCTACCGCCTCGCCGTCCACCCGGCCCACCGCCGCAAGGGCATCGCCACGCGCCTGCTGTCGGCCGCGGAGGCACGCTTCACCACTTTCGGCGCCTTCCGCGCCGACGCCATGGTCCTCCACGACAACACCCTCGCCCACCCGGCCTGGACCGCCGCCGGCTACTCCCCCCAGCCGGAGTGGTCCCGCTGGGTGAAGCTCCTCCCCCGAGAAATCTGACCCCTCAGCAACACCCGCATCTCCTTTACGGCCAGCCCGCTTCAATCACCGCACGGATCAGAGTCTCTTTTACGGCCAGCCTGGTTCAACCACCCGCCGCACCGATCTCAGAGTCTCCTTTTTTACGGCCAGCCTGGTTCAACCCCCCGCCGCACGGGGTTGCGGGCCTCCAGGGAAACGGCCGCTGACCGGACGGTGGCCGGCCGCCGTTACGCGAGCCCATACTTGCCCATCCGCCAAGCGAATTGTCATCCGGCTCCCCCTCCGAGCACGCTCCTCACACACGCTCCCCACACGCCTTCCACCCAGCTCGTGGCGCTGCATGACCCAAATCCGCGCCACGCCGGAGGTCCACGATGGCCGGAAGCCTAGAGATCAGAGGCGTTGGAGCCTGAAGGCACCGGAGCCTGAAGGCACCGGAGACTCAAGGCGCTGAAGGCTTGAGGTCCTAAAGGCCCAAGATCCTGAAGGCTTGAGGTTCTGCCGGCTTGAGGTTCTGAAGGCCGGGGGGCGCTGGTGGTCGAGGTGCGAGACGAGAGGCGGGAGGCTCTGGAGGCCATCCGCAAGGCTGCCTTCACAGCTGCAGGCGGCGACGCGACCAGAGGCTGACGAAGAACACGGGTCGGCCATGACGAGGCGACGTGTTGCCTGATGAGCGCAGGGCTCACGCGTCACCTGGCAGACGGGCAAGTATGGGCTCGCGTAACGGCGGCCGGCCACCGTCCGGTCAGCGGCCGTTTCCCTGGAGGCCCGCAACCCCGTGCGGTGGGTGGCTGAACCAGGCTGGCCGTAAAAGAGACTCTGAGATCCGTGCGGGGGGTGGCTGAACCAGGCTGGCCGTAACAAAGAATGATCTGGTCGCGGACTGTCGCGAAATCAGAGCGACCCGAGCCGGAGAACCGGCTCGGGTCGCTCTTGAGTGTGCCGTCCATCCAGGGGATGGACGAGAACTTCGACCTAGAAGTCCATGTCGCCGCCGCCGGGCATGGCGGGAGCGGCAGGGGTCTTCTCG
>NZ_JBAHWD010000168.1:0-395 GCF_037044575.1 Nonomuraea sp. LPB2021202275-12-8 | reverse complement strand
CACGCCAGGTCGACCGGCCCGTACTCCATGATCACCCAGCAGCCGCTCGGCGGTAAGGCCCAGTTCGGTGGCCAGCGCTTCGGTGAGATGGAGGTGTGGGCGCTGGAGGCGTACGGCGCCGCCTACGCCCTGCAGGAGCTGCTGACCATCAAGTCCGACGACGTCCTGGGCCGCGTGAAGGTCTACGAGGCGATCGTCAAGGGCGAGAACATTCCCGAGCCCGGCATTCCGGAGTCCTTCAAGGTGCTCATCAAGGAAATGCAGTCGCTGTGCCTGAACGTCGAGGTGCTCTCCAGCGACGGCATGTCCATCGAGATGCGCGACACCGACGAGGACGTCTTCCGCGCCGCGGAGGAGCTCGGCATCGACCTGTCCCGGCGTGAGCCGAGCAGCGT
>NZ_JBAHWD010000167.1:0-396 GCF_037044575.1 Nonomuraea sp. LPB2021202275-12-8 | reverse complement strand
CGGCCGGTTGCAGGACGAGTTGGTCAAACTGGCCCGCATCCCGGTCCTGATCGTGGACGAGGTCGGCTACATCCCGTTCGAGCCCGAGGCCGCCAACCTGTTCTTCCAGCTGGTCTCCAGCCGTTACGAACGCGCTTCACTGATCGTCACCAGCAACAAGCCATTCGGCCGCTGGGGCGAGGTGTTCGGCGACGACGTGGTCGCCGCCGCCATGATCGACCGCCTCGTCCACCACGCCGAAGTGATCTCACTGAAGGGAGACAGCTACCGGCTGAAGAACCGCGATCTGGGCCGAGTCCCACCGGCCCAACCCGAGCACGAACAGTAGTCAACGACAACATCAGGGGGTCAAGATTCACATGTCGCAAAGGGGTCAGGATTGGGCCGTCGTTGACA
>NZ_JBAHWD010000166.1:0-397 GCF_037044575.1 Nonomuraea sp. LPB2021202275-12-8 | reverse complement strand
TCCCGACCGGCTCCCCGCCGACCAGCACGTGATCTCCGCACGCCACACCGACCGGCAGAGCACGTACGTGGTCCGTACCGACGTCCCGATCCACGATCCCGCCTGGACGGTCACCCAGCTCAGCATGGAAGACCTCGTCCTGGCCTACATGGAGAGGCGCACCGCCGAGGACCGGCGAGTGGCCCTGGAGGTGCAGCGATGATCTGGCTGACCTGGCGCCAGTTCCGCGGCTCGGCCACGATGATGGCCGCCCTGCTCGTCATTATCGCCGCCGTCCTGGCCGTGACCGGCCCGGGCCTGGCCTCCGGATACTCCGCCGGGATCGCCGACTGCACCCAGGACAACACCTGCGGCCGCTTCTACGACCGGTTCTTCGGTGAGTACGACCTCCCCTTCA
>NZ_JBAHWD010000165.1:0-397 GCF_037044575.1 Nonomuraea sp. LPB2021202275-12-8 | reverse complement strand
CCCTGACCGGCTCCCCGCCGACCAGCACGTGATCTCCGCACGCCACACCGACCGGCAGAGCACGTACGTGGTCCGTACCGACGCCCCGATCCACGATCCCGCCTGGACGGTCACCCAGCTCAGCATGGAAGACCTCGTCCTGGCCTACATGGACACGGGCCCTGCCGAGGACCGGCGAGCCGTCGCGGAGGTGCGGCGATGATCTGGCTGACCTGGCGCCAGTTCCGCGGCTCGGCCACGATGATGGCCGCCGTACTCGTGGTTCTCGCCGCCGTCCTGGCCTTGACCGGCCCGAAGCTGGCCTCCGACTACGCTGCCGGCATCGCCGACTGCACCCCGGACAACACCTGCTTCGACTTCTTCGACCGGTTCTTCGGCAAGTACGACCTCCCCTTCT
>NZ_JBAHWD010000164.1:0-400 GCF_037044575.1 Nonomuraea sp. LPB2021202275-12-8 | reverse complement strand
ATCACGACGCAACACCCGGCCGACCGTCCTGCAGCAGGCGCGCGAGCAGGCCGCCGAGCTGCTCGGCGTCAACCGAGAGCGCGTCGCCACGCTGCGCCGGGCAGCCCAGCAGGAGGCCGATATCCACCTGCTGGGCTGGTCCTGTCCACCACGGCCGTCCTGAGTGAGCGCCTAGTCCAGATCCCAGCCCGGGCCCGGATCGGTGCTGTTGCCCCAGGAGGTGCAATCCCACGCAGTGGTCTTGACGCAGCCGCGGAAATAGCGGCCCTCGGTGCCCTCGTTGACCGCCCGCGACGTGACCGAGTCGTACCCGCCGCCAACGGTGGCGTGGCAGTTCTTCACCTCACCCTTGTAGGTCCAGTCCAGGGAGACGGTGTCGCCGGCACTGAGCTGGTCACCC
>NZ_JBAHWD010000163.1:0-402 GCF_037044575.1 Nonomuraea sp. LPB2021202275-12-8 | reverse complement strand
CGAAGCGACGGCAGTCACTTCAAGAGGGTCCCACGACCCCGAACGTGCAACGCCTGCCGGCTATCACACACGCCCGGTTTAGCCTCATCCGCTTTCGCTCACCACTACTCACGGAATCACTGTTGTTTTCTCTTCCTACGGGTACTGAGATGTTTCACTTCCCCGCGTTACCACCAACCGCCCTATACATTCAGGCGGAGGCAACACCACATGACTGGTGCTAGGTTTCCCCATTCGGATATCCCCGGATCAACGTCTGGTTGGCGACTCCCCGAGGCTTAACGCAGCCTCCCACGTCCTTCATCGGCTCCTGATGCCTAGGCATCCACCGTGTGCCCTAAAAAACTTGGCCACAAAGATGCTCGCGTCCACTATGCAAATCTCAAACAACAAACAGCAACC
>NZ_JBAHWD010000162.1:0-422 GCF_037044575.1 Nonomuraea sp. LPB2021202275-12-8 | reverse complement strand
GGGCTGAGCGTCGCTGATCACCTGCGTTTGGGGGCGCGGCTCAACCCCGGCTGGGACGCCGCCATGGCGCGGGACCGGGTCGCGCAGCTCGGTCTCGTCCCCGCCCAGCGGGCGGGCAAGCTGTCCGGCGGCCAGCGCGCCCAGCTCGCTCTCACCCTCGGCCTGGCCAAGCGGCCCGAGCTGCTGATCCTGGACGAGCCGGTCGCCTCGCTCGACCCGCTGGCCCGCCGCGAGTTCCTGCAGGGGCTGATGGAGGCCACGGTCGAGCACAAGCTGAGCGTGCTGCTGTCCTCCCATCTGGTCTCCGACCTGGAACGGGTGTGCGACTTCCTGATCGTGCTCGTCGACTCCCGCGTCCAGGTGGCCGGGCAGGTCGAGCAGTTGCTGGCCGCCCATCACCGGCTCACCGGCCCGCGCCGCGA
>NZ_JBAHWD010000161.1:0-425 GCF_037044575.1 Nonomuraea sp. LPB2021202275-12-8 | reverse complement strand
CCGGAACGGCCGACGCTCACCACCAGACGCGCCACGATCGGAGCTGTAACCACCCTCACGCCGCGGACCACGGTCATCACGATCCCGGAACGGACGGCGCTCACCAGAGGCACCCTCAGGACGAGGCCCCCGGTCATCACGGTCCCGGAACGGACGGCCCTCGCCGCCTTCCCGGCGGGGACCGCGGTCACCACCGCGATAGCCACCTTCGGTGCGAGGCCCACCAGACGAGCGGTAACCGCCCTCACTGCGAGGCCCACGGTCGGAACCGTAACCACCCTCACGCCGCGGACCACGATCATCGCGATCCCGGAACGGCCGACGCTCACCACCGGAGGCACCGCGATCAGGACGGTAGCCACCCTCGCTACGGGGCGCGCGGTCGTCACGGTCACGGTAAGGCCGACGCTCGCCGCCGGCCGTGC
>NZ_JBAHWD010000160.1:0-450 GCF_037044575.1 Nonomuraea sp. LPB2021202275-12-8 | reverse complement strand
TCCACGCCGATCTCGCGCCCGGTCTTCGGGAGCGGCTGGGCGGGGACGTCGTCGCAGGACAGGATGACGTACCAGCGCCCGGCCTCACGCTTGACCTCGACGGTTTTGACGCGCCCGGCCACCGCGCGGTGCTGGTGGACTCGCAGATGCCCGATGCCTTGGACGCGGACGTAGGTCGCCATGCCGTGCTGGGGTTGGGAGTCCCAGCGTGCCCCGTCGCCCTCCACGAGGGTGACGGTGTCGAACCAGCCGCGCCCTTTGAACCTCGGGTAGCCGGGCCTCTCACCGCTTTTGACCCGGCGGAAGAACGCCTCGAACGCCTTGTTCAGGCGGCGCAGGGTCTGCTGCTGACTGGTGAACGACCAACGGCCCTGCCCGTCCGGATCAGCGGCGCGGATCGCCTTCAGCTGCGCGGACTGGCCGCCGTACCGGATCGTCGTCTTCGACGGG
>NZ_JBAHWD010000159.1:0-458 GCF_037044575.1 Nonomuraea sp. LPB2021202275-12-8 | reverse complement strand
GCCGGCGGCGTGGCCGTCATCAAGGCCGGCGCGGCGACCGAGGTCGAGCTGAAGGAGCGCAAGCACCGCATCGAGGACGCCGTTCGCAACGCGAAGGCGGCCGTCGAGGAGGGCATCGTCCCCGGTGGTGGCGTGGCGCTGCTGCAGGCGGGCGCCAAGGCGTTCGACAAGCTCGAGCTCAAGGGCGACGAGGCGACCGGTGCCGCGATCGTGCGCAAGGCGCTTGAGGAGCCGCTGAAGCAGATCGCCGTCAACGCCGGCCTCGAGGGCGGCGTCGTGGTGGAGAAGGTCCGCAACCTCACTCCGGGCGAGGGCCTCAACGCGGCCACGGGCGAGTACGTCAACATGTTCGAGTCGGGCATCATCGACCCGGCCAAGGTGACGCGCTCCGCGCTGCAGAACGCCGCCTCCATCGCGGCGCTCTTCCTCACCACCGAGGCGGTCATCGCCGAGAAGCC
>NZ_JBAHWD010000016.1:0-180548 GCF_037044575.1 Nonomuraea sp. LPB2021202275-12-8 | reverse complement strand
ACCGAGCGGACCTCGGCGCTCCCGGGCAGAAAGGGACCGGGCCCGGACGACAAGTCGTCCGGGCCCGGTCATCCATGCGTCATCGGGTCAGGGACTTGTCCTCGCCGGGACCCACGGCGGCGTGCTCCTCTTCGACAGGATGCTGGCCGTCGAGGGGGATCTTCTCCCCGCCGTACGCCTTCGACATCCTGCCGCGCAGCTTGCCGAGCGGGCCGCGCATGCCCTTGGGCGGGATGCCGGCGGCGTCCTCGTCCACGGGCAGCATGGGCACCGCCTCCTTGCCGCGGATGTGGGCCTCGATGTCCTCCGCCGGTGGCGTGTGGACCTCGATGAACTCTCCGTGCGGCAGGCGCTTGATCACGCCCGACTCCACGCCGTGGTGAAGGATCGCGGCGTCGGAACGCTGCAGGCCCAGGCAGATCCGGTAGGTGACCGCGTAGGCCACCGCCGGGGCGACGAACACGAGCACGCGACCGACATAGGTCGTCAGGTTCAGGTTGATGTGGAAGAACGCCGAGATCTCGTCGTTGGCTCCCAGCAGCCAGAACACGCCGTAGAACGTGATGGCCGACATGCCGATCGAGGTGCGGTGCGGGTTGTTGCGCGGGCGCTCGGCGATGTGGTGCTCGCGGTGGTCGCCGGTCACCCAGCGTTCGAGGAACGGATAGAGCGCCAGGCCCGTCATGATGAGGCCGAGCGGCCCCAGAGCCGGGATGATCACGCTCAGTGGCAGCGTGCCCGCATGGGCCGTGCCGAACATGTTGATCTCCCAGGCGGGCATGATCCGCAGCGCGCCTTCGAGGAAGCCCATGTACCAGTCGGGCTGCGACCCCGCCGAGATGTCAGCCGGTGTGTACGGTCCGAAGATCCAGATCGGGTTGATCTGCGTGAACGTCGCGAGCCCGGCCACCACGCCCAGCGTGAACAGGAAGTAGGCGCCGGCCTTGGCCATGAAGGCCGGGTAGAACGGTGCGCCCACCACGTTCTGGTTGTTCCGGCCCTTGCCGGGCATCTGGGTGTGCTTCTGCACCCACATGAGGACCATGTGGGCGGAGATGAGCGCCAGCAGGATGCCGGGGATGAGCAGGATGTGCAGCGAGTAGAACCGGGCGATGACATCGTCGCCCGGATATTCGCCGCCGAACAGGAAGAACGTGATGTACGTGCCGACCAGTGGCAGCGAGATGGCCACGCCCTCGGTGATCCGCAGACCCGCGCCGGAGAGCAGGTCGTCAGGCAGGGAGTAGCCGGTCAGGCCCTCGGCGAGTGCCAGCGTCAGCAGCAGCACGCCGATCAGCCAGTTGATCTCGCGCGGCTTGCGGTAGGCGCCGGTGAAGAACACCCGCAGCATGTGGACCATCATGCCCGCGACGAACAGCAGGGCCGCCCAGTGGTGCATCTGCCGCATGAGCAGTCCACCCCGGACGTCGAAGCTGATCTCCAGCGACGACGCGTAGGCCTCCGACATCATGACGCCGTGGAGCGGGGCGTAGGAGCCGTCGTAAGGGATCTCGCCCATGCTCGGCTTGAACCAGAACGTCAGGAACGTGCCGGTCAGCAGCAGGATGATGAACGAGTAGAGCGCGATCTCACCCAGGAGGAACGACCAGTGGTCAGGAAAGACCTTCCGCAGGTTCCGCTTGAGGAAGTTGGCCCCGCCGATGCGGTCATCGAGGAAGTTCGACGGTCCTGCGATGGCCTTGGGGACTTCGTTCAGGTCACTCATGCCTGGCCTCCCTTCCTGGCCTCGGCCTCGGCGTCGCCGCGCTCCCAGAAGCTGGGACCGACCGGCACCGCGAAGTCGCCCTGCGCGACGAGGTAGCCCTGGTCGTCGACGGCGATCGGCAGCTGCGGCAGAGGCCGGGCCGCCGGACCGAAGATGACCTTGGCGCCGTCGGCGGCGTCGAACGTCGACTGGTGGCAGGGGCACAGGATGTGATGGGTCGTCTGCTCGTACAGAGCCGCCGGGCAGCCCACGTGCGTGCAGATCTTCGAATACGCGACGATGCCGTCGTGTGTCCAGTTCTTGTTCACGCCCGACTTGATCTCCTCCGGGCGGAACTTGATCAGGATCAGCGTGGCCTTCGCCAGGACGTTCAGGTCGTGCTCGTAGCCCTCGGGGACGATCGACAGGATGCTGCCCGGCGAGTTGAAGTCGGCCGCGCGGATCGGCTGGCCGGTGCCCTCGACGACGAGGCGCAGCGGCTTGCCCTCCTTGGTCTTCTCGCCCCATACGGTGCGGCGCAGCAGCCTGTTGAAGTTGGCGCCGGTCATCTTGGAGTTGTCGAGGTCGCGCAGCAGCACCAGCGGGATGAGGCCGAGCGGCGCGGCCGCGAGCAGCAGCGTGCGGCGCAGCAGCTTGCGCTTGACGAAGCCGCTCTCGTTGGCGCCCTGCACGAAGGTGTCGGCCACCACGGCGCGGTCGTCGCCGCCGGAGGCCATCAGGTGGCGCTCCTGGACGAGAGAGTACTTCGGCATGATCTGGCGGACCCAGATGACGATGCCGACGGCCAGCGCCATCACCGCCAGCGTCAGCGTGCCGCCGAGTGCCAGGTTGGAGACGCCCGTGGCCTCCGGGCTCCCGACCTGGAACACCACGTAGGAGATGACGAAGGCGATGCCCGCCAGGAAGGTGATCGTGAAGCAGAGCGCCACGATCTTCTCGGCCCGGCGTGCCTTCTGCTCGTCCTGCAGGGTGACTCCGGGGGCGTCGCCGCTCTCCGACGTCACCTCCGCCTTGGCCGGAGACTCCCCGAGCATCGAGGTGCCCGGCGCGGGGGTGCCGATGACGCGCTTGGGCACGCGCTCATCCGGCTGCTCGATCTCATGCTCGTTGTCTGTCATCACTTCTGTCGCTTCTTCGCGGTAATCCAGATGGCGGCGAGTACGAGGGCGAAGATGCCCACTACCCAAGCTACGAGACCTTCGGTGACGGGGCCAATCCGCCCCAGGCCGAAGCCTCCGGGATCCTTCTGCTCGCGGACCTGGGTGATGTAGGCGATCATGTTGCGCTTCTCTTCGGGCGTGATCGTCGAGTCGTTGAAGACCGGCATCGCCTGCGGGCCGGTGACCATCGCCTCGTAGATCTGCGTGGGGGAAGCGTTGTTCAGGTCGGGGGCGTACTTGCCGCGCGTGAGGGCGCCGCCGGCTCCCGCCCAGTTGTGACACTGGATGCAGTTGGCGCGGAACAGCTCGCCGCCCTTGCCGGCGTCGCCGAGCTTGGGGTCGACGTGCTCCTTGCCGGGCACCTGCGGGCCGCCGCCGAGCGACTGCACATAGGCGCCGATCTGCCTGATGGCCTTCTCGTCGACCCATTCGGGCAGCGGCTTGCGCGGCACCTGCGCGCTCGGGTTGGCGGCCGGCATGCGGCCGGTGCTCATCTGGAAGTCCACGGCCGCGGCGCCGACGCCGACGAGTGTGGGGCCCGTCGGCGTGCCCTGGGCGTTGAGCCCGTGGCAGCTGGAGCAGTGCGCCGCGAAAAGGCTCCTGCCCTCCGCCACGTCGTCCACCTTGCCGGACGCGAGCGCCGCGTCCGCGGGCCTGCTCACCTGCACAAAGGTGGCGTATACCATCCCGACTAGCGCCAACGCCAAAATCAGGACGGCATATCTCGCGAGGGGATGCCGCCGCCAAGCGGTGATCCTGGTCACAGAGATCCCGTTCCTTACCGAATGATGTAGATGGTCGCGAAAAGACCGATCCAGACGACGTCGACGAAGTGCCAGTAGTAGGACACGACGATCGCGCTGGTGGCCTGCTCATGCGTGAAGCGCTTCGCGGCGTACGTACGTCCCAGCATGAACAGGAACGCGATCAGTCCACCGGTCACGTGAAGGCCGTGGAAACCTGTCGTGAGGTAGAACACCGAGGTGTAGGCGTTAGCGGACAGGGTCGCGCCCTCGCTCGCCAACTCCATGTACTCGTACAGCTGCCCGGCGACGAAGACGGCGCCCATCAGGAAGCTGACGATGTACCAGAAGCGGAGCTTGCCGACCTGCCCCTTCTCTGCGGCCCACACGCCGAGCTGGCACGTCACACTCGACAGCACCAGGATGATCGTGTTGACCGTCGCGAACGGGATGTTCAGGTGAGCAACGCCTTCCGCGGTGGTTCCCGCGGGCAGGAGCGCCGGGCCCCACTCGAGGCCTTGGCCCTCGCTCACCGACCGGATGGTGAAGTACATCGCGAACAGCGCCGCGAAGAACATGAGCTCAGAGGACAGCCAGACGATCGTCCCGACACTGACCAGGTTCGGTCTGCGGTACGGCTGTGCTGTCGTCGTCGAAGTTATTGCGGATGCTGTCGCCACGGGCAGCATTATTGCGGCTTCTGTAGTCGGTCCCGCGCACGACCCCCCGTTAGCGGCAAGAAACATGCCGCCAAGCTGGGATAATTGGTGCAAAACACCCACCTGGGGTGACGGCCTGGGACCGCACCCCGTACCACCGGTACGATCCCAGGTGACCATACCGCTACGACCGATAGTGAGCGCGACCGTGAGCACCGACGACACGATGAGGGTCCTCGTCTACAGCGACGACGCCGCCACCCGTCAGGAGGTCCGGGAGGCGATCGGCCGGCGGCCGGCTGCCGATGTCCCCTTCGTGGAGATCGTGGAGTGCGCCACCGAGCCCAAGGTCCACCAGTGGCTCGGCTCCGGCGAGATCGACGTGGCCGTGCTCGACGGCGAGACCCAGCCCGCCGGCGGCATGGGCGTCGCCCGTCAGGCCAAGGACGAGGTCTACGACTGCCCGCCCATCTGCCTGATCATCGCCAGGCGCGACGACCGGTGGCTGGCCGACTGGTCCAAGGCCGACGCGGTCGTACCCCAGCCCCTGGAGCCCATCGTGCTGGCCGACACCGTCGCCGACCTGATGCGCCGCCGCTCCTCCAGCCGACTCAACGCTAAGTAGGTACCTACCGTGGACTCGCGGACGACCTGGCCTGCCCTGCTTTCGGCTCTCCTGTCCGGAGAGCACCTGTCGGCCGACGAGACGGCCTGGGCGATGCGGGAGATCATGTCCGGCTCCGCCACCTCCGCTCAGATCGCGGCCTTCGCGGTCGCGCTGCGCGCCAAGGGCGAGACGGTGGCCGAAGTGGTCGGCCTGGCCCGCACGATGCTGGACCTGGCCACCCCGCTGCACGTCCAAGGCCCGGTCGTCGACGTCGTCGGCACGGGCGGCGACCGCGCGCACACCGTGAACGTCTCCACGATGGCCGCCATCGTGGCCGCGGCGGCGGGCGCGCGCGTGGTCAAGCACGGCAACCGCGCCGCCTCCTCCTCCTGCGGCGCCGCCGACGTCCTGGAGCACCTCGGCATCCGTCTCGACCTCACCCCCGAGCAGACGGCCCGGGTCGCCGAGCGGGCGGGCATCGCCTTCTGCTTCGCCCCCGTCTACCACCCCGCGCTCCGCTTCGCCGGCCCCACCCGCCGGGAGATCGGCGTCCCCACGGTCTTCAACTTCCTGGGCCCGCTCACCAACCCCGCGCGACCCGCCGCCCAGGCCATCGGCGTCTTCGACGCCGGCATGCTCCCGGTCCTGGCGGGCGTCTTCGCCGAGCGCGGCGTCTCCGCCCTGGTCTTCCGCGGCGACGACGGCCTCGACGAGCTCACCATCGCGACCACGTCCACGGTCTGGGTCGTCAAGGACGGCACCGCCACGCAGACCACCTTCGACCCGGCGGTCCTCGGCATCCCCCGGGCCGAGGCGGGCGCCCTGAGGGGCGGCGACGTCAAGTTCAACGCCCAGGCGGTGCACGACCTGGTCCGCGGCAAGACGGGCCCGGTCCGCGACGCCGTCCTGCTCAACGCGGCCGCCGCCCTGGTGGCCCTGGACGGCCCCGGCAACGACCTCGACTCGGCCATGATCGACGCCTACGCCCGCGCCGTCCAGGCCGTCGACTCCGGCCGCGCCTCGGCGACCCTCGACGGCTGGATCGAGGCCAGCGGCTCCGCGTGACGGGTCGAGGTGGACGGGGATGTCACCCGCCCGATGCCCTCGCCCTGGACAGCCTCGTACGGCACGGCCTCCCTGGCCGTGCCGTACGAGATCCTCCTGAGGCCTGGCCGGGCCTCAGGAGCTCAGGGCCAGCGTGGGGCCCGCCTTCAGGGAGCTCCACTTGAGCCACTCCTTCCAGCTCTCCTGCCAGTGCCCCCACCCGTTCGTCGGCTCCAGCTTCCTGGGCGACCCGGTGATGATGATCGGGTCCCCGATCAGCGTGTTCTTGATGAACCACGCCGCGTTCGCCGGGCTGACGTTCACGCAGCCGTGGCTGACGTTCGAGTTGCCCTGCGAGCCCACGGACCAGGGCGCGCTGTGCACGTACTCGCCGCTGTTGGAGATGCGGACCGTGTTGTACACCGTGAGCCGGTAGTAGCCGGCCGAGCCCGGCCCGATACCGGGCGAGACCATGATGGTCACCGGCTCGCGGGACATGGCCAGGTGGATGCCGGAGGTCGTGTAGTACTTCCACTGGCCGCCCTGGCCGGCGCTCATCGGCATGTCCCGGATCTTCTTGCCGTCGCGCCTGACGTGCAGGACGTGCTCGTTGGTGCTGCCCTTGGTGATCTGGGAGCGGCCGATCCTGAAGTCGAGGTCGAGGTCGCGCTTGCCGTACATGCCCTTGCCCGCGTGCACGCCGGCCAGGCTGGCCTCGACACGGACGTCGGTGCGGGCGGGCCAGTACTCCCTGGGGCGGAAGTCGAGGTGCCGGTCGTCGAACCAGTGCCAGGCGCCTTCCACGGGCTTGGAGGTGCGCACGACGAGGTTGCGTTCGATGGCGACCCGATCGGTGATGGGCTGGTCGAAGGTGATCATGATGGGCATGCCGACGCCGACGGTCAGGCCGGTGTCGTCCTTGTTGGGGGTGATGCGCTCGATGTCGAAGGTCTTGACCGCCTTGGCGGTGGAGAACGTGCTCGTGTGCCTGGTCTGCTTGCCCTGCGGATTGGCCGCAACCGAGGTGACCGTGTAGGTGGTGCCGGGACGCGCGGTGGTGGTGCTGCGCCAGCGGGTCCGGTCGGCGCTGAGGGCGCCCCGCAACTGGCCCGCCTTGCTCCGGACGGTGACGCTCCTGAGCGTCCCTGACTGGGCCGCTACGACCACGGTCTGGTCTGTGGGCACATTGGCCGACTTGTCGAGCGGCAGGACGGCCACGGACGCGTCTGGGGCCTTTACCGCCATCGTGCCCGCCTTGTCCGCGACGCCGCCCCACGAGCACGCCGTCAGCAGCGCCAGGGCCAGCAGGCCGGCCGATCCATACGCAACGCGCCCCACGAGCACTCCCCCGTCCGAGTAGAGCTGATTCACCTCCCTTATTACCCTCAGTGATCGATTCACCACATCCGCACCCCGGTAAAGAACACCAAAAAGCGGGCGTCCCTCCTGAAGGAGGAGCGCCCGCCGGTGGGGTGCGACTCAGTGCGAGAAGTGACCCCGGTAGTACTGGAACACGAATCCGATCATCGACATGATGATCAGGAAGACGCCGATCAGGAACATCCAGAAGCCGATCACGAACCCGGCGAAGGCGAAGGCCGCCGCCAGGCAGACGAACAGCGGCCACCAGCTGCTCGGGCTGAAGAAGCCGATCTCTCCGGCGCCGTCGCTGATGTCGGCCTGCTTGTTGTCCTCCGGCTGGGCGCCGATGCGCTTCGCGGTGAACATCAGGTAGTAGCCGATCATGAACGCGAAGCCGACCGAGATCGCCATCGCGGTGGTGCCGACCGGCTCACCCTGCCCGGTGGCCGCCTTGGTCCAGAACCAGTAGGCGACGTCGACTCCGGCGAAGAACAGGCCGCACAGCAGGAACAGCCAACCCTGAACCTTCATCAGGCCTCAACCTCCACGGGGGTCTTGGCGGACACGTGCGGGTACTTCATGTCGAACGCGGGACGCTCGGACCGGATCGGCGGCAACGAGGTGAAGTTGTGCCGCGGCGGCGGGCAGGAGGTCGCCCATTCGAGCGAGCCGCCGTAGCCCCACGGGTCGTCCACGGTGACCTTGGGCGCGCTGCGCCAGGTCTTCCAGACGTTGTAGAAGAACGGCAGCGTCGAGGCGCCGAGCACGAACGCGCCCACCGACGAGATCATGTTGAGGTCGGTGAAGCCGTCGGCCGGGCTGTAGTCGGCGTAGCGGCGCGGGAAGCCGAGCACGCCGAGCCAGTGCTGGATCAGGAACGTGGCGTGGAAGCCGATGAACAGCAGCCAGAACTGCAGCTTGCCGAGCTTGTCGTCGAGCATCTTGCCGGTGAACTTGGGCCACCAGAAGTAGAACCCGGCGAACATGGCGAACACCACGGTGCCGAACACCACGTAGTGGAAGTGCGCCACCACGAAGTAGGTGTCGCTGATGTGGAAGTCGAGCGGCGGCGAGGCCAGGATGACGCCGGTCAGGCCGCCGAGCAGGAACGTCACCAGGAAGCCGATCGAGAACAGCATCGGCGACTCGAAGCTCAGATGCCCGCGCCACATCGTGCCGATCCAGTTGAAGAACTTCACGCCCGTCGGCACCGCGATGAGGAACGTCATGAACGAGAAGAACGGCAGCAGCACCTGCCCGGTGGGGAACATGTGGTGCGCCCAGACCGTGATCGACAGGCCGGCGATCGAGATCGTCGCGGCCACGAGGCTGATGTAGCCGAAGATCGGCTTGCGGCTGAAGACCGGCAGGATCTCGGTCACGATGCCGAAGAACGGCAGCGCGATGATGTAGACCTCTGGATGGCCGAAGAACCAGAACAGATGCTGCCAGAGCATCGCCCCGCCGTTCTCCGAGCCGAAGATACTGGTGCCGAACTTTCGGTCGGCCTCCAGCGCCAGCAGCGCGGCGGCCAGCACCGGGAAGGCCATCAGCACGAGCATGCTGGTCAGCAGGATGTTCCAGGTGAAGATCGGCATCCGGAACATGGTCATGCCGGGGGCGCGCATGCAGATGATCGTGGTGATGAAGTTGACCGAGCCGAGGATCGTGCCGAGGCCGCTCAGCGCCAGGCCCATGATCCACAGGTCGCCGCCGATGCCGGGCGAGCTGATCGCGTTGGACAGCGGCGTGTAGGCGAACCAGCCGAACGAGGCCGCGCCCCCCGGGGTGAAGAAGCCCGACACGGCGATGATGCTGCCGAACAGGTAGAGCCAGTAGCTCACCATGTTGAGGCGCGGGAAGGCGACGTCGGGGGCGCCGATCTGCAGCGGCATCAGCTCGTTGGCGAACCCGGCGAACAGCGGGGTCGCGAACATCAGCAGCATGATCGTGCCGTGCATGGTGAACAGCTGGTTGAACTGCTCGTTGCTGGTGAACTGCAGCTCGGGCTGCGCCAGCTCGGCCCTCATGACCAGCGCCATGATGCCGCCGATCAGGAAGAAGGCGAACGACGTGATCAGGTAGAGGTGCCCGATGATCTTGTGATCTGTCGAGGACAGCCACTTGGCGATCACCCGGCCCTTGGGAGTGGGCCTGGCCGTCGTCGTGAGTGGTTCTTGGATGGCGGTCACTGGGCACTCCCAGCCTGGTTGGACGCGATGTACTGGTCGAACTCAGCCTGCGGGACGAGCTTCAGCGAGAACAGCATGCGGCTGTGGTCGACCCCGCACAGCTCGGCGCACCGGCCGGCGTAGACGCCGGGCCTGTTGAGCGTGTTCACCTCGAAGAAGCGGCCGGGGCTGTTCTCCGGGATGCCGGGGATGACGTCGCGCTTGAACAGCATCTCGGGCACCCAGAACGAGTGGATGACGTCGTCGCTCTTGAGCTCGAACCGGACCTTCTTGTTCACCGGCAGAACGAGCTGGGGGCCCTGCTTGTAGTCGCCCACCGGCATGCCGACGACCGGCTTGAGGTCCTTGCCCTGCACGTTCGTGGTGAAGCGCCAGCTCCACTGGAACGCCTCCACCTTGACCGTGACGTCAGGGTTCTTGGAGTCCGCGGTGAGCACCTCGCTGTCCCGCGCGGTGAAGAAGAAGAAGACCGACACCATGACGAGCGGCACGAGGGTGTAGAGCATCTCGATCGGCAGGTTGTAACGCACCTGCGGCGGGAGCTCGGCCTTGGCCTTCCGCTTGGTGTGGAACAGGCACGCCCACACGATCAGGGCGATGACCACGATGCCGGTGGCCAGCGCGGCGATCCACGCTCCGTTCCACAGGCTCTGGACAACGCCACCCTGCGTGGTGATGTGGTCCGGCAGGAGGCCACGGGACCAGTCAGCCTTGGGAACGTCATTAGCACACGCCGTAGCGGAGGCCAGGAGCAACGCCAAAGCGGCGGCGCGTGGCACTCTGCGCCGGGCCAACGAACGCCGCGTCGAACGGCGGGTCGGACTCACGGATCGCCTACCCCACAGATGAAGCCCAGGAGTCTTCTCCTGAGCGCTCGTATTTCCTGATGCACAGCTGATTGCAGACACATTAGCGTCCAACGGCCTCGCCCTCCCGCGCGCCCCCTCGGTGGCGCGCCGCGAGTGGGACGATAGGTCTCGTGGCGTACTTTGACGCGGCCTCGACCGAGCCGCTCCACCCTCAGGCACGCGAGGCGCTGCTGGCGGCGATCGACGTCGGCTGGGCCGACCCCGCGAGACTCTACGGCCAGGCCCGCCGTGCTCACCTGCTGCTGGAACAGGCCCGCACGGAGGTCGCCGAGGCGCTCGGCGCGCGGCCCGACGAGGTGTCGTTCACCTCATCCGGCACGCAGGCTGTGCATCTCGGCGTGCTCGGCACAATACAGGGCAGACGGCGTGTGGGGCGTCATCTGGTCACCAGCGCGGTCGAGCATTCCAGCGTGCTGCACGCCGCCGGCGTGCACGAGCGCGACGGCGGCACGGCCGAGACCGTGGGCGTCGACCTGCTGGGACGCGTGGATCTGGAAGCCTTCACCGAAGCCGTCTCGCGGTCCGACACGGCACTGGCCTGCCTGCAGTCGGCCAACCACGAGGTCGGCACCCTGCAGCCGGTGACCGAGGCCGCGGCGGCCTGCCGCCGCTACGGGGTTCCGCTCCTGGTCGACGCGGCCCAGACCGCCGGCCGGATGCCGGTGCCGGGCGGCTGGGCGGTGCTGACGGCGAGCGCGCACAAGTGGGGCGGGCCACCGGGCGTGGGCGTGCTCGCGGTGCGCAAGGGCACCCGGTTCCGCTCGTTCCTGCCGGAGGACGAGCGCGAGCGGCGGCGCGTGCCGGGCTTCGAGAACGTGCCGGGGATCGTCGCCGCCGCCGCGGCGCTGCGGGCGATGACGGCCGAGGCGGCTCAGGAGCGTTCCAGGCTCTCCGCCCTCGTCGACAAGATCAGGGAGACGGTGCCGAAGATCGTCCCGGACGTCGAGGTGATCGGGGATCCCGTCGAGCGCGCCCCGCACATCGTGACCTTCTCCTGCCTGTACGTCGACGGCGAGACGCTCCTCACCGAGTTGGACAAGGCGGGATTCGCGGTCTCGTCCGGCAGTTCGTGCACCGCTAGTACGCTTCGTCCATCGCACGTCCTGGAAGCGATGGGCGTGCTCACGCATGGGAATGTCCGGGTGTCACTGCCCAGGGGCGCTTCCGCGGCCGAGGTCGACAGGTTCCTCGCCGTGCTGCCCGAGCTGGTGCGCCGGATCCGCCAGGACGCAGGAGTCGCATGACAGAGACCACTCGGCCGGCATTGACGATCGACGCGCTCGGTAAGAAGTGCCCCATCCCGATCATCATGCTCGCCGAGCAGATCAACCACGTCCCGCTCAACGCCGTGGTGTCCGTCCTGGCCGACGACCCTGCGGCCTTCACGGACGTGCCCGCCTGGTGCCGGCTGAAGTCGCACCGGCACGTGGGCTCCTACGAGCTTCCCCAGGGGGGCTGGGCGATCCACGTACGGCGCAACTACTGACGCGCCAACTGGGTAGGGCCCCCGGGAATCACGACTTCCGGGGGGAAGACATGACACACGGACATCCGCACGAGACCGCCCGCGACCTGATGAGTCCGGGTTCGGAGTGCATCCAGGCCCACGAGACGCTCGACCGCGCCGCGCAGATGATGCGCGACAGCGGGGTGGGCGCGCTGCCCGTGTGCCTGGACGACCGGGTGACCGGGATCATCACCGACCGCGACATCGTCGTCAAGTGCGTGGCCACGGGCCACGACCCGGCGCAGGTGCGGGCCGGCGACCTGGCTACGGGGCTGGTGTGGGTGCCGGCCGACGCCACGGTCCAGGAGGCGCTCACGCGCATGGAGGAGCACCAGATCAAGCGGCTGCCGGTGTTCGACGACGAACGCATCGTCGGCATGATCACCGAGGCGGACCTGGCCAAGCACCTGCCCGACGCCCAGCTGGCCGAGTTCGTGCACCGGGTCTACGCCAACCGCTGAGCACCCGCTGAGCACCCGCTGAGCACCCGCTGAGCACCCGCTGAGCACTGCCCCGCCGCCTGAACGGCGGGGTCATCCGCGAGCTTCGTCAGGGGTGGTAGCAGCGTACGTGGTCGGCGATCTCCGCCGCGGCTTCGGCCCCGTAGGCGGCGCCGAAGCGCTCCATGAACGTCTGCTGTCCCAGCTCGTACTCCTGGCCGCCGACCCGCTCGAGCACGTGGGTGGCGGTCAGGTTGCCGATCTGGCCGCACCGCTCCAGCGGCATGCCCCAGGCGAGACCGGCCAGGAAGCCGGCCCGGAACGCGTCGCCGACGCCGGTCGGGTCGGCCTTGCCGCGCTCGGGCGCCGGGGCCACGTGGATGGACGGCTCGCCCTGGCGGTCGATGACGGCGCCCTTGGGGCCGAGCGTGGTGACGCGGACGCCGACCCGGCTCAGCACCTCCTCGTCGGACCAGCCGGTCTTCTGCTCGATGAGGCCCTTCTCGTAGTCGTTGGAGAACAGGTAGGCGGCCCCGTCGACGAGCTGGCGGATCTGCTCGTCGGCCATGCGCGCGAGCTGCTGGGAGATGTCGGCGGCGAACGGGATGCCGCGGTGACGGCACTCGTCGGTGTGGCGGAGCATGCCGTCCGGGTCGTTGGGGCCGATCAGCACCAGGTCGAGGCCGCCCACCCGGCTGACGACCGGCTGCAGCTCGATCAGGCGCGCCTCGGCCATCGCTCCGGTGTAGAAGGAGGCGATCTGGTTGTGGTGCTCGTCGGTGGTGCACAGGAACCGGGCGGTGTGCTGGGTGTCCGAGACGTGCACGGAGTCACAGTCGACGCCGTGCCTCTCCAGCCAGGAGCGGTAGTCGGCGAAGTCGTTGCCGACCGCGCCCACCAGGACCGGGCTCAGGCCCAGGCACGCCATGCCGAAGGCGATGTTGGCCGCGCAGCCTCCGCGACGGATCTGCAGGTCGTCGACCAGGAACGAGAGTGACACCCGGTCGAGCTGCTCGGCGATGAGCTGGTCGCCGAAGCTTCCGGGAAAGGTCATCAGGTGGTCTGTCGCGATGGAGCCGGTGACGGCGATGCGCACGGGATTCTTCTTCCTCGTTGTCAGCAAGCCTATGAGCCCCAAGAGAATACGCGAAGGCCCCGCCCGTACAAAGACGGAACGGGGCCCCCGGGGCAACCGCTAGCCGGGCTCCGACTAGTTGAAGGAGTCGCCACAGGCGCACGAGCCGGTGGCGTTCGGGTTGTCGATGGTGAAGCCCTGCTTCTCGATCGTGTCGACGAAGTCGATGGAGGCGCCCAGCAGGTACGGGGCGCTCATCCTGTCGGTGACCACGCTCACGCCGCCGAAGTCCGACACGACGTCGCCGTCCATCGAACGGTCATCGAAGAAGAGCTGGTAACGCAGCCCGGAACAGCCGCCCGGCTGCACGGCCACGCGCAGCTGGAGGCCTTCCTCGCCCTGCTGCTCGAGCAGGCTCTTGACCTTGGCGGCGGCCGCTTCGGTCAGGATCAGGCCCTGCGTCGTGGTCTCGCTGCTCTCAACCGTCATCTGCTGACTCCCTAACCCGGCTGTCTGTTTCCGACGTCCTGCTAATGACGCTACCAACACCTGCCGGGTGCTACACATTCCCCGTCCTCCCACCCCCGGAATAAATCCACCACGGCGTATGTCATCATGGGTATCGTCAGTTCGACGATAAGGGGGTACGGCCATGGCTACCCAGACTGGGCTGCCGCTCTTCGTCCTCGGTCAGGGCACCGATCCACACAGCGAGAAGGGAGTGGACTGCCCCGGCGAGCTGCCACCCGCCTCCGATCCGGACCTGGTGGACCGGGCCCGCAAGGCCAAGCAGGCGCTGGGCGACCGCCTGTTCGTGCTGGGCCATCACTACCAGCGCGACGAGGTCATCCAGTTCGCCGACGTGACCGGCGACTCCTTCAAGCTGGCGCAGCAGGCGGCTGCCAGGCCGGAGGCCGAGTTCATCGTCTTCTGCGGCGTGCACTTCATGGCCGAGTCGGCGGACATCCTGACGACGCCGTCCCAGAAGGTGATCCTGCCCGACCTGGCCGCGGGCTGCTCGATGGCCGACATGGCCACGTTCGACCAGGTCGAGGAGGCCTGGGAGGCGCTGGAGGACGCGGGCCTGGCCGATCAGGTGATTCCCGTCACATACATGAACTCCAGCGCCGACATCAAGGCCTTCTGCGGCCGGAACGGCGGCGTGGTCTGCACCTCCTCCAACGCCAGGCGCGCCCTCGACTGGGCCTTCGAGCAGGGCGAGAAGGTGCTCTTCCTGCCCGACCAGCACCTGGGCCGCAACACCGCCGTGCTGGAGATGGGCATGTCGCTCGACGACTGCGTGGTGTGGAACCCCCACCGCCCGAACGGCGGGCTCACCCAGGAGCAGCTGGAGCGGGCGCGGGTGATCCTGTGGAAGGGCCACTGCTCGGTGCACGGCCGCTTCACGGCCGAGTCCGTGGACGACGTTCGCAGCCGCATCCCGGGCGTCAACGTGCTGGTGCACCCCGAGTGCCGGCACGAGGTGGTGCTGAAGGCCGACCACGTGGGCTCGACCGAGCACATCATCAAGACGCTGCAGGCGGCGCCCGCCGGCTCGAGCTGGGCCGTCGGCACCGAGCTGAACCTGGTCAAGCGGCTCGCGCAGATGTTCCCGGACAAGAACGTCTCGTTCCTGGACAGGACCGTCTGCTACTGCTCGACCATGAACCGGATCGACCTGCCGCACCTGGTGTGGGCGCTGGAGTCACTGGCGCTCGGCGAGGTCGTCAACCAGATCACGGTCGACGACGACACCGCCCACTGGGCGCGGGTCGCCCTCGACCGGATGCTCGCACTCGCCTGACGGACTCCGCTCACCACCGGACGCCCGCCTGACCGTTCCTACTCGCCTCCTACTCGCCGAACGCGTAGCCGACCCGGACGACGACCGTCAGCGTCTGCCGTCCGGGGCTGACCGACGCCGTGTCCTCCATCGCGGCCGCGACCCGCATGGGCTGCGGCCCGCGATCGACCTCCTCGCTCACGGAGACGACCCCGCCGAGCGGGCGCCCGGCCAGCCCCGCGTACTGCGAGGCCTTGGCCGCGGCGTCGGCGAACGCCCGGTCCCGGGCCTCCCTGAGCGCCGCGTCCGGGTTCGACAGCTCGAAGGCCACCCCGTTCAGCCTGGCCTCCTCGCCCACCCCGGCGACCGTGTCGATGATCCGGTCGGCCCGGGACAGGTCGCGGATCACGGCCTCGACACCCTGCGCCGCCCGATAGGCGGACACCTTCGGATAGGCCTCGTACTCCGGGCCGAGCGAGAGCTCGGTGGTGCGCAGATCCTCGCCCGCGATCCCGGCCCCCCGCAGCGCCTCGGCCAGCCTCGCCGCGGCGGCCCTGACCCCCGCGAACGCCTCGGCCGCGGACTGCCTGCGCACCTCGACGCCCGCGTGCAGCCGCATGACGTCCGGCGCGGCCGCGACCGCGCCCTCTCCGACGACGGTGATGTCCACGCCAACTCCTTCGCTCGGCCGGTCTTGGTCTACGGCGTGCCTCTGCTGAACCGGAACGCCATGTCGTCGAACTCCGCCTTCTTGGCCGCGGTCGCCAGCACCCGGACGACCTTGCCGGACAAGTCGATCACGACCGCCTCCTGGCCCGTCCCCTTGGCGCGCCAGACGGCCAGGTGTTCATCGTCCCACCAGCCGATGAGCCGGTCGCTGGCGAACGGAACGGTGCCGGTGCCGGACCCGGCGTCGCCGCCCGAGGTGGAGCGCAGGCAGATCGAGGTGCGCGCCGCGGTGCAGTGAGCGAGGAAGCGGCTGCCGGACGGGGAGACGTCCTCGCCCTCCACCCACACGGGCGCGCCCACGTCCGACAGCGTGCGCACCGCCTTGCCGTTCAGGTCGTAGAACTTCATCCTGTCGCCCACCCAGGTGCCGACCGCCTGCCCGCCGGCGTCCCAGAAGAAGCGCCACTCGCCCGCGCCCTTCTCCTTGATCCGGAAGGTACGGGCGGTGCCCGCCTCCACGTCGACGATGCCGTAGCCGTACTCGACGCTCTCGGTGTCGGTGGACCTGTAGAGGGTGACGAGGGCCATGCTCCCGTCGGGCGACCAGCGTGGCGTGGTGGGGAAGACCGGCGAGGCGCTGACCTTGACGGTGCGCTTGCTGCCCGCCCGGTGGTCGATGACCGACAGCTGGGCGTACCTGTCGGTGCTGTAGTCCACGTCCGTGCCGAGCGCCTTGGTGCCGTCGTGGTTCAGCGCGTACTCGAAGTAGCGTCTGTCGGCTCTGAAGACGTCCGTGCCGGCCCGCCGTACATAGACGGACTTCCCGCTGTTCAGGCTGTACGAGGCCAGCTTGATCGGGTCGGAGTCCAGTTCCTCGATCTCCACGCCGCTGCCGGGCAGCTTGATCGTGGTCGGGGCCGAGGACGTGGGGGTCGGTGTGGGGGTCGGTGTGGGGGTGGGCGTCGGTGTGGACGGGGTGGAGGAGGACGTGAGGCTCTGGCTCGGCGTGGGAGTGACCGTCTGCTGTGCCGCGATCCGCGTCGCCACGAAGGCGCCCCCGGCCAGCAGCGCGAGCACGCCCGCCACGGCGGTGGCGACGATCCAGCCGGTGGCACGCCTGCCGCCCTGCCCGTGCTGCTGTTGCGGGTATAACGGGCGGGCGTGCGGGGGCGGCGGCCCGTAGCCCTGCCACACGCCTGGGGCCGGGCCGGCGGCGGCCGCGCTCCCCTGCTGGAGCAGCCCCGCCGCGGTTCCCATGCCCGGCGCGCCCCCGGCCTGACCGGCGCCCCCCGAAGTGGGCAGCGTCCCCCCGGCGCCGGGAACCGTCCCACCAGGGCCGGTCCAGGCCCCTCCGGGGGCGGAAGCACCCCCTCCATGGCCGGCGCCGGCCTCCCTGGGACCAGGTACGGCCCCGCCTGGGCCGGGCGCGGCCATCCGGGGCCCGGCCGAAGGGCCTCCCATGCCATGCGGCGCACCGCCGGACGGACCTGGGACGCCGCCGATCGGGCCGTAGCCGCCGGCCGGGCCCGGCATCGCGGCGCCCGGGGCGAACCCGCCCTGCGCGGGCACGCCGGGCGCGTGACCGAGCAGGCGCATCAGGGCCTCGCTCGCCGAAGGCCGCCGGGCGGGGTCCTTGGCCAGGCAGTCCACCACCAGCGAGCGCAGTGCCGGGTCCTGGATGGGACTGACGTCGGCCTCGGCGTGCATGATCCGGTTGATCACCGCGGGCAGGCTGTCCTGCCCGAACGGCGCGTGCCCGGAGGCGGCGAACAGCAGCGTGCAGGCCCAGGCGAACATGTCCGACGCCGGCCCGGGGCTCGACTCGCTGAGCTGCTCGGGCGCCATGAACGAGGGCGTGCCGATCGCGCTGGCGGTCAGTGTGGAGGTGAGGTCCAGCGCCCTGGCGATGCCGAAGTCGATGACCCGCGGCCCGTCGGAGGCGAGCAGCACGTTGGACGGCTTGAAGTCGCGGTGCACGATGCCGGCCTGGTGGATGGCGACGAGCGCGGTGACGGTGCCGATGGCCAGCCGGTGCAGCGACGTTCCGGAGCGGGGTCCCCGCGTCCTCACCACGTCGGTCAGGGTGGGGCCGTCGATGTACTCGCTGACGATGTACGGGCGGCCGTTGAGCAGGCCGGTCTCGATCACCTGAGCGGTGCAGAACGGCGCGACCCGCCTGGCCAGCTCCACCTCGCGGACGAACCGCACCGGCGCCTCGTCGTCGCCGGCCAGGTCGGCGCGCAGCAGCTTCACCGCGACCTGCTGCCCGTTCCCGGCCGAGGCGAGATAGACGGTGCCCTGCCCGCCCTCGCCCAGGCGATCGGTCAGGGTGTAGGCCCCCACCGAGGCTGGGTCCCCTGCACGCAGGGGCGCGAGGTCCGGCATTACATCCCCCATATATCGCCGCTTTTCCCGACATTCTGGTGGCTACCGCGGCTTCGCGTCACCTGTTCGGCATCACACCGCGTCGGCGATGGCGCCGGGGACGCGCAGGTGCACCCGGAAGCCTGGAGACGGGAGCGGGACGAGCGTGGCGTTGAGCTCCTCGGCCAGCCTCCTGCGGCAGCCGCGCCGTACGTCCGCGCACAGGACGGTCACCGGCACGTCGGGAAAGGGGTGCTCGGCCCTGATGCGACGCAGGTCGGCGGCCATGTCGCGGCGCGCGAGCCACTCCCCCGCGGCGGCCGCCAGGACGCGGCCCTTGCTGTAGAGGCCGTGCGTGTCGGCGCGACCGCAGAGCAGGCGGTGCGCCGGCGGCCCGGCGCACCGCGCCAGCGCGGTCGCGCCCCACGTGGCGCCCAGCGCGGGCAGCCATCTGCCGAGCGCCCTGCCGAAGGTGGACGCGCCGCGCCCGCGGCCGGTGTCGCATCTCGGATCCACGAGCACGAGCGCGGCCACGCGCAGCGGGTGAAGCCTGGCGAACGCCTCGGCGTGCCAGGCGGAAACCGCGTGCGCGACGACCGTGACCCGCTCGGGATGGGCGGGGGCCAGGGCGGCGAGCCGGGCCGCCTCGCCGTGCAGCGTGGGCGGGACCGGCGAGGCGGGGCTGAGGCCGAGCCCGGGCCGGTCGAAGCGGGTGACGCGGTGGTTCCTGGACAGCTCCTGCGCGACGCCGTCCCAGTGACACCAGGCCGCCGCGGGGCCCGTGGCGATCAGCACGACAGGTCCCTGGCCCTGCCGCACCACGTGCAGCGGGCCGGGCACCAGCGTGGGCACGTCACAGACCAGCAGCCTGAGCGCCACGTAGACCAGCCATCCGGCGATCAGCGTCACCTGCAGGCGCTGCGCCAGGCCGGCGAACTGACCGGCGGCCACGGCGATGGCGGCGAAGACGGTGAGAGCCCCGGTGAGGCCGGTGATGAGCCAGGCCGTCAGAGTGCGCCAGCGGATGCTCAGTAACACCATGGCGGCCAGCACGGCGGCCGTGGCGAGCATGCCGGTCACCACGTGCACGTGGTGCGGGAACGACCGCGATCCCAGCCCGCACGCCGGGGCGCTCAGCACCGCGCAGTCCAGCGGGAACACGCCGCCGGCGATGGTGAGCAGCCCGAAGGCCGCCAGCGCCAGCCAGCCCGGCCACTCGCGCTGGACCCTGGGCACCATCGCCACCCCGGCCAGGCACGCCAGGCCGGACAGCACGTCACTGACCCTGAACAGGCGAGTCCACGGCTGGTCGCGTGCCGCCAGCTCGCCGACGTAGCCGTGCGCCCTGTCGACCGCCGGCGTGGTGAACTGGCCGGTGATCCACGCGCAGTACAGCACGGCCGCCGCAATGAACGCGGAAGCCGCGAGCACGTACAACCTTCGCTCCACGTGACAATTACATCACCGAGGGCTATCAGAGTCCCGGCGCACCCCAGACGGGGAACCACCGGTTGAGGTCCTCCTCCAGCGGCAGCTCACCCTCCAGCGCCGCCCTGGCCTGCATCTCCAGGGCGTTGTCCCGCATCTGCCCGGCGAGCGGGGCGAACGGGTAGAAGGTGCCCCGCTTGTAGAGGTAGACGATGGCCAGCCGCCTGCCGTCAGGGTCGGCGAACGACACCAGCGAGCACAGCAGCGACGGGCCGAACCCGGCGGACTCCAGCGAGGAGTTGACCGCGTGCAGCTCCGTGACCAGGTCACCGATCTGGTCGGAGGTGCGCCGCACCTCCAGCCAGGTGTAGCCGTAGCTGTCGGTGAACTCCTCCACCCGCTCACCGACCAGGGCCTTGACGTCGTGCTCCAGCGTGGCGAAGGCGCCGCCCTCGGCCGCTCTGTAGGACACCGAGCCGAGCCCCGAGGGCATCATCCCGGTGGCGGCCTGCAGCGTCACGGCCGCGGACGGCAGCGCGAACAGCGCGTCGAGGTTGGGCTTGACCGGCTTGGACCGGCCAAGGAGAGTGTCGAGCCAGCCCATGGCGGTCAACCCCTTCCGAGCTGGTTGGAGATCTGCGCGAGCTGGGCCAGCCGCTTGTCCAGCGGCGGGTGGGTGGAGAACAGATTCGCCAGCGTCTCCCCCTTGGCCAGCGCGGGTGCGAAGTAGAAGGCGTTGAACGGCTCCGCCTCGCGCAGGTCGCGGGTCGGAATCCTGGCCATCTCCCCGGAGACCTTGACCAGGGCGCTGGCCAGCGCCGACGGCCGCTGCGTGAGCAGCGCGCCCGCCCGGTCAGCGGCGAGCTCCCGATAGCGCGACAGGGCGCGGGTGAGCAGGAAGCTGACGGCGTACACCAGGATCGAGACCAGCATGACGATCACCCCGATGGGCAGCCCGCCCTGGCCGTTGGAGCGGCGGTCGCCGAGGCCGGTGTAGAGCGCGATCCGCGTCATGAGCCCCGCCACGATGCCGAGGAACGAGGCGATCGTCATCACGGCGACGTCGCGGTGGGCGACGTGCGACATCTCGTGGGCGATCACGCCCTCGAGTTCCTGGGGCTCCAGGCGGCGCAGCAGGCCTGTCGTCACACAGACGACGGAGTTCTTCTGATTACGGCCGGTGGCGAAGGCGTTGGGGACGTCGGAGTCGGCGATCGCGACCCGCGGTTTGGGCATGTCGGCCAGCGCGCTCAGCCGGTCGATCAGCCCATGGAGCTCGGGGGCCTCCTGTGGCGACACCTCCCGCCCGCCCATCGCGTACAGAGCGATGCGGTCCGACAGGAAGTACTGCACGAGCAGCAGGACCCCCGCGATCAGCAGCACGGCGACCGCCCGCACGCCCAGGGCGACGAGGACGCCGACGAACACCACGTAGAGCAGGCCGAGCAGGAACAGCGTCACGACCATGCGGCGGGTCAGGCCGCTGTCAGCCGCGAAGCGCGTGCGCACGGGCTCAGCCCGGGATCAGGCCCTGGTCGCCCAGCATCTCCCGGACCTCCTGTATCGAGGCGTCCGCGGGGGGAAGGATCAGCTCTGACGGCTCAAGGCTGTCGTCCGGCAGCGATTTGCCCACGTGGCGGACCTTGTCGAGCAGCGCGTGCAGCTTGACGCGGAAGGCCTTCTCGTCGTCGGACTCGATGGCCGCCTCGAGCTCGCTGTCGAGCTCGTTGAGCACGGAGATGTCATTGGGCGAGATCTCGACCTGCCCCTCGCCCATGATGCGAACGATCATGCTCCCTCCCCTGGCTGGCGCAGCTGCTGCGTCTGCTGGTTGGGCTGGGGCTGCGGCTGCTCCTGCGGCTGGCCCGGCTCGATGGCGCTCTTGGGCGCCGGCCCCTGGCCGAGCTCGGACTTCATCCTGGCCAGCTCCAGCTCCACGTCCATGCCGCCGCCCATGCGGTCGAGCTCGGCCTGGATGTCGTCGCCACGGGTGCCGCTGTAGTCGTCGAGCGCACCGCTGGCGAGCAGCTCGTCGATGGCGCCGGCGCGGGCCTGCATCTGGGCCGTCTTGTCCTCGGCACGCTGGATCGCCAGGCCGACGTCGCCCATCTCCTCGGAAATGCCGGAGAAGGCCTCGTTGATGCGCGTCTGCGCCTCGGCCGCCGTGTAGGTGGCCTTGATCGTCTCCTTCTTCGTCCGGAAGGAGTCCACCTTGGCCTGCAGCCGCTGGGAAGCCGTGGTCAGCTTCTCCTCCTCGGCCTGCAGGTTGTCATGCTGCACCTTGAGATCGGCGATCTGCGACTGCAGGTTGGAACGACGCTGCAGCGCCTCGCGCGCGAGATCCTCACGGCCAACGGACAGCGCCTTGCGGCCCTGCTCCTCGTAACGCTTGCCCTGCTGCTCGAGACCGTTGATCTGCAGCTCTACACGTTTGCGAGAAGTGGCGACGTCCGCCACCCCGCGACGCACCTTCTGCAGCAGCTCGAGCTGCCGCTGGTAGGAATAGTCGAGGGTCTCGCGTGGATCCTCCATTTTGTCCAGGGCCTTGTTGGCCTTGGACTTGAAGATCATCGAAAGTCTCTTCATCACGCTCATGCGCGTCGGCCGTCCCCTTCTTAGGTCGTGCTGTGTTCACCCAGTGCAGCGCAGCCGCCTTGGGATTACCCTACGCATAACGCACGAGGGCGTCACTAAGTTGCACTACAGGTAGGGTTGAGGTCGTGTTGCGACGCCGTTCCCAAACCACCGTGGACGACACCCCCGTCCCCATTGACGATCCTAAGCCCCAGGGTAAGGGTCGTCCCACACCCAAGCGCAGAGACGCCCAGAGCAGGCGGCGCCAGCCTGTCAGCGCGCCCAAGGACCGCAAAGAGGCCTATCGGGCGATGCGCGCCAAGCAGGCCTCCGAGCGTGACAGGGCCCGCAAGGGCATGCTCGCCGGTGACGAGCGTTATTTCCCCGCTCGTGACAAGGGTCCGGCCCGTAAGTTCGCCCGTGACTGGGTCGACTCGCGGCGGCTCCCGAGCCAGTACTTCCTGCCTTTCTCGCTGCTGATCCTGCTGGCCACCTGGGTGCCGTGGCCGCCGGCCATCCGCGTGCAGGTGCTCAACGCGGTGATCGTGTTCGGCTGGCCGGTCATGATGATCGGCGTGCTGTTCACCTCCGTCTACGTGGCCTGGAAGGTCAAGAAGGAGGTGGCGGCGAAGCTGCCCAACGAGAGCCTGAAGGGCGTGGGCTTCTACGCCGCGATGCGCGCTCTGCAGATCCGCAAGCTGCGCTTCCCGCCGCCCGCGGTGCTGCCGGGCGGCAAGCCGGTGCCGCCGAAGAAGTAGGCCCCGCAGCCGAGTGCCCGCCATCCGGCGGGCCGTCGGCTCGGCATGCCCGCTTGACGGCGGGCCGAGCGTCGACGGGCGCGGTCGAACCAGATCGGAGTCCTCAGGAGAGGGCGGCAGGTCGTATGCGTGGTGCACGCCGGCCAGTGACTCCACGGCGGCGATCATGCGCGCCCTGTCCGGGACGCGTTCTCTCAGAGCCCGGCCCCGGAGAACGCCACCCCTCCCATGACGGCCGTCACGGATGCGGCGCGGGAGCGTCGGGCGGCCGCCGGCCGTCGGTCAGGCGCGCGCGGCGGCGCAGGCGCACGGCTATCGCCAGCAGGACGGCGGCGGTGAGCGCCGTCCGGACGGGGTTGGGCACAGGCCGACCTTATCGCTCACCGTTCACGAGCGGTCTCCGGACCGCCCCCGGGTCAAGGAAAGGCCACAAGGACCCCTAAGGTCGGATGTATGGAATTCCGTCACCTCGGCCGCAGCGGTCTCATGGTCAGCGAGATCAGCTACGGCAACTGGCTCACTCACGGCTCCCAGGTCGAGGAGGACGCCGCCAAGCAGTGCGTGCAGGCGGCTCTCGACGAGGGGATCACCACGTTCGACACCGCCGACGTCTACGCCGGCACCAAGGCGGAAGCAGTCCTCGGCCGGGCGCTCAAGGGCATCCCCAGGGACTCCCTGGAGATCTTCACCAAGGTCTACTGGCCCACCGGCAAGGGCCCGAACAACCGAGGCCTGTCGCGCAAGCACATCACCGAGTCGATCCACGGCTCGCTGCGCCGCCTGCAGACCGACTACGTCGATCTCTACCAGGCCCACCGCTTCGACCACGAGACCCCGCTCGAGGAGACGCTCAAGACCTTCGACGACCTCGTCCGACAGGGCAAGGTCCTCTACATCGGCGTCAGCGAGTGGACGGCCGGCCAGATCGCCGAGGCGCTGAAGATCGCCGACGAGATGGGCTTCGACCGCATCGTGTCCAGCCAGCCGCAGTACTCGATGCTGTGGCGGGTCATCGAGTCCGAGGTCGTGCCGCTGAGCGAGCGCGAGGGCATCGGCCAGATCGTCTGGTCGCCGATCGCGCAGGGCGTGCTCACCGGCAAGTACCTGCCCGGCCAGGCCCCGCCGGAGGGCTCCCGGGCGACCGACTCCGCCGGCGGCAGCGGCATGATCGCCCGCTTCATGAACGACGACGTGCTGGCGCGCGTGCAGGAGCTCAAGCCGATCGCCGCCGATCTCGGCCTGTCCATGGCGCAGCTGGCCGTCGCCTGGGTTCTGCAGAACCCGAACGTCGCCAGCGCCATCGTCGGCGCCTCCCGGCCCGAGCAGGTGCACGACAACGTCAAGGCGGCGGGCGTCAAGCTCGACTCCGAGGTGATGCGCAGGATCGACGAGGCGATCGCCCCGATCGTGGAGCGCGACCCCGCCAAGACCGCGAGCCCTCCCAGGCGCCCCTGACCCGCGGCATCGAAAACCCCTTGAGCCACAATGGCGCTCAAGGGGTTTTCCCATTCTCTGGAATTCACTCCGGCCGCAATGACAATCCCGTGTATTCGACTCGATCCTCGTCGAGCAGCGCCACCCGTTCAACACCGGATTCGAGCAGCTCACGCCAGTTTTCACCGATCCAGGACTCCGCGTCCGCCTGGCTCGGAAAAACCTCTCGCGGCAAAGGCTTGTCCGTCACCTCACCACCATTTGCATTTTCATAACGCCACCGCCATGTCATGCCATACGCTCCTTTTCCGCGGGTTCGCCGGCGCACCCTCTCGACGGCACTGGAACCCTACTCCCCGAGCTCGGAGGTCGATCGATGCTGCGCGCGTATCTCGTCGCCGCGGGCGCCGTTCTGGGGGCGGCCGCCCTGCTCTCCTCCCCCACCCCCGCCTCCGCCTCGACCGGCCGGGACCCCGGCGCGGCGCGGCTGTGGAGCGTCTGGCAGAGCGACGGCACAGCCTGGCTGGGCACCACCGCCCGGGACGTGCCCCCTGACGGTTCCGTCGTGGGCTGGCGGTTCGCCGCCTCCCCTGACGGCACGGCGAGCGAGCCGCCCGGCGGCGACCAGCCGGCGTTCCAGGCGGTGTGCGGCATGGACACCGCCGCCTCGGGCCACAAGCGCGTCGTCGTGGTGGTGGACTTCGGCGACGCCGACTCCGACGCCTACCCCGGCGACCGGCCGCCCGCCGGTGACCTGTTGGAGTGCGTGACCGCCGCCGAGGACGCCACCTCGGCCCAGCTCCTCGCCTCCGCCGCCAGGACCCGCGCGAACACCGCCGGCGACGTCGTCTCCATCGACGGCTACCCGGCCAAGGAGCGCGGCGGCTCCGACCTCGGCGCCGCCGAACCCGCCGCCGCCCCTTCCGGCGGCCCGCCGCTCACCCTGCTCCTGGCCGGCGCGGGCGCGCTCGCCCTCCTCGGCGGCGGCACGGTCGTGGCCACCCGCCGCCGCTCCCGCTCCCCCGCGCGCCGCTCGCCCTGACCCCGCCGTGGCTCCCTCGGTGCGCGGCTCCGGCGGGCTGTTTGTACGCTCGGCGCGGTGAAAGTCCTTCTCACCGGTACGGCGGGCGCCGCGGGCTGGCCCGAGCCGGGATGCCCATGCGCTTCCTGCGCCTCGCAGGTCCCGGAATCCCAGGGTGGCCTGGCCGCAGCGCGCCCGCCCGGGCGGCGGCCGTTCGGGATGGTCGTCGACGACGTGGTGGCCTTCCCCTTCGACGACCTGCCGGACGGCTACCGGGTCCATGGTGACGGCTCGGGACTGACCGCCCCCGACGGGACCCGCCTGCTGTACGCGCCCTCGGACCGGGACCTGCCTGCGGCCGGCCCTGCCTACGACGTGGTCCTGATCGACCCGCTGGAGCGGCCCGAGCGGCTCGGGTCGCTGCGGGCGACCGGGCAGGTGCACGGGCGCACCCACGTGGTCGCCGTGGGCCTGGACCACCGCGTCAGGTCCGAGGAGGAGCTGGCCAGGCGGCTGCGGATGTGGGGGGCGCACGCCGTGCCGGACGGGACCGTACTCGACACCGACCGTCCCCCGCCGCCGCCTGACGGGCAGCCGAGGAGGGCGCTGCTGCTCGGCGGGTCCCGCTCCGGCAAGTCCGCCGAGGCCGAGCTGCGGCTGGCCGCCGAGCCGTACGTCACCTACGTCGCCACCGGGCCTGGCGGGGAGGGGGACCCGGAGTGGGCGGCGCGGGTGGGCGCCCACCGCGCGCGCAGGCCCGCGCACTGGGCGACGGCGGAGACCACCGGCCTGGCGGAGGCGATCGGCACCGCCACCACGCCACTGCTGATCGACGGGCTGGGCACGTGGCTGGCCGCGGTGTTCGACGAGCACGGCGCCTGGCGGGGCGATCGCACCCCCGTGGACGAGCGCTGCGACGAGCTCGTCAGGGCGTGGCGGAACGCGCCGGGGCGCGTCGTGGCCGTCTCCGACGAGGCCGGCATGGGCGTGGTGCCCGCGACGGCCAGCGGCCGGATGTTCAGAGACGCCCTGGGCAGGCTGAACGAGCGCCTCGCCGCCGAATCCGAGTACGTGGCCCTGGTGGTCGGCGGCCGCCCGCTGCGGCTCTGAGGCCGCGACTCAGCCCCGCCGGCGGGCGGGACGGGAGGCGGATGCGGGTCAGGGGCGGACGGCGCGGGCGTACCAGCGGCCGTCCATCCGGTCCACGTGGAGCGGCAGGCCGAAGCAGTCGGACAGGTTGGCCGGAGTGAGCACCTCGGACACCGGCCCCGCGGCGAGCACGCGGGACTCGCGCAGCAGCATCGCGTGCGTCGTGGTCGCGGGCACCTCCTCCAGGTGGTGCGTCACCGTCACCGTGGTGAGCACCGGCCTGGTCGCTGCCAGGTCCTCGACGGCGGAGATGAGGTCCTCGCGAGCCGGCAGGTCAAGCCCGGCGTAGGGCTCGTCCAGCAGCAGCACGGCCGGGTCGGCCATGAGCGCCCTGGCCACCCTGATCCGGGCCCGCTCCCCCTGGGAGCACACCCGGAAGGGCCGGTCGGCCAGGTCCTTGCAGCCCAGGTCGGCCAGCAGGCGCAGCGCCCGCTCCCGCTCGGCGTCGCCGTATCTGTCCCAGAGCGGGGCGCTCGTGGCGGTGTGCCCGGTGAGCACCACCGTGTGCGCGGTCGCCCCCTCCTCCTCCAGCAGGTCCTCGTCGATCAGGTGCTGGCTGGACGTGACCAGGCCGATGTGGCGGCGCAGCTCGCGCACGTCGACCCGGCCGAGGCGGCGGCCGAGCACGGTCACCGCTCCAACGGTGGGGTGGCGCACCGCCGCGACCAGCGACAGCAGCGTGGTCTTGCCTGCGCCGTTGGGACCGAGGACCGTCCAGTGGTCGCCATAGTCGACCTGCCAGTCGATCCCGTCCAGCAACGTCTTGCCGACGACCCGGACACCTACACCTTCGAGTTCAAGCACGTGCATCCGGCCACCCTAGTAGGCCCCGTAGGATCGGCCGTTATGCAGCTTCCTGGGCGATTGTTCGAACTGTTCGGCGAGCACGCCATCTGGTCGGACGACCACGAGGGCGTGAGCGGCGAGACGCTGCGGGTCACCAGCCCCACGGGCGCCTTCTACGTCAAGCAGGGGCCGGCGGCCCTGGCCGAGCACGATCGGCTGCTGTGGCTCAAGCGCTGGGCGAACGTGCCCGACATCGTGGCGTTCGAGGAGGACGCGCTGGTGCTGGCGGACGCGGGCTGGCGCAGCCTGGAGCGCAGGCCGCTGGACGCGGGCACCGTCATGGGGGCCACGCTGCGCGCCCTGCACGACCTGCCCGTGCGGGAGTGCCCGTTCGACGAGCGGCTCGACGTCAAGCTCGCCAGGGCGGCCGAGCGGGTGCGCGACGGGCTGGTGGACGCCGCCGACTTCGACGCCGACCACGCCGGGCTCACCCCGGATCAGGTCTACGAGCGGCTGGTCGCCGGGCGCCCCGCGAGCGAGGACCTGGTCGTCACGCACGGCGACTACACTCCGGCCAACGTGCTGGCCCCGCCCACGGGTGCGGGCGAGCCGGTGCTCGTCGACGTGGGGGCGCTGGGGGTGGCCGACCGGCACGTGGACCTCGCGGTGGCGCTGCGCGAGCTGGAGGGGCCCGCGGCCGGCGACTTCCTGGCCGCCTACGGGCCGGCCGAGGTGGACCAGCGCAAGCTGGACTACTACCGGCTGCTGGACGAGCTGTTCTGACGTGCCCGACTTCCTGGCCGGGCTGGGGCACGGGCTGCGGCTCTCGGTGGGCACGCTCAGCGTGTGGCCCGTGCGGGTGGACAGGGCCGATCGCGAGGTCGCCGGGCGGGCCATGATGCTGGCGCCGCTGGTCGGGCTGGCGCTCGGCGCGGTGGCGGCGCTCGCGCTGCTGCTGCCCGGCCCGCCGCTGCTGGGGGCGGCGCTGGCGCTCGGCCTGCTGGCCGTGCTGACGCGGGGCCTACACCTGGACGGTCTGGCGGACCTCGCCGACGGCCTGGGCAGCGGCAAACCCGCCGCCCAGGCACTAGACATCATGAAAAAGTCGGACATCGGGCCGTTCGGCGTGATGGCTCTGGTCCTCACGCTGCTCGTCCAGGCCACCGCCCTGTCCGGGGCGGGGCCCGCCGCACTGGTGACCGCCTGCGTGACCGGCCGCCTGGCCCTCTCCTGGGCCTGTCGGCGCGGGGTTCCCGCCGCCCGCCCGGACGGGCTGGGCGCGATGGTCGCGGGCACGGTACGGACGGGCGCCGCCTCCCTGGTCACCCTGGCCGCCCTGGTGGGCAGCTCGGGCCTGGTGCTCCTGACGGGGACCGCGGGCCTGACGCCTGCGCTGGAAACCGCCGGTCCGTCACCCCTGCCGGGCGGCGTGGGCCTCGGGGCGCGTCCTGACCTCTTGGCGATCCTGACGCCGCCCGCGGCCCTGCTCGCCGGGCTGGGCGCGGCTCTGCTGCTGCTCCGCCACGCCCGGCGGCGGCTCGGCGGGATCACCGGTGACGTCCTGGGCGCGCTGGTGGAGACCGCCACCGCGACCACGCTGGTGGTCTGGGCCGTGCTGAGCTGACCTCCCGGAGGGCGGACGAGTCCGTGCCGGCGTTCAGGACACCGGCGCGGGGTCCGCGCCGGCCGGCTGCGGAGTCCGTACCGGGAAGAATCTCAGCAGCAGCGCGCCGCACGCGGCGAGCAGGACCCAGCCGACCACGCCGCCCAGCCCCGCCACCACCGGGTCGGGCGGCGCCGCGACGTCGCCGAGCAGAAGGACGGCGGGGACGACCGCGTTCAGGGAGGTAGCGCCACCGCCCAGGACAGGCCGAAGGCGGCGACCAGGAAGGCGATCAGCGGCTTCACGCGGCGATCCTCTCCGAGATGAGGGCGTTGATGAGGGAGGCGCCGCGCTCGGCGTCGTCGATGCTGATCGCCAGCTGCCCGCCGGAGCGGTAGCCGATGACCAGGCACTCCCCGCCGCGCAGCATGATGGTGGCGCCGCCCGGCAGGCCGCGCACGCCCCAGCCGCCGACCTGGCTCGGGCGCCTCTCCTCCGTCCAGGCCCGGTCGATCCTGGCGAGCCTGATCCTGCGCACGGGCCAGCCGAACGGGCCGAACCCGAGGGCGAGCCCGTCGCCGGTGACCCGGGCGGTGAGCGACGAGGCGAACAGCCCGATCAGCAGCACGACGCCGAGGACGGGAAGCGTGCCGGCGACCGCGGGGGCGGTGGCGAATCCGGTGATCTCGAGTGCGCCGAGCGCGAACAGGCCGCCCGCCGCCACGGCGGAGATGGCCAGCGGCCAGGGGTTGTTGATGTGGCTGACCCAGACCGAGCGCTGGCCGGTCCTGAGCCTGAGCACGGGCGGTTCCTGATCAGGCTGCCGCCGCGGGTCGGGGGCGCCTCTGCCGAGGTAGCCGGCGAGCATCGCCACGGCCAGTGGCACGCCCGCCACGACGAAGGGCGCCCAGCCGGGCAGGCGCGCGCCGGTCCAGCTCGCCGCGTCGAGGTTGGCCAGCAGTGTCGTGCCGCTCATGCCGAACGCGAAGAGGCTGCCGCCGGCGAGCAGCGCCCACCAGCCGGCGCGGCCGGACCGGCGGGACAGGCCGCGCACCGCCGAGACGAGCAGCAGCAGCCAGATCACCGCCCACAACGCGACCGACATGACCAGGTAGGCGGTGAAGGACATGGCGCGGTCGGGCGCCATGCCGAGCCCCCAGTGCGTGGCCATCGGCTCCGGCAGCCGGCCGCGCACCGCCAGGGGCGTCGCGATCAGCACGGCGATGACGACCACCCCCCAGACGGCGGCGACGGTGCGGGGGATCATTTCAGCTCCTTCAGAATCGTGATGACGTCCTCCCTGCGGTAGCCGTACCTCTTGGCCTCCTCCAGCAGCTCGCGCGCCCGCTCGCGGATCAGGGACCGGCCGTCGGCGTGGCGCGCGACGCTGACGCCGCGCCCCCGCCTGAACTCCAGCAGCCCCTCTTCCCGCAGGTCGCGCAGGGCGCGGAGAACGGTGTTGGAGTTGATGCCGAGGGCGTCGGCGAGGTCTCTGGCCGGCGGCAGCCGGTCTCCCGGCGCGTAGGAGCCCTCGCCGATGGCACGCCTGATGGCGCCCGCGACCTGCTCGTGCAGGGGGCGGGCGTCGTTGAGGTCCAGGGTGAGCAACATGGTGCTAATGACACTAGCACCATGTCTTCATGAACGCATGCCAAGTATTGGTGGGATGAACCCCTGTTTGTGAGTACTGAGAAACCGTGGATAGCATCGGTTTACGTGACCACTGTGCGGCTGAACTCAGCAGATCCAGTCTCCTTCGACACCGACGCGCTCGTCGTCGGTTTCCAGTCCGGCCCCGACGGTCCGCGCCCCGCGGCGGGCGCCGAGGCTCTCGACGCGGCCTTCGGCGGCAGGCTCGCCACCTCGCTCACCTCCGTCGGGTTCGCCGGCAAGGCGGGCGAGCTGGCCAAGCTGCCGACGTTCGGCTCCATCACCGCGCCGGTGCTGGTGGCCGTGGGGCTGGGCGAGTCGGCGGACGCCGAGGGTCTGCGCCGTGCCGCGGGCGCGGCCGTGCGCTCCCTCGCGGGCACCGCCCGCGCCGCGCTGGTCCTGCCGGCCGGCTCCGCCGCCGAGGCCGAGGCCGTCGCGCTGGGCGGGCTGCTGGGCGCCTACGCCTTCTCCCGCTACCGCACCGACGGCGAGCAGAAGGCGCCGGTCGCCGAGCTCACCGTGATCTCCGGCCTGACCGGCGAGCCTGACGTGACCGAGCGCGCGAGCGTGCTGGCCGAGTCCGTCAGCCTGGTCCGCGACCTGGTCAACACGCCTCCGTCCGACCTGTGGCCGGCGAAGTTCGCCGAGATCGCCGAGCAGGAGGGCGGCAAGGCCGGGCTGACCGTCGAGGTGCTCGACGACCAGCAGCTCAGGGAAGGCGGCTACGGCGGCATCGTCGGCGTCGGCCAGGGCTCGGTCAACCCGCCGCGCCTGGTCCGCCTGTCCTACACCCATCCCGACGCCACCAAGACGCTGGCGTTCGTGGGCAAGGGCATCACCTTCGACTCCGGCGGCCTGTCGCTCAAGCCGTCGGCTTCCATGGACTGGATGAAGTCCGACATGGGCGGCGCGGGAGCGGTGTTCGGCGCGCTCGTCGGCATCGCGCGCCTCGGCGTGCCGGTGAACGTCGTCGGCTACCTCTGCCTGGCGGAGAACCTGCCGAGCGGCACCGCCCAGCGCCCCTCCGACGTCCTCCACAGCTACAGCGGCAAGACCGTCGAGGTGCTCGACACCGACGCCGAGGGCCGCCTGGTCCTCATGGACGGCATCGCCCGCGCCGCCGAGGACTCCCCCGACCTGATCGTCGACGTGGCCACGCTCACCGGCGCCCAGATCGTCGCCCTCGGCTGGCGCACTGCCGGCGTCATGTCCAACGACGACGCCGTGCGCGAGCTGGTCGTCGAGGCGGCCGGCGCCGCCGGCGAGGGCGCGTGGGGCATGCCGCTGCCCGAGGAACTGCGCAAGGGCCTCGACTCCCCGGTCGCCGACATCGCCAACCTCCAGCCGGAGCGCTGGGGCAGCATGCTGGCCGCGGGCATCTTCCTCAAGGAGTTCGTGCCCGACGGGGTCCGCTGGGCGCACATCGACATGGCCGGACCCGCCTTCAACAAGGGCGAGCCGCACGGCTACACCCCCAAGGGCGGCACCGGCGCCATCACCCGGACCCTCATCGGACTCGCCGAGCGGCACGCGAGCATCTGAAACAAATGAAAAGATGACGGCATCACGAACACCCCGACAAGGAGCCTTCCAGTGGCCTACGACATCGTCGTCCTAGGTGGCGGCAGCGGCGGTTACGCCTGCGCGCTGCGGGCGGCCGAGCTGGGCATGACGGTCGCCCTGATCGAGAAGGACAAGATCGGCGGCACCTGCCTCCACAGGGGCTGCATCCCCACCAAGGCCCTGCTGCACTCGGCCGAGATCGCCGACGAGACCCGGGAGAGCGAGTCGTTCGGCGTGAAGGCGCGCTTCGACGGCATCGACGTCCCCGGCGTCCACGCCTTCAAGGACAAGATCGTCACTCGCGCCTGGAAGGGCGTGCAGGGGCTGCTCAAGGCCGCGGGCGTGACCGTGGTCGAGGGCGAGGGCCGGCTGGCGGGCGAGCGCCGCGTCCAGGTGGGCTCCGAGGTGTACGAGGGCGGCCACGTCGTGCTGGCCACCGGCTCGGCGCCCCGGTCGCTGCCCGGCCTCGACATCGACGGCCAGCGGATCATCACCAGCGAGCACACCCTCAAGATGGACCGGGTGCCCTCGTCGGTGATCGTGCTGGGCGGCGGCGTCATCGGCGTCGAGCTGGCCAGCGTCTACCGCTCCTTCGGCGCCGAGGTCACCATCGTCGAGGCCCTGCCGCACCTGCTCCCGACCGAGGAGGAGTCGAGCTCCAAGCTGCTGGAGCGGGCCTTCCGCCGGCGCGGCATCAAGTACGAGCTCGGCGTCTTCTTCGAGAGCGCCAAGACCACCGACACCGGCGTGATCGTCACCCTCGCCAACGGCAAGACCCTGGACGCCGAGATCCTGCTCGTCGCGGTCGGCCGCGGGGCCGTCACGGAGGGCATGGGCTTCGACGAGGCCGGCGTGGCGATCGAGCGCGGCGCGGTCACGGTCGACGAGCACTGCCGGACCACGGCGCCCGGCGTCTACGCGATCGGCGACCTGATCGCGACGCCGCAGCTGGCCCACGCCGGATTCGCCGAGGGCATCCTGGTGGCCGAGCACATCGCCGGCCTCAACCCGCCGCCCATCGACTACGCCGGCGTCCCGCGGATCACCTATTCCGACCCCGAGGTCGCCTCGGTCGGGATCACGTCCGCGCAGGCCGCCGAGCGCGGCATCGAGATCGTCGAGCAGGTCTACGACCTCGCGGGCAACCCCAAGAGCCAGATCCTCGGCACCGCGGGCGCCGTCAAGGTGCTCGCGCGCAAGGACGGACCGGTCGTCGGCGTCCACATGGTGGGCCGCCGCATCGGTGAACTCGTCACTGAGGGGCAGCTCATCTACAACTGGGAGGCGCTGCCCGCAGAGGTCGCCCAGCTCATCCACGCACACCCGACCCAGTCCGAGGCGGTCGGTGAGGCGATGCTGGCCCTGGCCGGCAAGCCGCTGCACGTACACAACTAGTCCAGCCCTCGAGATCAGAACGCGAGAGAAGATAACGATGCCGGTCTCCGTACAGATGCCCCAGCTCGGCGAGAGCGTCACCGAGGGCACCGTCACCCGTTGGCTGAAGAAGGAGGGCGAGCGCGTCGAGGCCGACGAGCCGCTCCTGGAAGTGTCGACCGACAAGGTCGACACCGAGATCCCGTCGCCTTCCGCGGGTGTCATCACCAAGATCGTCGTGGCTGAGGACGAGACCGTCGAGGTCGGCGCCGAGCTGGCGATCATCGACGAGAGCGGTCAGGCCGGCGCCGCCGCCCCAGCCGAGGAGGCCGCCCCCGCCGCGGAGCCGGAGCCCGAGCCGGAGCCCGAGCCCGCCCAGGCGCCCGCCTCCTCGATCCCCCAGCCCGCCCCCGAGCAGCCCGCTCAGCCCGCCCCCGCGCAGGCCGCGCCCGCTCCCGCACCCCAGGCGGCTCCTCAGGCCCAGGCTCCTCAGGCCCAGGCTCCTCAGGCGCAGGCTCCTCAGGCGCAGGCCCCCGCCGCAGCGCCGTCGCCGCTGCCCACCTCCGGTGACAGCCCCTACGTGACGCCGCTGGTGCGCAAGCTCGCCAACGAGCACGGCGTGGACCTCGACGCGATCACCGGCACCGGCGTCGGCGGCCGGATCCGCAAGCAGGACGTCCTGGAGGCCGCCAAGAGCCAGCGCGACCAGGCTCCCGCCCAGGCCGCACCCGCGGCTCAGGCCCCGGCCGCCCAGGCGCCCGCTCCCGCCGCTCAGGCCGCTCCGGCGGCCCAGGCTCCGGCAGCCGAGCCCGAGCCCGTCCAGGTCGACACCACGCTGCGCGGCCGCACGGAGAAGATGACGCGACTGCGCCAGACGATCGCCAAGCGGATGGTGGAGTCGCTGCAGAGCGCGGCCCAGCTCACCTCGGTCGTCGAGGTCGACGTCACCAAGATCGCGCGGCTGCGGGCGAAGGCGAAGGACGACTTCTTCCGCCGCGAGGGCGTCAAGCTGACGTTCACCCCGTTCTTCGCGATGGCCACGGTCGAGGCGCTCAAGCAGCACCCCAAGCTGAACGCGACGATCAACAACGAGACCAACGAGGTGACCTACTTCGACGTCGAGAACCTCGGCGTCGCGGTCGACACCGAGCGCGGCCTGCTCGCCGCGGTGGTCAAGGACGCGGGCGACCTCAACCTGGCCGGTCTGGCCCGCAAGGTCACGGACCTGGCCGAGCGCACCCGCGCCAACAAGGTGACGCCCGACGAGATCACCGGCGGCACGTTCACGCTGACCAACACCGGCAGCCGCGGCGCCCTGTTCGACACGCCGATCCTCAACCAGCCGCAGGTCGGCATGCTCGGCACGGGCGCCGTCGTCAAGCGTCCCGTGGTGGTCGACACCCCTGAGGGCGAGGTCATCGCGGTCCGCTCGATGGTCTACCTCGCGCTGACGTACGACCACCGCCTGGTGGACGGCGCCGACGCGGCCAGGTTCCTGACCACGATCAAGCGCCGCCTGGAAGAAGGCCGCTTCGAGGCCCAGCTCGGCCTCGCGTAGCGAGCTCCACCCCGCACGGCGGGATCGGGCCGGGGGCCGGGTGCGCGACACCGCGCACCCGGCCCGCGCCGTTCAGGGCCGGCTCCCGACACCCCGCCGCCGCATTTCGAGCCCCGTGCTTCCAGCCGGGTCGGCGTAGTGTGGGCGTATGGCGATCATCGTGACGGGTGCGTCGGGTCTGCTCGGGGAGCCGCTGGTCGCCGCGCTGCGAGGCGCGGGCGAGCGGGTGGTCACGCTGGTCCGGCGGGAGCCCAGGAGCGGCGACGAGGCGTTCTGGCAGCCCGCTGAGGGGGTGCTGGATCCGGCCGTGCTGGAGGGCGCACGCGCGGTGGTGCACCTCGCCGGGGCGTCGGTCGCGGGCCGGCGCTGGAGCGCCGCCTACAAGCGCGAGCTCGTCCGCAGCCGCGTCGACAGCACGCGGCTGCTGGTCGGCGCGTTGCGGAAGCTGTCGCAGCCGCCTGAGGTGCTCGTGTCCGCCTCGGGAATGGACTTCTACGGCGACACCGGCGACCGGGTGATCGACGAGCGCGCGGGCAAGGGCGCCGGCTTCCTGGCCGAGCTGTGCGAGCGCTGGGAGGCGGAGGCCGCGGCGGCCGGCGAGCTCGGCGTGCGGACCGTCCTGCTGCGCACCGGGTTGGTGCTGAGCGGGCGTGGCGGGGCGCTCGGCCGGATGCTGCCGATCTTCAGGATGGGGCTCGGCGCGCCGCTGGGCACGGGCAAGCAGTACTGGTCGTGGATCTCCGAGCAGGACTGGGTGCACGCCACCCAACATGTCCTGGAAAATCCACATATTTCCGGGCCGGTGAATCTCGTCTCCCCCACCCCGGTCACCAACGCCGAGTTCACCAGGACGCTCGGCGCGGCGCTGCGCAGGTCCACCGTCCCGATGCCGGTCCCCGCGTTCGCGCTGGCCCTCGGGCTCGGCGAGTTCGCGCGGGAGGGGCTGCTGGCCGGGCACCGGCTCCAGCCGGCCAAGCTGATGGACAGCGGCTACGGCTTCGCCCATACCAGTCTCGGCGATGCGCTGCGCGCCGTACTCTAGTGTGCTGTTCGTCCTTCACTTCGGGGAGATTCCGACATGACCAGGTCAGGGCAGTCGCACATCCTTGCCATCGGGGGCGGCTCGTTCCGCCAGACCAGGCGCTACGGCTTCATCGAGGCCAGCCCGCTGCTGCGTTACGGACTCGACCTGACCGGCCAGGACCGCCCCAAGCTCGGCCTGCTCGCCACCGCGACGGGCGACAGCGCCGAGTGGCTGCTCAAGATGTACGGCGCGTTCGCCGGCTGGGACGTGGAGCTGAGCCACCTGACCGTGTTCCCCATGCCCAACGTGGAGGATCCGCGGGCGTGGATGCTGGAGCAGGACATGATCTACGTCAGCGGGGGCAGCGTCGCCAACCTCATGGCGCTGTGGCGGCTGCACGGGCTCGACGAGGCCTTCGACGAGGCGTGGCGGGCCGGGGTGGTGCTCTCGGGGCAGAGCGCGGGCGCGCTGTGCTGGCACGTGGGCGGCAACACCGACTCCTTCGGCCCGGAGTTGCGCGTGTGGTCCGACGGCCTGGGCTTCCTGCCCTACTCGTGCGGGGTGCACTACAACGCCGAGCCGCAGCGCCGGCCGCTGCTGCAGGAGTCGGTCGCCAGCGGTGAGCTGCCCGGCGGCTACGCGGCCGACGAGGGCGTGGCGCTGCACTACATCGGCACCGACTTCATCCAGGCCGTGTCAACCGATCCCAGCGGTTACGCGTACAAGCTGGAGCATGACGGGGTGGGCGGGGTGAAGGAGTTCAGGATCGAACCTCGGCTGCTGACTTCCTGAATTACCCTACAAGGGTGAGGGAACGGCACAATGGACACATGCGCCCCACCCATGGGGTCGATCCCCACGCACTAGCCATCGTCCGCCTCGGCGTCGACGTCCCCTACGAGCAGGCTTGGTCGCTTCAGCGCTGGGTGCACGGCAAGCGCGTCGCCGGCGAGGTCGCCGACACGCTGCTGGTGCTGGAGCACGCGCCCGTCTACACGGCGGGCAAGCGCGCCGCGCCGCACGAGCGTCCGGCCGACGGCACGCCGGTGGTCGACGTCGACCGCGGCGGCCGGGTCACCTGGCACGGCCCCGGCCAGCTCGTCGGCTATCCGATCGTGGCGATCACCGACGTGGTCGACTACATCTGCCGGCTCGAAGAGACGATGATCCAGGTCTGCGCCGACTTCGGCGTCACGGCGCGGCGCGTGCGGGGCCGGGCCGGGGTCTGGGCCGTGGGCGACAGCAGCCTCGGCCTGCCCGACCGGCAGCTCGGCGCGGTGGGCATCCGCGTCACGCAGGGCGTCACGATGCACGGCTTCGCGCTCAACTGCGCGAACGATCCGCGGTGGTTCAACCGGATCGTCCCGTGTGGACTGCCTGACGTGGGTGTCTCCTCACTCTCCGCGGAGACCGGCCGCCGGATCGTGGTCGAGGAGGTCCTGCCGATCGCCGAGAAGCGGCTGGCGGAGGCGCTCGGCAGGGAGCCGTTCGATCTGCACGAAGAGGATCTCCTGCGCCGCTGACCCCGTTAAGCGATGGTTTGCGCGCATTTACCTGTCTACGATCGTGCTGTGAGACGGATCACAGCTTTGGTCATCGCGCTCGTCGTGCACGCGCTGACGCTGGCCTTCGTCGTGCTCGGCGCCTGGACCATCGTCGTCAACTCCGAGTTCGCCGTGGGCTGGGTGCTCGGCGGCATGCTGATCGGGATCGGCTGGCTGCTGCGGCCACGCCTGGGCCGCATGCCCGCCGACGCCGAGGTGCTCGACCGTTCGTCGGCCGCCGAGCTGTACGGCACGGCGGAGCGGGTCGCTGACCGGATGGGCGTCAGGCCGCCCAGGAAGATCGCCGTGGAGGACCTCGCGACCGGCGCCGTTTACCAGCGGGTCGGCCCGTTCAGGACGCCCGTGCTGGTGGTCGGCCTGCCGCTGTGGCTGGCGCTGCCGCCCAGGCAGCGGGTGACGCTGCTGACCCTGGCCTACGCCGGCGCCACGACCGGCGACGATCTCATCGTGGAAGGCGCCCTGTCGACGCTGGGCGAGTGGCGGAGCGCGCTGATGGGCGCCGCACCGCTGAAGGCGCGCGAGGAGGCGCAGACCAAGATCACCGCCTCGCTGGGCGCGCTGGACTCCCCCGGCACCGGATACGAGGTGGCCGGCATGTTCGGACGCCTGATCGGCCGGGTGGTCGGCGCCCCGGTGCTGCTGCTGGAGTACGGCCTGACCCGGCTGGCCCGCTCGGGCGACGGCCGGGCGCGCGAGCGCAGGCTGGCGCTGGCGCGGCGGGTGGTGACGGCAGAGGAGCTGGCCGAGCTCGAAGACCTGATGGCGGGCAACCGCTATCTGGCCCCGATGCAGGCGGCGGTGCTGCGCGGCGAGAGCGTGCCGGCGATCAGGCAGGGCGCGCTGGCCCGCTTCGACCGGCAGGCGCCGAGCGTGTTCGGCGCGGCCCCCAACGCCGTCCTGCTCGGCTCGGCCGAGTCCGACCGCATCGACGACGAGCTGCTCAAGCACTACACCCGGGCGATCCGGGGATTCGGCCTCATCAGCTGAGGTCCCCCCTCGAAGTGGCCATGCCCGCGCGCGACGTAAGCTGGGCTGGTGACCGTTGCTCCTGAAGGCCGAAAGCTCCTCCGCCTGGAGGTGCGTAACGCCGAGACCCCTATCGAGCGCAAGCCCCCGTGGATCAAGACCAAGCTGAGGACGGGCCCCGAATACACCGAGCTGAAATCGCTCGTGCGCCGGGAGGGCCTGCACACGGTCTGCGAAGAGGCCGGCTGTCCCAACATCTACGAGTGCTGGGAGGACCGCGAGGCGACCTTCCTCATCGGCGGCGACCAGTGCACCCGCCGCTGCGACTTCTGCCAGATCGACACCGGCAAGCCCAAGGAGTACGACCGCGACGAGCCGCGCCGCGTGGCGGAGTCGGTCCAGCAGATGGGCCTGCGCTACGCGACGGTGACCGGTGTGGCCCGCGACGACCTGCCTGACGGCGGCTCCTGGCTCTACGCCGAGACCGCGCGCCAGATCCACGCCCTGCTGCCCGGCTGCGGCGTCGAGCTGCTGGTGCCGGACTTCAACGGCGACCGCGGCCAGCTGGAGGAGGTCTTCTCCAGCAAGCCCGAGGTGTTCGCGCACAACGTGGAAACGGTGCCGCGCATCTTCAAGCGGATCCGGCCGGCCTTCCGCTACGAGCGCTCGCTGGGCGTGATCACCATGGCTCGCGAGGCCGGGCTGGTCACCAAGTCCAACCTGATCCTCGGCATGGGCGAGACCCGCGAGGAGGTGGTCGAGGCGATGCGCGACCTGCACGCCGCGGGCACCGACCTGCTGACGATCACCCAATACCTGCGCCCGACGCCGCGCCACCACCCGGTGGAGCGCTGGGTCAAGCCGGAGGAGTTCGTCGAGCTGCAGGCCGAGGCGGAGGCCATCGGCTTCGCCGGAGTGCTGTCCGGCCCGCTGGTCCGGTCCTCCTACCGGGCGGGCAAGCTCTACCAGCAGGCCATCGCGGCGCGCCAGACGGCCTGACCCCGCGAGCGAGCCCCGGGAGACCTCCCGGGGCTCCGTCGTGTGACTACGCTGACAGTCGTCGAGGGAAGGCGACCGGCATGGCCATCCTGATCCGCACCCGCGACGTGCCCCCCGCTCAGCGGCACGACGCCTGGCGGAGCTTTGTGTGCGACAACCTGGGCCCGCTCGACGTGCGGATCGCCCCGGACGCGCCCCTGCGCGGCGAGATCGAGGCGGGCATGCTCGGCTCGGTGGGAGTCGGCAGGATCCGCACCACCACGCCGCACAGCGTGCACCGCACGCCCCGCCTGATCCGCGGTGACGGGTCCGCCCTCTACCGGGGGGTGCTGGCCCTGTCGGGCAGCCCGCTGCTGGCGCAGGACGGCAGGAGCGTCCAGCTCAAGCGCGGCGAGTTCGTCATCTACGACTTCGCCAGGCCCTACGAGCTGGCCTACGACTCGGCCGTGCAACTGGCCGTCTTCAGCTTTCCCCATGACCAGATGGCGCTGCCTCCCGGCGCGGCCTCGGCGATCACCGCGGTGCCGATCACCTCGGACAGCGGCGCCGGCGCCCTGGCCGCGCCGCTGCTCCGGCGGGTGGCGCTCGACCTGGACTCCTACCAGCCGGCCAGCGCGGTCCGGCTGTCGGCCGTGGTGATGGACCTGGTGACAGCCGCCGTGGCCGAGCGCCTGGACCATGTCGCGGCGCTGTCTCCGGAGTCCCGGCAGCAGACGCTGCTGCTGAGCGTCCACGCCTTCATCGAACAGCACCTGGGCGAGATCGACCTGGACCCCGCCGCCGTCGCCGCCGCCCACCACATCTCCGTGCGCTACCTGCACCGGCTCTTCGAGTCGCGCGACACGACGGTCTCGGCGTGGATCCGGCACCGGCGCCTGGAGCGCTGCCGCCAGGACCTCGCCGACCCCGCGCTGCGGTCCTTGCCGGTGAGCGCCGTCGCGGCCAGGTGGGGGCTGCCCGACTCGGCCCACTTCAGCCGCCTGTTCCGGCGTGCGTACGGGCTGCCTCCGGTCGAGTTCCGGCGCGAGCGCGCGCTCCGGAGCGCCTGAGGCCGAGTGTGCGCGCATCGTCAAGGCGGCGGGCGCCAGGATGCAAGCCCGGCGGAGTCCCGATCCGCAGACTTGAGGCATGTTCGCAACCACGCGAACCCTGTCGAAAGGAACGGGCGATGCAGCTCTTCGTGAACCTTCCGGTCAAGGACCTGAGCCGGTCGAAGACGTTCTTCGGCGAGCTCGGCCTCACCATCTTCGGCGCCTCCGATGACATGGCGTCGGTGGTCATCAACGACGACACCCAGGTCATGTTGCTGGCCGAGGCGACGTTCGCCGGCTATGCGACCAAGGAGGTCGCCGACGCGACCAAGAGCACCGAGGCCATCCTCGTGCTCGGTGCCGAGAATGCCGCCCAGGTCGACGAGCTGGCGGAGAAGGCGCTGGCGGCGGGCGCCACTCCGCTCGGCCCGCCGAGGCAGGACGCCTACCGCTACCAGCGTGCCTTCGCCGACCTCGACGGCCATCACTGGGAGGTGCTGTGCCTCGTCCAGCCCGCGGGCTGACGTGGCCGGCGGCGACGGCGAAGGCGGGCCTGACATGAGCACCACGACCGGCACGGCGACCGGCGCGTCAACCGGATCGGTGGTCTCCGCCGACGGGACCGCCATCGTCTTCGACCGGCGCGGTTCCGGTCCGGCCGTCGTCCTGGTGCACGGGGCGTTCACCGGCCGGGGGCATCCGACGCTGACCGGCGTGGCGACCGCGCTGGCGCCGTGGTTCACGGTGTACGACTACGACCGCCGGGGCCGCGGCGGCAGCGGCGACACCGCGCCGTACACGGTGGAGCGTGAGATCGAGGACCTGGCCGCGGTCATGGCGGCGGCGGGTGGGCCGGCCATCGTCTTCGGCGGCTCCTCCGGTGGCGCGCTGGCCCTGGAAGCCGCCGCGCGCCTGCCCGCCGTCGCGAAACTGGCGGTGTGGGAGCCGCCCTACCACGTCGGTCCCGGCGCCCCCGGCCTGCCGGACGACTTCGGCGCGCGGCTGGACGAGCTGGTGCGGCGGGGCCGGCGCGGGGAGGCGGTCGAGCTGTTCATGGTCGCGGCGGCTCAGGTCCCCGCCGGGACGGTCGCGGACATGCGCGCCACGCCCTTCTGGGCGGGTATGGAGGCACTGGCCCACACGCTGGTCTACGAGGCCGCCGTCATGGGCCCCGGCAACGTCCTGCCGGGCGAGCGGATCGCCGCCATCGACAGGCCGGCGCTGGTGCTGACCGGCGCGGACAGCCCGGCGTGGATGGCGGACGCGGGCCGGGCCGTCGCCCGGACACTGCCCGGGGCGGCCCATCGCGTGCTGGAGGGGCAGACGCACAACGTGGCTCCGGAGGCGCTCGTGCCGGAGCTGCTGGAGTTCTTCGTCGCCGGCTGAGCGGGGGCCAGGATCGGCGAGGCGGCCGCCGCCTTTCGGTGATCGTCAAACTCTGACAAAGGGCTGAGCACCGCCGTCCGAGCGGCGGTGCTCGCCGCGCCGTACACCCGCCCGGCTTTTGGAACGTTCTCGAAGGGGAAGATACGGCCACCGCGTTCTCCCACCTGTCCGGTTCGTTTGTATCCTTCCTTCCATGGCGAAGTCCGAGGATCCAGAGAAGCCGGGGCGCATCAAGCAGCTCCGCATGATCGCGAAGATCATCAAGCAGGCCAATCCCAAGGGAATGCCGATCGTCTTCCTTTCGGCGGCAGGCACGCTGGCTGTGGTCGTGGTGATCGGTCTGGTAACGGACTATCTGTGGTATTCCGTGTTCCTGGGCATCCTGGCGGCCTTCACGGTCGGCCTCATCGTGTTCGGGCAGCTCGCGCAGCGGGCCCAGTATTCGATCCTGCACGGCCAGACGGGCGCCGCCGCCGCGGTGTTGCAGGGCATGCGCGGCAACTGGCAGGTGACCCCCGCCATGGCGGTCAACCGCGACCAGGACCTGATCCACCTCGTGATCGGCTACCCGGGGGTCGTCCTGGTGTCCGAGGGCCCGGGCAACCGGGTGGCGAAGATGCTGGCGGCCGAGAAGAAGCGGGTCGCCCGGGTGGTGCTGGGCGTCGAGATCTACGACATCCAGTGCGGTGACGGCGAGGGCCAGGTGCCGCTGGGCAAGCTGCAGCGGCACATCATGAAGCTGCCGCGCAACCTGAAGAAGCCGGCCGTCAACGAGGTCAAGGACCGGCTGCGGTCCCTGCCGAAGAACATGCCGATGCCCAAGGGGCCGATGCCCAAGGGCGTCCGCATGCCGCGCGGCCCCAAGATGCGCTAGTGCCGTCGACGTCGTCGCGGGCCAACCGCGGCTGGTGGGACGGCAACGCCGACGACTACCAGGTGGAGCACGGCGAGTTCCTGCGGGACGCCGGCTTCGTCTGGTGTCCGGAAGGCGTGGACGAGGCCGACGCCCGGCTGCTCGGCGAGGTGCGCGGGCGGCGCGTGCTGGAGATCGGCTGCGGCGCGGCGCAGTGCGGGCGCTGGCTGGTGGGCCAGGGGGCCGAGGTGGCGGCGTTCGACCTGTCGCACCGGCAACTCCGCCACTCCCAGCGCATCGACCTCGACACCGGCCTGCGCGTTCCCGCGGTGCAGGCCGACGCCGAGGCGCTGCCGTTCGCCGCCTCCAGCTTCGACCTGGCGTGCTCGGCGTTCGGCGCGCTGCCGTTCGTGGCCGACCCGCTGGCGGTCTTCCGTGAGGTTCGCCGGGTGCTCAGGCCGTCGGGGCGGTTCGTCTTCTCGGTCAGCCACCCGGTCCGCTGGGCGTTCCCGGACGACCCCGGGCCGCGCGGGCTGACCTCCGACCGGTCCTACTTCGACCGCTCCCCCTACGTCGAGCGCGACGAGGACGGCGCGCCCACCTACGTCGAGCACCATCGGACGATGGGCGACTGGGTCGGCCTCGTCGTCGCCTCCGGGCTGACCGTCACCGGCCTGCTTGAGCCCGAGTGGCCGCCGGGACACGAGCGGGTGTGGGGCGGCTGGAGCCCGCTGCGCGGCCGGCAGCTGCCCGGCACCGCCATCTTCAGCTGCGCGCGTACCTAGCGGCCATGGCGCCGAAGACCTTCCTGGGCTCCCAGCGGGTCTCGTCGAGCATCCTGACGACCCCATAGGAGCCGAGGTCGGCGGCGCCCAGACGGGTGTATCCGGCGAAGGTGAACCACAGGGCGGTCTCGACGCCCTCCTCCTCGAAGACGTCGATCAGCTCCTCCAGATAGCGGACCTGCTCGCCCTCGTCGGGCACCGCGCCGCCGGGCACGAGCCAGGCCGACCCGCCCTGCTCCGCCGCGCCCCGGTAGGGGCAGGTGCCGAACTCCGTGACGGCGACGGGCTTGCCGTGCGCGAGGTGGCCGCGCAACTCCTCGCGGAAGGTCCCGGCGTTGTAGGCGGCGCGGTAGGCGTCCACGCCCACCAGGTCGAACGGGGTCCAGTCGATGAACTCCCACGGGCCGGCGGCGTAGGTGAGCCTGCCGCCGAACAGCGGCCTGACAGTCTCGGCCACCTCGGCCAGGTAGGCGTCGAAGCTGCGCATGATCGGCGGGATCGTGGTCGACCACCACTCGACGCTCGCCGTGGTCAGGGTCCCCAGGCGCTCGCCGTAGGTGGCGCCGGGCAGGAAGCCGTGACAGAAGGCGCTGGTCTCGCAGCCGGCGACCAGCACCACCTCGGCCCCGCCCGCGCGCAGCGCCTCGGCTCGGCGGGCCGACTCCGCGTACAGCGTGAGCGTTTCCTTCGGGTGGAGGTCTACGGGGAACGGGGCGAACCAGACCTCCAGCCCGGCGGCGGCCGCCTGCTCGGCCGCGACGGTGAGGCGGGCGGGGTCCGCGCCGGAGACGCGGACCACCTGGCAGTGCAGCTCTTCGGCGATCACGCGCATCTCGCGCCTGACGGTCTCGGCGTCGAAGGCCTTACGACTGCGGTCGGGTTCGGGGAGGAAGCCGGTGTCGTAGTTGATGCCTTTTTTCACGATTTATCTCCATTTTTCGGCTTAAGGCCGTTCTCGAGGAGGTCGAAGGCGAGCTCCACGTCGTCCGCCAGGAGGCGCCCCGCCTCCTCCAGCGGCATCCCGGAGGCCAGGCGCTGAAAGAACGCCTCCTGAAGGGTGGTGAGCGTCGCGGTGATCTGCCCGGCCACGATCCGCGCCAGCAGGTCACCCGCCGGATCACCGGTCCCGCCCTCGTCGCCGGTGACAGCCGCCCCGGCGGCGGCCGTTCCGTTCCCGGCGGCCTCTTCGGCGAAGGCGGCCGCGAGAGCGGCGGCGAGCTCGTAGCGCTGGCCCATGTGGGCCTGGTAGACCCCGGCCATGAGCGCCGGGGTCGCGGAGATCACCCGGACCTGGGTCAGCAGGTGCCGCACGTCGACGCCGTCGGCGCCGCGGGCCGCGAACGCCCGGTAGTGCTCCCGCAGCGCGTCCAGCGGCGGCTGGCCGGGGCGGCGCCCGGCCACGACCCCGGCCGTGTCGTCCTGGACTCCCTCCAGGACCAGGCAGTCCTTGGTCGGGAAGTAGCTGAACAACGTCACCTTGGCGACGCCGGCGGCCTCGGCGATCTCGTTGACCGTCACGGCGTCGTACCCGCGCTCGTCGAACAGCCGTAGCGCCACCTCGGCGATGCGCCGCCGCGTCTGCTCCTTCTTGCGCTGCCTGAGCCCAGTCATCATGACGGCAGCATAAACCGTACCGGGTATGAAAGTGAACCCGGTACGGTTATCGAGCAGAGATCACATGCGGACGACCATGGTGTTGGACACCCTGTCGTGCAGGCCGCGGTGGTCGCGGTCGAAGATGAGCGCCGGCACGGCCAGGGCGAGGAGGGCGGTGCGCACCAGCACCGGCAGCCAGCGCGGATTGCCGCCGTCCATCGCCGCGATCCGGATCCCGGTCAGCCGGTGGCCGAACGTCTGGCCCATGAAGCCGACGAGCAGGAAGTACTGCACCGCGAAGACGACGACGGGCATCCAGGGCGACTCGGCCGGGTTGGTACTGAGCAGCAGCTGCGTGATCGCCCACGTGCAGATCAGCCAGTCGATGACCAGGGCGCCGATCCTGCGCCCCCAGCCGGCGATCGACCCGCTGCCCTCCTGCGGCAGCCCCAGGCGCTGCCCGGGATATCCGAGATCGACGCCGGCGGACCTGAGGCCGCCCAGCCAGGTCTGCGTCCACCGCGGCTCGTTCCTGCTCATGCCCCAACGGTATCCGGCGGGGCGGGCGGTCGGGATCGTGACCCAACCGCGCTTCAACGCGGGCGACTTCAGGCCCATCATGTACGCCATGCCGTACGGGGACGACCTAGACGCGCGCTTCAACGAGCTGGTGGCGCAGATCAGCGAGGAGGAGCGGCGCCAGATGCGGGCGGCGGCGGGCAGGGCGGCCCGCCCGGCCGGGCCTGCCAGGCGCATCTCCCGGGCCTGGTTCGCGGCGGCGGCCGTGCTGGCGGTGATCGCCGCCGCGGGGCTCGTGCTGGTCTTCCGCCCCGACGTGCTCTCGCCGGCCCCCGCCGCCCCGCAGGAGAGCACGCCCCCGGTCTTCCGCGTCCCGCAGCCGACGAGCCCGGACCCGACATGACGCCTGCGTAACACGTGCGAAACAATCGAGACACCGTATGGAAACGGCCGCGCCTTACCGTCGGGCTGATAGCCCGTCCCCAGGGAGGTTCGAGAGTGTTCAGCTCCGCCGACGACGTCCTGAAGTTCATCAGAGACGAAGGGGTGCAGTTCGTCGATGTCAGGTTCACCGACCTGCCGGGGACGACGCATCACTTCACCTTCCCGGTTGAGAACTTCGACGCCAACGTCTTCACCGACGGCCTCATGTTCGACGGCTCGTCGATCCGCGGCTTCCAGGCCATCCACGAGTCCGACATGCTGCTGCTGCCGGACCCGTCGAGCGCGGTGGTGGACCCGTTCCGCCAGCACAAGACGCTCAACATCAACTTCTTCGTGCACGACCCGCTGACCGGCGAGGCCTACAGCCGCGACCCGCGCAACGTCGCCCGCAAGGCCGAGGAGTATCTCCGGGGCACCGGCATCGCCGACACGGTCTACTTCGGCCCCGAGGCCGAGTTCTACATTTTCGACGACGTCCGCTTCGAGACGCGCGAGAACGCCGGCTATTACTACATCGACTCCATCGAGGGCGCCTGGAACACCGGCAAGGCCACCGAAGGCGGCAACCTCGGCTACAAGCCGCGCTACAAGGGCGGCTACTTCCCGGTGCCGCCGATGGACCACTTCACCGACCTGCGCTCGGAGATGGTCCGCAACCTCATCGAGTGCGGCATCGACGTCGAGATGCAGCACCACGAGGTCGGCACGGCGGGCCAGGCGGAGATCGACTTCAGGTTCGGCACGCTGCTCAAGACGGCCGACAACCTGATGCTCTACAAGTACGTCATCAAGAGCACCGCCCTCGAGTACGGCCACACCGTCACGTTCATGCCCAAGCCGATCTTCGGTGACAACGGGTCCGGCATGCACTGCCACCAGTCGCTGTGGAAGGACGGCTCGCCGCTGTTCTACGACGAGGTCGGCTACGCGGGCCTGTCCGACACGGCCCGCTACTACATCGGCGGCCTGCTCAGGCACGCCCCGTCGCTGCTGGCCTTCACCAACCCGACGGTCAACAGCTACCACCGCCTGGTGCCGGGCTACGAGGCGCCGGTCAACCTGGTCTACTCCCAGCGCAACCGCTCGGCGTGCGTCCGCATCCCGATCACGGGCTCCAACCCGAAGGCCAAGCGCATCGAGTTCCGGGTGCCGGACCCGTCGTGCAACCCGTACTTCGCGTTCTCGGCCATGCTGATGGCCGGCCTCGACGGCATCCGTAACAAGATCGAGCCGCCGGAGCCCGTGGACAAGGACCTCTACGAGCTCCCGCCCGAGGAGGCCCGCTCGGTCCCGCAGGTGCCAGGCTCGCTGACCGACGTGCTCAACGCGCTGGAAGCCGACCACGACTACCTGCTGGAGGGCGGCGTCTTCACGCCCGACCTGATCGAGACGTGGGTGGCCTACAAGCGCGAGAACGAGGTGGACCCGATCCGCCTGCGGCCGCACCCGCACGAGTTCGAGCTCTACTACGACGTGTGACGGAGCGGTTTTCCGGCCTCGGCGATCTTCCTGCGGACAGGCGCTGAGCTGGAAAAACGTTGTCATTACTTGTCGTTGGTTGTCGTTGCTGAGCAACCTCAGAGGCAACAGAGGGGTAACAGACGGGCCCGACGCCGCAATCGGCGTCGGGCCCGTCTTCGCTGCGGCGAACTTCTTGCTGGCGCGGTGGAGCTCCGTGCTCAGATAGTGATGACGTGCGAAGACAGGCCAGAGCTGCCCGTCGACCGGCCGGATTTCGAGCCGGAGCGCTGGCCGGGATTGAACCGACCTCCACTCGAACGAACCAGTCGAGACGTCCAGCACCCAATCCGGCTGCAGCCACTCCAGCACGTCGTAATGGCAGGTCACCGCCACGAACTGTCGTCCGCTGCGCCGGACAGTCTTCTGGATCGTGTGACTGGCAACGCGCGCGACCTGGCGGTCCACGACCGACGTGAACTCGTCGATGACGACCAGTTCGCCGGACTCGGCCAGAGCCCGCGCGATCGACGCTCGGAACGCCTCCCCGTTGGACAGGGTGCGGTATGGCCGCAGCCACGCCGGCGGTGAGGACAGGCCGACCGCGCCGAGCAGCGCCACGATGTCCTTGATGGACATGTCGGCCGGGAAGTCGTCCACCAGCGACCGGTCATCGGACCAGCTCGTGCGGGCTGGGTTGCCTACGCCGGTTGTGGTTGTCTCATGAGGCGCAGATGCTCATAACGGTGGGTTGGTCGAGGCCGGTGGTGGTCAGGCAGAGGCCGGTGGCGCGGTTGCGGATGGTCTTGGTCGCGGAATGAAAGACGAACGCCTGGGTGGGCGAGCCGCTGCAGCGGAGCATCGTTGTGGGAGCGAAAGCCCCGGCGGAGCTCAGGCACAGGATGCCGCTCACGTCCTCGATCGTGGCCTCAAAGACGAAGATCTGCGGGGGTACGCCGGTGCAGCCGAGCAGCCGGGTGGGATAACCGGGAGCGGCGCCGGTCAGGCAACCGTTGCCGGCGGGGTTTTTAATCCTGTGGGAGGTGTGGTCGACCACCCACAACTGCGCCGGGTCGGTGGCCGCCGCTGATACCGGCACCGGTCCGGACAGGATGATCCCGGCACTTGCCGCGGCCGCGAGCAGGCCGCTGAACACGCTGTGACGCATGAGGTTCTCTTTCCTTCGTGAAGATTCGATGCCCACGGCTGTGGACCGGGTGCCGCCGCCCGCAGTCGCGGTGCGGGGCTTGACAGGCAGGGCGACGGAAGCGCACACGGCGGGGTGGCCAGAACAGTGCCAGGCAGCAGAGGGCGAGCAAGCGGCATGGTGCCTCCCGAGGGGAGAGGTTATCGAGACCCCCCTACACCATCCCATAACTTAGAGTATTCAGTTCATTACTTAATGCTTATGGTGTGCTATCCCGGTGGAAGCCCGCCGCATCACCATCTGCACGACCACAGTCCAACGGCACCATGTGCTGCCGTCAGGGCCCGCAGCACATGGTGCGTTCCCCGCCGATGACGGCGTCTCGTGCCGGAGAATAGCCACTTTTGATGGCACGATCTGCGGGGCGGAATGTGCCAGCCGAGTGGCCAGCACGAGGTCAGGCCATGATCGGCGGCCAGATTGGATGTCACCTGACACTGGGCACGTGATTCTCCTACTCCAGTAGCGACGCCACCACCTGAGAGGCGTCCTTCTCCAGCCGGTCCCGGCTGTGCAGATAGATCTCGGTCGTGGACACGTCGGCGTGATTGAGGTCGAGCTGGATCTGCCGCATCGCGACGCCGGCCTCCTGCGCCAGCGACGCGTAGGTGTGCCGCAGGGAGTGCGGCGACACCTTCGACGTGATGCCCGCCTGCTTGGCGATGCGACCTACCAGCTCGAACGCCTTTGACCTGCTCCAGCTCTGGCCCGTCGAGGTCGCGAACAGCGGGCCCTTCAGGTCCTGCAGCTCGACCCCTTCGCGGCGTGCCCGCTCGCCGAGGTAGACGTCCAGGGCGTGTGTCGTCTCCACCGGCAGACGCCGGGTGATCGTGTCGCCGCCCTTGGCCGTGATGCGCAGCGTCCGATAGCCACGGGCATACCCGAGGTCGTCGATCTGCGCGTTCACCGCCTCGGAGATGCGGATGCCGGTCTGCAGCAGCAGCCGGATCAGCGCCGAGGTACGGAGCCGTTCCCGGCCATGGTCGGCGTCGGCCGCCCGGAGGAGGTCTTGCGCCTCCGACTTGGTGAGCGCGACCGTCTCGGAGTGCTTGCGCGGGATCTTCGGCCGCCGCGTCTTCTTAAACCGGTTGGCGTCGAGGGCTTCGGTCTCGTGCAGGTACTCGTACCAGGACGACACCGACGACAGCACCTGAGCGACCGTCGCCGGCTTCGGGGGCCGGCGGGCCGTCTCCTGGAACCAGCGGGAGAACACGTCGCCGTGCGGCTTGCGTGCCTCCAGCGGGTCCAGGCCGGTCTCCGCACAGAACTCGAACCACCGCCGGATGTTCCGCTCATACACCTCACGCGTGTTCGGCGAGTCGTACGACCACAGCCACGCCCGGGTCAGGTCGAGGATGATCGGCGGCAGGTCGAGCGGTAGCGCGAGGTCGCCGCGTGGCGCCTCGACCAGCTCAGCGGCCATTGATCGTCACTGATGCCGAACGATGGCGGCTGCCACGGATGGCATCTCCGATGCTCTCGTCGGCAAGGCTCATCAGCTGACCTTCCGGAACACAACGGTCGCGTTATAGCGGTTGTGGTGCTCCCCATCCGGCTCGGCTTCGGCGCTGATGACGTCCAACTCGGTGCCCGCCCCGAAGAACGAGAGGGCCTGCGCCACGGCAGCCTCTCTGATCTCATCCGGTGTTGCTCCGCTCACGGCGACACGCAGAGTCAACGGGAACCTTCGTACGCTCATGATGATCTTCTTTCGCAGAGGAGGTGATCACTTTGAGCGTAACATCGGAAAGGGGAACATAAGCTGAATTATGTTCCGTTCTTAGCGATCTCACTCAAGCTGTCACGTAGCGATGTGATCACAGCGCCAGCACGTCACAACCGGCCGCGCTTCGACTCGATTTCCGCGGTCCGCCCGTGCGCCGCCGATGGAACATTGGCGCCGTCTGTTTACTTTCATAACGCTTTTCCGGCTGCTGACCAAGAAGGGGTGTAATCGACGAAGGGAGCACGGCCGGTGCGTCGCAGACAGGCGGACATCGCTACAGACCCGGACGCTTTCGAAGCCTTCTACCGACGCCATGTCGACGCGATCACGTGGTTTCTTGCCCGCAGGGTCGCTGATCCGAACACGGTCGCCGACCTGGTGGCGGAGGTTTTCGTCGCGGTGCTCGACTCCGCCCACACCTACCGGCCCGGACGCGGTAGCGAGATCGCGTGGTTGTACGGCGTGGCTCGCAACACCCTCTCGGCCGAGCGGCGGCGGGCGTTCAAGGAGACGAAGCTGGCCGATCGCGTAGGCGGACGAAGGCCGCTCGACTCCGACGATGTCGCCGAGCTCGAAGGGCGGATCGACGCGGAGAGCCTGGCCAGGCGGGCCTTCCAGGCCATGGCCGGACTACCGGACGGTGATCGCGCGATGCTCGAACTGGTCGTTATCGACCAGCTCACGATCAGCGAGGCGGCCACCGCTCTGGGCATCCGGCAGGGAGCCGCCAGGGCCAGGCTGCATCGCGCCCGGCGCACGCTCAGGAACGTGCCAGAGATAGCTCCCTTCGTCATGGAAGGAATGCGATGAAGTTCAAGGAGCACGTGCTGATGGAACTCAAAGCCGAGATCGTGGCTCGGAACAGGGCTCGACGCCTGCTCGTCAGGCGGCGCCTGCTCACAGGAGCGGCGGTGGCCGCCATCGCGGCGGCGGCGGCCGTCGCGGTGCCACTCCTCAACGGATCGGAGACCCCGGCCTACGCGGTCACCAAGAACACTGACGGCACGATCACCCTGAAGATCAACGAGTTCAGGAATCCCACCCAGGTAGCGAAGGACCTGGCGGCACTTGGCCTGACCGCCGACGTCTCCTACGTCAAGCCCGGCACCCGGTGTGCCCCTGACCGCGGGCACACCGACGCCGGTCCCTCGTTCTCCGAGGAGGAGCTCAAGAGCAGAGATCCCGAGGTCCGGAAGAGGATCAGGGAAGCGATCGAGAACTCGCCGAACAGTAAGGCGTTCAGGATGGGCCGCGGCGAGGTGCGGATCGATCCGCAGCACATCAAGCCGGGACAGACAGCCGTCATGGAGTTCATCGAGGACGAAGACCAGACCTCGGGCCCGGAAAAGCCCAGAGCCCTGTGGCAGTTCGGTGGCTACCTCGTCACCGGTCCGGTCAAGCCCTGCAAGGTCATCGACGACCCGTCCTGGGGTAAGATGCCCGACCCCAGGACGAACCCCGAGGCATACCCGCCGTCCGGTAGCTGACCCTCGCCGGGCGGCGGGTACGGCAGGTAGCGCCGCCGCCTGCCGCGCTCCCGCCCGGCAGCCGCGGCGAGCGATGGAGTTTTTGGGCGTGCCAGAAGAGCCGCCGATCCCCGCGGTACGTGTCACGCCTCGATCAAGTGGCCGGGAGGTGGGTGGTGCGCCTCGGCTCGCGGCGTCGCCTGACTCCCGCGTCGGCTACGGCACTTGGGTCAGTGGCCGTACGAGCTGTCCTTCTCGGAGATCGCCGACCCGTTGGCCGAGGCCCGGCAGACCTGCTCGAATCATGTGAGCTCGGCTTGGAGGGTCTCGGTCACGGGGCGGCGGGCGCCGAGGCGGGCGGGGACAGCGGTGAGCGCCGCCACCACGAGCACGGTTGACAGCACCAGGGCGAGCAGTTGCCAGAGCGCCGGAAGCGTGGCCCTGTCGCTGTCGCCGCCGGTGATCGCGTTCACGGCGGCGAACAGAGCGAAGCCTCCCGGGAAGGCGCCCAGGACAGCGCCGACGAGCGCGGGCAGGACCTGCGCGGCCGCCAGTGCCGCACTCACCTCACGGGGGGTCGCGCCGAGGGCGCGCGCCAGCGCCGACGAACGCCGGTTGTCGAGCACCGTCGCCCAGGTGATGACGATGGCGTTGACCGCCGCCAGGGAGAGCAGGATGACCATCCAGACGAGGAGCACGTGACGCAGCACCTCCACCTGAGCATCGTCATATCCGCCGGCGAGCGGTTGGGTGCTGAGGAAGGCGTTGAGTACCAGGAGGACGTAGATCCCGCTGACCGTGATCGCGATACTGACCACACCCAGGACGACCCGTCGCGGCCGGCGGGCGGCGACCCGCGAGGCGAGCAGCAGCGGGACGGGCAGTCGCGCCGAGATCGCGATCAGCCAGCCGATGCGGCGGGGTGGGCGTGGCGAGTCGGCCAGCGCGTTGACGGTGCTGGAACGGGCGGCGCGCACGGCCGGAACAAAGGTCGCGACCACCGCGACTCCGAGTGCCACGGCGGTCACCAGGCCGACCGTGGACATGGTCATCGACGGCGTGCCCGCGCTGCCGACGAGGCCGGCACTGGATTCGGTGAGCAACGGAGCGGTCAGCGATCCGACCGCCAGCCCGGCCGCGGCCGCGACGATGGCCACGAGGACATACTCCGCGAGCAGCACGGCAGCGACCAGGCTCGGTGTGCCGCCTACTGCTTTGAGGAGTCCGACGCGTCTGGTCTGATCGGCCATCCGGCCGCCGACCAGCACCGAGAGACTGGCCACGGCGAGCAGACCGAGCAGCCAGGCTCCGATGAGCAGAAGGATCTGGGAGTCTCTGGCCAGCTCGGTGGCGTCTTCGAGGATGTTCTCCCAGGTCTGCATAGGCGGAGCGCCGCCGTGTTCGCCGTGGTTGGCGTCGGCGAACACCTGGGCCTCATCCGGGTCGGCCAGCTTCAGGTTCATCGCGTAGGACAGGGAGTCCGGGTCCGGGGTAAGGGTCCGCACATCCGCCTGGGTGAGCCAGACCAGGCCGGGATTGTGCAACAACCCCGAAGGCAATCCGGCCGGATCATCGGGAATGGCGCCGTTCATGCAGGCGACAATGCAGGACGCCTTCGGGTAGGGCGGCATGGCGGCGGTGACCGCGACGCCGACGACCTCGAACGACCGGCTGTCCAGCGTGACCGGATCACCGACGCGCACATCGAGCGCGTTGGCGAAGGCGGCTTCGACCACCACGCCGCCATCGCTGACCCAGCTGCCCTGTATCAGCTCGGGCTGGTCGACCGACGCGGGCGCGGCGTCGCGGCCCATGGCCTGCACGTCTGAGGTTCGATCGGATGCCTGAAGTCTCGCCGGGGTGACCGGGTACGGTCCGCTGTGGTCGACGACGCCGGGAGCTCCGGCCAGCTCCGCGAGGCTGGAAAGCTCCGCGGACTGGCCTACGCTGGCGACCACGTCAGGTCCGTTGGTCGCCTCCCGGGTGCTCTGGTACGGGTCGCCGGCCGCGTCGCGCAGGACGAGCCCGAGCGTCAACGTCGTGGTGGCCGCCATGATGGCAAGCAGCAGAAGCGTGGCCTCGGTGCGGCGCCGCCGGAGATCACGTACGGCGAGGCGGCCCACGAGCAGGATGCGGCCCATCGCCCTCAGTCCTCCAGCCCGATGAGGGCGCCGAGCTGCCCGGTGGTGCCTCCGGTCAGCCTGGTCTCGTCCACGAGCGCGCCGTCGCGCATCGAGATCAACCGGTCTGCGGTGGCCGCGATCCGCGCGTCGTGGGTGACGATGACCAGCGTCTGACCGGACTCGTGCAGGCTCTCGAAGAGGTGGAGGACGTCCAGGGTGGCGGCGCTGTCCAGATTTCCGGTCGGTTCGTCGGCGAGAACGACCAGCGGTTCGTTGCTCAACGCCCGGGCGATCGCGACCCGCTGCCGCTGGCCGCCGGACAGCGCCGAGGGCAGGAAACGCGCGCGGTCGGCGAGCCCGACCTGCTCCAGCAGCTCCTCCGCACGCCGTCTGGCCGCCCGCGGCGAGCGTCCGGCCAGCAGCGCCGACAGCTCGACGTTCTCCACGGCGGTCAGCTCCTCCATCAGGTGAAAGCCTTGGAAGACGAAGCCGACCGCGGACCGTCGCATCCGGGCCAGGGCATTCTCGCCGATGTCGTCGATGCGACGGCCGTTCAGCGACACCTCTCCACCCGAGGGCCGGTCCAGCCCTCCGAGCAGGTGCAACAGCGTGGACTTCCCGCAGCCGCTGGGCCCCATCACCGCCACCGTCTCTCCCGCGCCGATGTCGAGATCGACCCCGTCGACGGCGCGCACCAATCCCTCCCCCTTGCCGTACTCCTTTCGTAACCCGCGGGCGCGAAGCACGGACGTGTCGGCGGTGTTGCTCACGATCCACTCCTTCGGTGGGTCCAGTTCTGCTCACATGCCTCGAGCCAGCGCAGGTCCGCCTGAAGCCGGAGCACGATGCCCTCCAGCAGCAGCGCCGCGTTCGAGCGCTCCGGCTCGGCCATGGCGGCGCGCTGGGCGTCACGCAGCCGGCGCAGCAGCTCGCGTCGCTGGGTGTCGACGATGGTGAGCGGGTCGGCCAGCCCGGCCGACGCGGCCGCGATCAGCTTGAGATGGAACTCCACGAGGTCGGGTCTTGGCCAGCTCACCTCGGCGATCCACTCGGCGACTCGCTGCTGGCCGTCGGGGGTGAGCGCGTACACCTTGCGATCCGACCGGTCGGCGCCATCGGCAGACCTCTCGACCGCCAACAGGCCGGCCTTCTCCAGCCGGGTCAGCGTGACGTAGACCTGCCCAGCGTTCATCCCGTCACCGAGAGGGCCGAGGGCGTCGCGCAGCCGAGCGCGCAGCTGATAGCCGTGCGACGGCTCCTTGGCCAGCATCGCCAGCACCACTTCTTGCTGCATGAGGGCCCTCCTATAACCGTTAGCCCCTATGTCTAACGGTTATCCCCGCCGTCGGCAAGCCCTCGCGGCACCGGTTGCGGGAACCGCCGCGGCCGACAGAGCCGATCTCCCAGGTCGGAGAGAAGAGCCGGGACCGACGGCGGCCAACCGCGAGAACCGCCGCGCTACGCCGCACCTGTCCCGATGACCGTGGTCGTGGTCACGGGCCGACCTCCAGGACGATCACGGTCGGTTTCGAGGCGGTCAGGCCGGCGGCCGCCTCCTGGGCCGCCTCCGCGGCGTTCGTCACCCTCACGCCGTGGCAGCCCATGGCCTGGGCCATCGCCGTGAAGTCGGGGCGGGTCAGGTCGACCGCGTACGGGGCGATGTCCCGGTCGAGCATGTTCTGGCGGATCTCGCCGAAGCCGTGGTTGTCGACGACGATCACCGGCAGCGGCAGGCCCAGCTCGGCGGCGGTGACCAGTTCCTGCGCGCTGAACATGAACGCGCCGTCGCCCAGCAGCGCCACCACCGGCCGCGCGGGCTCGGCGAGCCGTGCTCCGATGGCGGCCGGGAGTCCGTATCCCAGGGTCGAGTAGCCGATGGGCACCAGATACCGGCGCGGCGCCGCGAACCGCCAGTACGGTGCGGTGCCCAGGTAGGACACCTGCGAGCTGTCTCCGGCGACGACGACCTCGGCGGGCAGCGCGGCGCGCAGCGCGTCCTGGAGCTCCTGCCACCGGCCGCCGTCCTGGGCCAGGTGGCGGGCACGGGCCTCGGCCCCGACTACACCCTCGAGACCACCGCGGTCCCCAGCGTGTTACGGCAGGCGGTCGACGTGCTGACCAACGGCGGCACCTGCGGCGTGATCGGCGCCGCCGTCCTCGGCACCGAGGTCTCGCTCGACATGTCCTCGCTGCTGTTCGGCCGGAGTGTGCGCGGCATCGTCGAGGGCGACAGTGTGCCGCGCCTGTTCATCCCTCAGCTGGTCGAATTCCATCGGCAGGGCCGCTTCCCGTTCGACAGACTGATCAGGACGTACGCGTTCGAGGACATCAACCAGGCGGTGGAGGACTCCGAGAAGGGGACCACGCTCAAGCCCGTGCTGACCTTCGACTGAGTGGTCAGCCGAGGCCGTGAGGGCAGAGGAAGGCTCTGACGCTGCTCGGCGCGCTTGCGACGAGCGTCGGCCGGCTCTCCGCCGAGCAGAGGTTGCTGCCGATCTCGCCGTCGAGGAATCGGGTCGCGTTCCGCTTCGCGATCATGTCGATCCCGCCGAAGGACTTGGAGTCGAGCTCGGCCGCGACCCAGTAGCCCACGCATCGCCTGCGCACGACCACGGCGTCCGCCGGCAGGCTGCCGTGGTTCAGCGCGGCGGCCTGCCGGAGGATCGAGCTCGCGGACGCGCACGGCAGACCGGTGGCCGAGCGGCTCGGGCGCGCGCTCGTCTTCTTGGCGGGAGGTGTCTTCTCCGGGGTGTCGCTCGGGCTGGGCGTCTCCTCGGCGGCCTCGCTCGCCGTCGTCGCCTCGTCCGGGTCCTCGGTCGTGTCCGGCTCCGGGCTGTCGGTGTGCGTGGAGGCGGGAGTGTCGCTCGGGCTCCGGAGTGCCTCCGGCGTTCCGGCCGAGCTCATCGCGAACACGGCGCCGGCGGCCACGACCGCCGCCATGACGGCCGCGGCCGGCCACAGCGGCACCATCAGGCGCCTGTCGCGCGCCTCCATCGGGATGGTGCCCGAGCGGAGCGCGGTGACCCGGGCGAGCACCTCGCGCGCGGCCGGCCGGGCCGCTCGATCCTTGGCGAGCGCGCTCCGTACGAGGCCGCGGACCTGTTCGGGCACCCCGGACAGGTCGGGGTCGACGCTCATGACGCGGTAGGCGAGGACGTCGGGGGCTCCGGTGCCGAACGGCGGGCGTGCCGTCGAGGCGTACGCCATCAACGCGCCCCAGGCGAAGACGTCGGCGGCCTCGTCCGCCTGGTCGCCCCGGTACTGCTCGGGACTGATCCAACCGGGAGTCCCGATCAGCGCGCCGGTGCCCGTGAGCCCGCTCTCGTCCAGAGCCCGGGCGATGCCGAAGTCCAGAACCTTCGCGCCGGAGGCGGAGAGGATCACGTTCCCGGGCTTGAGGTCGCGGTGCACGATGCCGGCCCGGTGGATGTCGGTGAGCGCCTCGGCGATGTCCACGCCGAACGAGAGCAGTTCGTCCGCGCGCAGCGGCCCGTTGTCCCGCACGTACGTGCTGAGCGTCGGGCCGGGGACGAACTCGGTGGCCAGCCAGGGAGGCATCGCGGTGGTGTCGGCGGCCAGCACCGAGACCGTGCAGCGCCCGCGCACCCGGGACAGGAGATCGACCTCGCGGATGAAGCGGGCGTGGAAGTGCGGATCGGCGGCTAACCCCGGATGGATGACCTTGACCGCGACCCGGGCGCCGTCGGCCGCGATCCCCGCGTAGACCACCCCCATGCCACCGGCGCCCATCCGGCCCACGATCCGGTAGGGGCCGATCACCTCGCGCTCGTCCATCTCCAGGGGGCCGAAGCCGCCGGGGTCAGTCATCGAGGCTCCCGATCGCCGGATCATCGCAACAGCGACGATCTTATTGATTCGAGGCTCCTCGTGTGCCCGCCCTTGGGCCCCCGGACGGCGCCGGCCGGGTCACCGGCAGCGCGGCACGCGGACCATGAACACGTCCACCGAATCCTCGGTCTCCAGGGTGAACCCGTGCCGCTCATACAGCCGCCGGGCAGGACTTCCCCGCAGCACCTGCAACCGGACAGGAACACCGTCACGGTCACACTGTTCCAACAGCTCGCCCAGGACACCCGACCCGATACCGCATCCCTGCAGGTGCGGGGCCAGGTAGAAGTGCTCCAGCCAGCGGGCGTCCTCGGCTTCCCGTAGCGCCGCACAGCCGGCGAACTCGCCGCCGACCTCGATCACCCAGGTGTGCGCCGGATCGAACCCGTCCCTCAGCCGCTGCCGCACCCGATGCTCGTCGTAGCGTCCAAGCCGCTCCAGATCCGCCCGCATCACCACGGCACGGAGCTCGGCCACCGCCTCGACGTCCGCAGCCGAAGCACGCCGAATACCCCAATCCACCATGACGTGCCACTTTACGGCACACTCTGGTCACAACCAGCGCGATGATCACCTGGCCGCACAGGGCCGGAGACTGCCGGGCGCCGCCCGTTCAGGGCACGGTCAACCGCCTTTCGCGTCCGCTCCGCCACTAGGGAGTGTCCGCTTCTCCGCTGATGTTCGTCCGCGCCTCGGCGGAGGGGCCGGCGCCCGGATGCGCGGCGGCGACGCGGAGCGCTACGGCCAGTGCGAGCAGAAGTGCGGCGGCACCGGCGGACAGACCGCTCAGCAGGACCTCGCCGCGTGCGAGCACCTGCTCGGCGACGGTGGAGTCCCAGACGTCCAGTGACAGCTCGTGCCCGTGGAGCGTGACGCCGGGCGGGAGCTTCACACCGGTCAGTCCCAGCTGGTCGACGGATGTGACACGGATGGCGACGGGTCCAGGAGCCTGGGTGGCGCCGTTGAGCGGGTATGCCACGCCCCAGATCGCCGCGACGGCTCCCGCGAACCTCGCCACGTGGACCACCAGGCTCATGAGCATGCGATCCACGCTCCCTCCAGAGGGGTGGCCGTCATTGTCCCGTGGCGGCGCCGGTCGGCGTCAATGTGGCAGCCTCGCTCCTACGAACGCGCCCCGAGGGGACGTCTCACCCGCCGGCCGCCCGCGACGGCGTAACAGGCGCCCGCCAGCGCCGTGACGATGGAGGCGACCAGCAGCGGGCGACCCACTCCCGCCAGCACGGCCACGCCGAGGGTGGCTCCAGCCTGGCGGGCCGCGTTCAGCACCCCGCCCGCCGTGCCCGCGCTCCCCGACGGGGCGCTCGACACCACCCCGGCCACCAGTGCGGGCAGGCAGAACGACAGCCCGAAACCCATCACCACCAGCCAGGGCGTGAGCGCCTCCGTCAGCGCCACCCCCGCGAGCCCGGCCGCGAGCAGGCTCAGCCCGCCCAGGATCGGCGGCCGGGCGCCGTATCGAGCGACGATCCGCCCGGTGACGACCGGGTTGACCGTCATGGGCAGGGTAAGCGGCAGGAAGGCGAGGCCGGTCGCCAGCGGCGTGAGGTGCCGGACGTCCTGCAGGAGCAGCGTCAGCACGAACAGGGCGCCGGAGAAGGCGAAGGTGGCCGCGGTGCCGGCCAGCAACTCCGGCCAGGTCGCGGCGAGGAGCCCGCCGGGCAGAGCGGGAGCATGGCTGCGCCGTTCGACGAGCACGAGTGCGGCCAGCGCGGCGCAGGCCAGGGCGGCGACCGGGACCGAGGCGCCGATGAGCGCCTGCGCGAACAGGCCCAGGGACAGACAGGCCAGTCCCTGCACGGCCCAGTCGACGCGGCGCCCGCCGGGCGGCGAGTGCACGCCCCGCACGGCCAGCCAGCTGATCAGGGCGATGGGCGGGTTGATCAGGAAGACCGCACGCCAGCCGTACAGATCCACCAGAAGGCCGCCCAGGAGCGGCCCGGCCGCGAGGGCGGAACCCGTGACCGCCGCCCAGACCCCGGTCGCGCGCGCCCGGTCGGCCGGGGCGGGGAAGAGCTCGGCGATCAGGCCGAGCGAGCCGCCCAGGCAGAGCGCGCCCGCCACGCCGAGCGCCGCGCGCAGTCCCACGAGGACCTCGAGCGCCGGTGACGCCGCGCTCACCAGCGAGAGGAGGCCGAAGGCCGCCACGCCTGCCTTGAAGACCCTGGCCGCGCCGTACCTGTCGGCGATCGCTCCGCCGGTGAGCAATGCGGCGGCGAAGGCCACGGTGTAGGCGTTCACCGTCCATTGCTGGCCCGCCACCGAGCCGCCGAAGGTGGCACGCAGGTCGGGCAGCGCGATCGTCAGCACGGTGGTGTCGAGCAGCACCAGGAAGTAGGCGAGACAGACTCCGATCAGTTTCATGCGCGCCAGCCTGCTCGGCGGGGTCGTACGTGCTCAACAGCCTGGACCGGAGGCGGCGTTCGGGAAACCCGTATGCTGCCTCGCATGGATCTGCGTCATTTGAGAGCTTTTGTCGCAGTCGTGGGGGCGGGCACCGTCACCGGAGCGGCGAACGCGCTCGGACTCGCCCCCGCGTCGGTGTCGGAGCAGATCCGCAGGCTGGAGGAGAGCCTCGGCGTCACCCTGTTCGAACGGACTCCCCGCGGCATGCGACCGACCGAGCGGGGCGGCCTGCTGTTCGGGCGGGCGCGAGAGCTGCTCGACCACGCGGACGAGGTGCGGCGCGAGGTCGTCGGCCACCGGCGGCGGGTCACGATCGGAGCGCTGGAGATGCTGGCCGCGACGCGGCTGCCCGACGTGGTGCGGCGGCTGTCGCAGCGCCGCCCGGACCTGGACGTCGAGGTGCGGGCGCTGCCGAGGCAGACGCTCCTGGCCGAGCTGGCGAGCGGCGGCGTGGACGCGGCGCTGCTGCTGGACTCGGGGCTGCGCGTCGGCACGCTCGGCTTCGTGCCACCGGCCGACCTGGACTTCCTGGACGTGGGCGAGGTCGAGCTGCTGCTGGTCGCGGCCCCCGGCGGGGACCGCGACACGTTGCTCGTCTCCGCGCCCGGATGCTCGATCCGCCTGGCCACCGAGCGGGTGTTCGGCCCCGAGGCGCCGCGCAGGGAGCTGACCAGCGTCGCCACCGCCCGCGAGTGGGCCAGGCAGGGGTTCGGCAGGTCACTGCTGCCGGACTTCGCGGTCGCCGCCGACCTGGCCTCGGGCGCGCTGGTGCCGCTCGAACTCGACGCGCCCCGCCTGGCCCTGCGTCTCGTCTGGCCGCGAGGCCGCGAGGCGTCCCTGCGCGACGTCCTCTACGCTATGAGCGCCTGAGCCGGTAGAGGACGTGCGGGCGCAGCGGGTGGCCCGCCGGTACCTTGCTGTGCTCGAAGTCGTCGGCCGGGTCTCGGGTCATGCCCAGCCGTTCCATCACCGCGCGGGAGCGATCGTTGTGTACGGCGGTCATGGAGACGATCTCCGTCAGCCCTGACTCGTCGAAGCCGTAGGCGACGGCCTGCCGGGCGGCCTCGATCGCGTAGCCGTGGCCCCAGGCATGCCTGGCCAGCCGCCAGCCGACCTCCACCGCAGGGGTGAACGGCGCCTCGAACGTCTGCAGCGCCAGCCCGGTGAAGCCGATGAAGTCCCCCGTCGCCCGCACCTCCAGCGCCCACAGCCCGTAGCCGTGCTCGTCGAAGCCCTGCTCGACCCTGTCGACCATCGCGTCACTCTGTGCCCTGGTCAGCGGGGCGACAAAGTGCTCCATCACCTCGGGGTCGGCGTTCATGGCCGCGAACGGCTCCCTGTCGCTCTCCCGCCACCTGCGCATGATCAACCGTTCCGTGTCCATCCCCAGCACGTTACCGGCGCGAGCGCATGCCGGTGATGCGGCGGAAGACGTCCCACCAGAACGGCGCGCCGAACAGCAGCGCCACGTACGTCATCAGAAAGCCGGGCCAGTGGCTGGGCGTGGTGAGCCGGTCCCACCACGAGGCGCCGTTCCAGTGGAAGGACGGATCGCCGTCGGCGGGCAGGGTGACGTTGACGATCGCGTGGTCGAGCACCTTGACCAGGGCCGGCTGGCTGAGCGTGTCGGTGATGCACGGCACCGGGTCGGCCTGCTCGCACTGCGCCTTGAGCTCGCTGTACGCGTCGGGCCCGGCCTCGGCGACAGCGGTGACGGAGGCGCGGAAGGCGTTGTCCCGCAGCAGCGTCTTGGCGTATTCCAGCCCGTCCATCGTGAAGAGCAACGTCACCAGGAGCGCCAGCAGGGCGACCACCCATTTGACGTAGCGACTGTAGAGCATCGTCAGCCGCTGCATCTCGCTGTCGAACCAGCCCTCCACCCCCTGGCGGAAGCGGTTGAGGTCACGCTGGGCGGTCTCCCACACGCCGTGCAGGTGGCCGTACAGCGGGCTGCCCATGGACTTGAGCTTTTCCAGCAGTCCCTCGACGCCGCCCGGCTCGCGGGCCGCCATCTCCATCAGGGCGACGGAGAACCGCTCGGGCGGCAGGTTGGCGATGCTGGTCCTGCCGCTCTTGGGGTGGTCGATCTCGCGGACCCGCTCGTAGAGCAGGTTCGTCATGGCGTCCGCGGCCTTGGTGTCCCGCGCCGGCATCTCGGCCGACTCCGCGGGCGCGGGATGCGAGTTGTGCGCGGGCCGCGGATCGCGCACGAACGGCAGCGAGGCGAACACGTCCCGCAGGCCGGACGGCAGCCAGGACCTGCCCTTGGCGTCGGCCCCGTCCAAGGTGTCGCGCAGGTAGGCCCACAGGAACTTGCTGCGGATCGACAGCAGGCGGACGAACGCCTCGTTCAGCCCGCTGACGAGCAGCGACAGCATCAGGAACGAGAGCACCAGGCCCAGCGCGAGATCGATGTATGCGGATAACACGTGTGATCACCCCGCGCCTTGATACACCCACGGCGGCACTCTCCGCAATGCGATGGTCATGCCCCGTAGAAGACGCGGTCGACGACCCGGCGGGCGCGGCGGGTGCCGCGGCGGTAGTCGTCCAGGAAGTCCTCCGAGCCGTCCGGCGGGTAGCCGATGGTCTGCGCGATGAGGCTGCGTTCGCGGGTGTCGGCGGGCACGCTGTCGCCTGGCCGGCCCTTGACCAGCATGAGCGCATCCCTGATGCGGGAGGCGAAGCGCCAGGCCCGCGCCAGCACCGCCTCGTCGGCGGGGTCGAGCAGGTCCTGCGCGACGGCGGCGCGCAGCGCCTCCAGCGTGCGGGTGGTGCGCAGGGCGGGCGTCGTGCCGGCGTGGCGGAGTTGCAGGAGCTGCGCCACCCACTCCACGTCCGACAGCCCGCCGGGGCCCAGCTTGGTGTGCAGCGCCGGGTCGGCGCCGCGGGGCAGCCGCTCGGCCTCCATACGGGCCTTGAGCCGCCTGATGTCGCGTACGGCGTCGTCGGTGATGCCGCCGGCCGGGTAGCGCAGCTCGTCGATCACGGCGATGAAGGCGGCCCCCAGCTCGGCGTCCCCGGCCGAGAAGCGGGCGCGCAGCAGGGCCTGCGACTCCCATGGCGAGGACCAGCGGGAGTAGTAGGCGCGGTAGGAGGCCAGGGTGCGCACGAGCGGGCCCTGCCTGCCCTCGGGGCGCAGGTCGGGGTCGATGAGCAGGGGCGGGTCGGGAGCGGGCAGCGCCAGCAACCGCCGCAGCTCGTTGGCCACCGCGAAGGCCGCGTCGGAGGCGTCGCGCTCGACGGCGCCCGACAGCGGCTGGTGGACGAACATGACGTCGGCGTCGCTGGCGTAGGAGGACTCCATGCCGCCGAGCCGGCCCATGGCGATCACCGCGAACCGGGTCGGCAGCGGCCCGCGGCGTTCGGCCGAGATCTTGCCGATGGCGGCGTCGAGGGCGGCCTGGATCGTCACGTCGTTCAGCGTCGACAGCGCTACGCCGACCCGCTCGATGTCGACGAGCCCGAAGATGTCGGCGACCGCGGTGCGGAACAGCTCCCGGCGGCGCAGCGCCCGGACGGCGGCCACGGCGGTCTCGGCCTCGCCGCCGTGGCGGGACACCGCGGCCGAGGCCTCGCCGTGCAGCGACTCGGCGGATCGCACGGCCAGGTCCTGCTCGCTGCCGAGCATGGCGACCGCGTCCGGCGCGTTCGTGAGCAGCCCGGTGGCGTAGCGGCTGGTCCCCAGCACGCGGGCCATCCGCGCCGCCACGGCGGTCTCGTCCCGCAGCAGCCGCAGATACCACGGCGTGGTGCCGAGCTTGTCGCTGACCTGGCGGAAGCCGAGCAGTCCCGCGTCCGGGTCCGGCGTGTCGGCGAACCAGCCGAGCATGACCGGCAGCAGCGTCCGCTGGATCGCCGCGCGCCTGGACACCCCGGTGGACAGGGCCGCGATGTGGCGCAGCGCGCCGTCCGGGTCGACGTAGCCGAGCGCGCCCAGCCGGGCGGACGCCGCCGCCGTGGACAGCCGGGCCTCGGAGTCGGGCAGCCGGGCCACCGCCTGCAGCAGCGGCCGGTAGAACAGCTTCTCGTGCAGCCGCCGCGCCTCCATGGCGTGCCTCCGCCAGCGTGAGGTGAACTCCCCCACCGGGTCCGCCTGCATGCCGAGTGCCCGGCCGAGCCTGCGCAGGTCGCCGTCGCCGGTGGGCAGGACGTGCGTGCGTCGCATCCGGTGGAGCTGCAGCAGGTGCTCGACCCGCCGAAGGAACGAGTACGCCTCCGCCAGGCCGCGCGAGTCCTCGCGGCCCACGTACCCGCCGCGCGAGAGGGCGGCCAGCGCGGGCAGGGTGGCGCGGCGGCGCAGCAGCGGGTCGAGCCGCCCGTGCACGAGCTGGAGCAGCTGCACCGCGAACTCGATGTCGCGCAGCCCGCCGGGGCCCAGCTTGATCTGCCGCTCGCCTTCCGATCGCACGTGCGCCTCGACCCGGCGGCGCATGGCCTGCACGTCCTCGACGAAGTTGTCGCGGGTGGCGGCCGACCAGACGAGCTCGTTGACCTCCTCGACGTAGGCGGCGCCCAGCTCCATGTCCCCTGCGACCGGCCGGGCCTTGAGCAGCGCCTGGAACTCCCACGTCTTGGCCCAGCGCCGGTAGTAGGCCAGGTGGCTGGTCAGTGTCCGCACCAGCGGCCCGGCCCGGCCCTCGGGCCGCAGCCCGGCGTCCACCTCCCACAGCGATCCCTCGGGGGTGGCGGCCGTGCAGGCCCGCATCATGGCCTGGGCCAGCCGGGTGGCGGCGCGCAGCGCCTTGGTCTCGTCCGCGCCTTCGCGCGGCTCGGCCACGAAGATCACGTCGACGTCGCTGATGTAGTTGAGCTCCCGGGCGCCGCACTTGCCCATCCCCACGACCGAGAGCCGTACGTCGCCCGCGTCCACCTCGGCGCGCGCGATGGCCAGCGCGGCCTCCAGGGCCGCGCCGGCGAGGTCGGACAGCTCGCTGGTGACCTCGGGCAGCGTGGCCTGCCCCGTCAGGTCGCGCGCGGCCACGTGCGCCAGCCGCCCGCGGTAGGCGACCCGCAGCGCGACGAGCGCGTCGGGGGCGGACGCGCGAGGCTCGGCCGCGTCCGGCTCGGCGCCGACCGCGCGCAGCAGCTCCGCCCGGTGCTCACTCAGCGTGGATACGGCCAGCAGGTCGAGGTGGTCCGGATGGCGCTCCAGGTGATCTCCGAGGGCGGCGCTCACGCCGAGCACGGCGAGCACCCGCTCCCTGAGCTCGCCGTCGGCGCGGAGCCGGTCGAGGGCGGCGGGGTCCCGCTCGGCCATCCGGGTGAGGGAGGCCAGCGCCAGATCGGGATCGGCCACCCGGACCAGTGATTCGAGCAGGCCGTCGAGGTCGACTCCCGCCTGCTGGACCAGCCGGGCCGCTTGGGCCGCGTCGGCGAATCCGAGCTTGGCGAGGCGGGCTGCGGTGGACTCGATCCTGGGCACCCCTCCATCTTGACAGCCCTGCGCCGCAAGAGCCTAGAGTAAAACGCAACGTTGCGTTGCGTTTGGAGGGTGCATGGACGAGGGGTACGCGGACAGGGTTCCGGCGACGGTGACCTGGGGTCTGCTCGCGGCGTGGGCGGTGCACGACGCGGAGGAGCTGGCGACGATGGCGCGCTGGACGCGCTCCGCCCGGCCGCGACTGGAGCAGCGCTTCCCGGGCGTCCCGTGGCAGCGGCTGGAGGTCTCCCAGCGGCATGTGAACGTGGCGATCGGGCTGATGGGCGGGGTGATCGCGGCCGCCTCGGCGGCGGGCGCGCGCAGCGGCGGGCGCAGTCCGGCCTTCCAGAGCGTGCTGCTCGCCTTCGGCGCGCACGGCGCGATGCACCTGGCGCAGGGGGCGGTGACGCGCGGCTACACGCCGGGGCTGGTGACCGCGCCGGTGGTGGTGATCCCGTTCTCGGTGTGGGCGTGGCGACGGCTCAAGGCCGCCGGCGTGCCAGTCAGCGCCGGCTGGGCGGGGGCCGCGATGTTCCCTCTGGTCCTGGGCGGCGTGCACGCGCTGGCGCATGCGGCCACCCGGCCCCGGCGGTTCAGGCGCGATCGCCGACGCTGACCTTCGGATCGGCCGCCTTCGCGCCGGCTCTGACCACCTCGGCGAACGCCTCCGCCACCGGCCGCCAGGTGGCCTCGAGCGCCCCGGCCGCCGCGCGCACCCCCTCGTTCAGCGCCTGCTCCGCGTCCAGGCCCGAGCCCGACGTCCAGGAGGCGAAGATCTCCGGGGTCGCCTCCGGATGGAACTGCACCGCCCAGGCGGCCTCGCCGAGCCGGTAGGCCTGGTTCGGATACCGGGTCCCGGTCATCAGCGGCACCGCGCCGTCGGGCAGCCGGGTCATCGCGTCACGGTGATACTGGACGGCGACGGCCTCGCCCACCCCCGACAACAGCGGGTCGGAGGCGGCGGCCGGCAGTGCGACCACCTCGCACGCGCCCACCTCCAGCCCGTTGCCGCCCAGCTCGACCGTGCCCCCGCAGGCCATGGTCATGAGCTGCGCGCCGAGGCAGATGGCGAGCGTCGGGGTGCCCTCGCCGACGGAACGGCGCAGCAGGTCGCGGGTGGCGGGCTGCCACGGGAAGCGCTCGTCCTCCCACGCCGCGGCCTCCCCGCCGAGCACGATCAGCCCGTCCCGCGCCCGCACGGGGATCTCGTCCCCCGCGTACGGCCTGACGACGTCACAGGGCAGGCCCAGCCAGCGGCCCAGGTAGCCGAGCCCGGCTTCGGCCTCGTGTTCGATCACGGTGATGCGCATATTCGATGATTTTGCCTGAGATCTCGGAATGGATCGCACCTGGACGTCACGAGGCGTACAGGAGCGCTTGTCCTTAGTATCCCGGTATGAGAGTTGAAGACGTCGACGGCATGCGGGTGGCCACGTTCGGGTCGGGACCGCGGGTGATCATCGCCGTGCACGGGATCACCGCCTCGCTGATGGCCTGGCGCGCGGTGGCGCGGCAGCTGCCCGAGGGATGGTCGCTGGTGGCGATGGACCTGCGCGGGCGCGGGCACAGCGCGGGCCTGCCGGGGCCGTACGGACTGCCGAGGCACGCCGAGGACGTGCTGAGGGTGGCCGACCACGCGGGGGCGGGAGCCGACGCGGTGCTGACCGGGCACTCGATGGGCGCCTACGTGGCCGCGCTGGCCGCGGCCGAGCGGGACTTCTCGCGGGTGGTGCTGGTCGACGGCGGGCTGCCGCTGCCGCTGCCCGAAGGCGTGGACGCGGACGCCGCCATGGCCGCGGTCCTGGGCCCGGCGCTGGCCCGCCTGCGGCAGACCTTCCCGTCCGCCGAGGCGTACGTGGACTTCTTCAGGGCGCACCCGGCCTTCGCCGGCAACTGGAGCGCCGACGTCGAGGAGTACGCCCGCTACGACCTGACCGGGCCGCGGGACGCGCTGCGCTCGCGGGCGGCGGGCGAGGCGGTGCGCGAGGACGGGCGGTGGATGCTTCTCGAAAGTGACCGGATCGCCGCCGCGCTGGCCACCATCAAGGCGCCGCTCTCCCTGCTCAGGGCGCCGCGCGGGCTGCTCGACCAGGAAGTCGGCATGCTGCCGGACGAGCTGGCGGCGAGCTGGACCGCCCGGCTGCCCGGCCTCGCGGACGAGGTGGTGCCGGATTGCAACCACTACACGATCCTGTTCGACGAGCGCTGCGCCCGGACCGTCGCGGATCGGCTCACGTCAGGCCGCTGACCTCCCGGGCAGTCCGGCGCCGGTGCGCCGCGACCTCGGGTGCGACGCGGAACGGCCCCCGGTCGGGGGCCGTTCCACGGCTGTCGAAGGGTGTGTGCCGCTGGTCAGCGTGGAGCGATCCAGGTGGCGCGGGCGGCGGCCACCAGGCTGCCGTCCACCTCGTAGATGGCGCTCTCGCCGAAGAGCTTGCGTCCCTCGCGGCCGGTGGCGCGGCCGACGACGGAGTAGACGCCGCCCGGGGTCACGTCCCGGTGGAACTGGAGGGCGAGCCTGCCCAGCAGGGCCGACTCGCCCGGCTTGAAGTGGGCCCAGCCGGTGACGCAGTCGAGTGCGGCGCCCACGACCGACGCGGGCACGCCGTCCTCGTCGGCGACGGCGAACGGCACCCGCCACCCGGCGGCGACCAGGTCCTTGCCCTCCACGGGCCCCGGGAAGATCCGCAGCCCGTCGCCCGGCTCGCGCAGCCCGCAGGCGAAGCACTCGGGGAAGGCGTGCCCCTTGTGCCCGGCGAAGCCGGCCTCGGCGCGGGCGGCCTCGGTGAACCGCACGAACGGCGGCGGCGTCACCTCCTCGACCACCGGGATGGCCTCCACGAGCAGCTTCTCGCCGTCGTAGAGCGCCACCGTGTTGGCGACGTGCTCCAGCCGCAGGTCCTGCTCCAGGGGCGTGGGCGCGTGCAGCGTGACCTCGACCGCTGATCGTTTACCGTTGAGGGCACCCGCCAGGGTCCCGGCCAGCCAGCCGCCGTTGGCGACTCCCGCCGGGCCTCGGAACCGCTCGGGAACGGTCAACACGGTCTGCAGGGCAGCCGTCGTCATGCCACACCCTCCTATATCGCCACATGGGGCGTGAAGTCCGGAAATATCAATTTGAATGGGCCGATTTTACTGGACCGGTTGATCAGCCAGTGCTCGGGTCCCGCCGTACGACATAACGCCACAAACCTGCCCGAAACTTCCCCTCGATCCCCTGCCTACGCGCAGGCCGCGCGCCGCGCCGTACGAACCCGAAGCATGGGAGACGCTTGGGTGATCGGTAAAAGATACGCGGCGGATGTTGCCGGTATGTGTCTTCCGGGCCAGAGTGACAATGGTCACGCTGTTGGCTTGCTGTTGCGGGATGCTTTGCAGTGGTATGGGCAGGTATCTCACCCTGCCCGCGTGCCCCGCCACCCGGTGCCGCCCGCCGCGCTGTAATGACCGTCGCGACACCTTGCCCCGCCGCGACTCCACGACCGTCGCGATCAGTCGGTGTCGGTCAAGATGACCTTGGACGCGATGACGTACTCGATCTGGAACGCCCGGTAGCTCGTACCCTCGGCCACCTCGTCGGGCAGGTGGATCCGGTGGCTGCCGACGTCGGAGTCCTCACCCGGATCTCCATGGAAGGTCACCTTCACCTCGGGCGCCACCGCGAACCTGACGCTGTCCCCTCGCACCGTCGCGGCGAACACGATGTCCGCCGACTCGGCAAGCCTCAGATCCGGCCGTTTGTCGGTCATCGCCGCTCCTGCAGGCCCTCGCTACCGGCGGCGACGCAGTCTCGACATGTCGCGCAGCCGCCGCACGCCCGCCCGGCGAGCCGCCCTGCCCAGGTCACGCAGTGCGGGCCCCAACGCCTCCCCAGCCGACCCGTTTCCAGCACCGGCAGGCCGCTCGTCCTGCTCCTCGCCCGGCTTTCCCTCCTGCCCCTCGGCAGGCCCCTCGTCCCCGGGCTCAGCGGGCTCCTCCCCGCCCTCTCCCCGCCCCTGCGCGGGTTCCTGCCCCTCACCCTCAACGGCCTTCTCCTCGTCCCCGCCTGGCTTCTCACCCTCGCCCAGGGCAGGCTCTTCGCCCTCACCCTCGACAGGCTTCCGCTCCCGAGCATCCGCCGGCTTCTCCTGCCCGCCCCCGCCCGGCCTCTCCTCCTGACCTTGAGCAGCCCCCTCGCCTTCAGCAGGCTTCTCCTGCCGACCCAGGGCAGGCTCCTCGCCCTCACCCTCGACAGGCTTCCGCTCCCCAGCATCCGCCGGCTTCTCCTGCCCGCCCCCGCCCGGCTTCGTACCCTCACCTTCGCCGGCAGGCTCCTCGCCCTCAACAGGCTTCTGCTCCCCATCCGCAGGACTCTCCTGCCCGCCCCCGACTGGCCCCTCCTCCTGACCTCGAGCAGGCCGCTGGCCCTCACCCTCCTCGGGCTCCTCCTCGTCCCCGCCTGGCTTCTCGCCCCCGCCTTCGCCCTCATCCTGGGCAGGTCCCTCGCCTTCGGCGGGCTTGTCATCCCGCGCTTCCCCCTCGTCCTGGGCTCCGGCCTGGCCGTCGGCGGGCGTTTCGTCGCGGTGGTCCGCCTCTTCCCGATCGTCCGGAGGCGTTTCGGCAGGCCCTTCGTCCCGGGCGTCCCGTCGCGAACCGGTGTCCGCGCCGTCGTCCTCCCCGTCTCCCCCGCCGGCTGCGCCGTCGTCCTCCGCTCGATGTGCAGGAGGAGCAGGGCTGGGCTGCTCACTGTCCATGGACTTGGCGACGGAGTCGGCGGCGTTCTTCTGGAGGGCCGGCCCGGCGCCCTGAGTGACCGTCCCCGGCGCCCTCTGGCCGGCGGCCGTGGTTCCCGTGGCCGCCCCCGCGACGTCGGCGGCCGCAGATGCAGGTCCCGCCGGACCGGCGGCCGCAGGAGCGGGGGCCGCTGGACCGGCGGCCGCAGGTGCAGGTGCCGCTGGACCAGTGGCCGCAGGTGCAGGGGGCGCGGGAGGAGGAGGCGCCCCGGGAGCCGCGGCTTGCTGGACGGTGGCGGCGGCGTCCCGGCTGACCGACCGGGTGACATCGGGCACTTCCTGGGCGACGCCGCGGACCGTGTCACCCACTGTCTCGGTCGTGCGATCCAGGGCGGAGCCCGTCGCCGCGCCCAGGTGGCCGACGGCTCGGCCGGCTCCTGCGCCGAGGTCGCGGGCCGCCGACGCGACGCCCGTGCTCAGGTTCTCGACGAGCTGAGGATTGTTGTCGATCGACTTCAGCACGTCCCGGATGATCAGGGCGACGTTGTCGAGCCGCACCTTGAGCATGGCCTTGGCCTCCACGCCCCCGACCTCCAGGTTCACCCTGCCCAGGGCCACGTCCACGCCGACGTGAAGCCTCAGGAGATCGAGTACGTCGGCCTCCAGGGAGACGCGCGCACGCAGGTCCTCCACGTTCAGGTCGATCTTGTCGACCTTGATGAGGGGGACGTCGAGCAGGACGTCCGGATCGACCGGACCTTCACGGCGGTGTACGGGCTCGTTGCCGTCCGATGCCTGTGCCGGGTCCTTCGGCAGCAGTCCCGGATCGACGGCCGGGTCTTCAGACATGTCGTGCTCCCTCTCCCCGAAGGGTCGGCGCAGCGACCTGCGCTCTCCCGGTGGCGGCGCTAGTGCGCCTGAGGCTCCAGCCGCTTCGCCTCGCTCTCCGACTCTTCACCGGGCTGGTCGGGCTGGTCGGGCTGGTCGGGCTGGTCAGCCTGGTCGGGCTGGTCAGGCTGGTCAGCCTGGTCAGGCTGGTCGGGCTGGTCAGGCTGGTCAGGCTGGTCGGGCTGGTCGGGCTGGTCAGGCTGGGAGTCGCCGGTCTCTTCGGTCGAAGCCTGCTCGTCGACGACCTCGCCGTCGTGGATCTCGCCCCGCCAGCCCTCGACCTCGTCCGGGTGCAGCGCGGACTGCGTCATCACGTGCCGCCCGAAGTGCTTGAACTCCAGGCGGGCGCGCCGTCCCTGAGCGCGCCACATGTTCCCGACGTGCTCGAACAGGCCCTTCGGGTGGTATTCCAGCACCAGGATGACCCTGGTGAGGGTCGGGGTGAGCTCGTGGAAGGTCACCGCGCCGTCCACGTACCCCTTGTCACCCTGGGAGCGCCAGATGATCCGCTCGTCCGGCACCTGCTCGACGATCTCCGACTTCCACGTGCGGTGCGACCAGAGGACCTGCGCCTTCCAGGTCATCTCCTCGTCGGAGTCCTGCTTCACGTCCTCGACCTTCTTCATGAAGCTCGGGAAGTCCTCGAAGGAGGTCCACTGGTTGTAGACGACGCTTATCGGAGCGCCGATGTCCAGAGACTCGACCATGTTCGTCACGCGTGTCTTGTCGCCCCCGGACCGGCCCTTGCCCGAACGGCTGACGGCACCCTTGACCGCCCGGCCGGCCTTGCTCAGGAGGCCGGGACCGGAGGATCCCGCGGACGCACCCGGGCCGTCCCCCTGTCTGGGCTTGCCGCCCTTGTCGGCGTACTCGGTCAGCCTGCCGGTCATGGAGGTGACCTTGCCCGTCACCTTGCCTGTCACCGAGCCCAGCATCCGCGTTCCCACGGCGCCCGCGAGACCGCGGCACTCCTTGCCCAGCCGGTCCAGCGGCAGTGCGCCGGCCAGCTCGCCGATCGCCCCGTTCTTCGTTTTCTCGGTCATCGACATCACCTCGCCCCCTCGGCAGGTGCGGCCTGTTGCGAGTCGCCTGGCGTGTCAGGCTGCCGCAGAGCCTCGGCACGCGCGTGGATGACGTCGCTCAGCGCGTTGATCTGCTTGCTCGTCGCCGCCACGGCGGCGGCCTTGCCCGCCTCGCGCAGGTCGCCCCGCAGGCGGCCGGTCATCTCCTCCAGCTCCGGCGAACCGAGGGCCTTCATGCCCTGCTCCAGCAGGCCGCCGCCCTTGTCCGCTCCGACCTTGCCCGCCACGCCCGCCATCGCCAGCGCGGCGGCCATCTTCAGCTTGTGGTGCCGTCCCAAGCAGTAGCCTGCGGCGACCGCCAGCGCTACTTTCACTCCGCTGTTCATCATCACCGTCCCCATCCCGGCGGCACACGGCAACCGATGCCCTCCGCCTCAGCCGTCCTGCCCGAGGATCGGACATAAAAACACAAACTGCCCTAAAGGGGACGGACATCATTGCCGCGCGGCGGAGCGGGCGGGAGCGATGCTCAGAGAACAGGCAGGTAGCGGCCGAGCTCGAACTCGGTGACCTGGCGGCGGTAGTCGCTCCACTCGGTGCGCTTGTTGCGCAGGAAGAAGTCGAACACGTGCTCGCCGAGCGTCTCCGCCACCAGCTCGCTCCGCTCCATGACCGCGACCGCCTCGTCGAGCGACTGCGGCAGCGGCTGGATGCCGAGGGCGCGGCGCTCCGCGCTGGTCAGCGTCCACACGTTGTCCTCGGCGGCCGGCGGGAGCTCGTAGCCCTCCTCGATGCCCTTGAGGCCGGCGGCCAGGATGAGCGCGAAGGCGAGGTAGGGGTTGCAGGCCGAGTCGAGCGAGCGGAACTCGATGCGGGTCGAGCCGCCCTTGTGCGGCTTGTACATCGGCACCCTGACCAGGGCCGAGCGGTTGTTGTGGCCCCAGCACACGTAGGAGGGGGCCTCACCGCCCTGACCGGCGATGGCCTCGGCCCCGCCCCACAGGCGCTTGTAGGAGTTGACCCACTGGTTGGTGATCGCGGTGATCTCCGCGGCGTGCCTGAGCAGGCCGGCGATGAACGATCGGCCGATCTTGGAGAGCTGGTAGTCGGAGCCCGCCTCGTAGAAGGCGTTGCGGTCGCCCTCGAACAGCGACATGTGGGTGTGCATGCCGGAGCCGGGGTGCTCGGTGAAGGGCTTGGGCATGAAGGAGGCCCAGATGCCCTGCTCCAGCGCGACCTCCTTCATGACCAGGCGGAAGGTCATGATGTTGTCGGCGGTGGTCAGCGCGTCGGCGTAGCGCAGGTCGATCTCCTGCTGGCCGGGGGCGCCCTCGTGGTGGCTGAACTCGACCGAGATGCCCATCGACTCCAGCATCATGATCGCCTGGCGCCGGAAGTCGTGGCCGGAGCTGTGCGGCGTGTGGTCGAAGTAGCCGCCCGAGTCGATCGGCTCGGGGCGCTGGCCGGCCTCCGGGCGGTTCTTCAGCAGGAAGAACTCGATCTCCGGGTGGGTGTAGAAGGTGAAGCCCATGTCGGCGCACTTCGCGAGGGTGCGCTTGAGCACCCAGCGCGGGTCGGCGTGCGACGGCGTGCCGTCGGGCATCAGGATGTCGCAGAAGATGCGGCCGGCGCCGGGCGTCTCGCTGCGCCACGGAAGGATCTGGAAGGTCGACGGGTCCGGCTTGGCCAGCATGTCGGCCTCGTAGACGCGGGCGAACCCCTCGATGGCCGAGCCGTCGAAGCCGATGCCCTCGGCGAAGGCGCCTTCGAGCTCGGCGGGGGCGATCGCGACGGACTTGAGGAAGCCGAGCACGTCGGTGAACCAGAGCCGGATGAACCGGATGTCGCGTTCCTCGAGTGTGCGGAGCACGAACTCCTGCTGGCGGTCCACGGCGTCCCCTCGTGACGACAGTACGGGTCTCGTATCAGGATGCCGTGTCCGTGTTTCACACAGGTTACGGGGGGTGCCGGTGCGAGCCTCCCTGACAAAGGGGCCGCCCAGACTTAATGTGATCACGCAGTCAGTCTCGGGGGAGGCATTGGTGGCTATCGACCTGCTCAATCACAAGCTCGATCGGGCCTTCGACCACATCGACGCAGGCGGTAAGGGGGTCGTGGAGCGCGAGGACCTGCTGGGGCTGGGCGCGCGCATCCTGGTGGGCTTCGGGGAGTCCCCCACGTCGGTCACCGGCAGCAGCCTCGTCGACAGCTTCGACGGGATCTGGCGGACGCTGTCCAGCACACTCGGCCGCGACCAGGACTTCGGCATGTCGCGCGAGGACTACCGCAAGGCCATGACGGCCGCGTTCGTCGAGGGCGACCAGTACGACTCGGTCTTCCGCCCCGCGACGATGGCGGTGGCGGGGTTGTGCGACGGCGACGGCGACGGCCATATCGGCGCGGGCGAGTTCCGGACGTTGCTGGCCGCGTTCGGCACCGCCTACGACGACGTGGACAAGGCGTTCGACCGGCTGGACCGGTCGGGCGTGGGCATGCTGACCGTGGCCGACCTGGTCCTGGCCGCCCGGGAGTACTACGTCGGCGACGACCCGAATGCCGCGGGCAACTGGCTTTACGGACCACTGTGAATACCGCGGGGAGCACCAATGTGATCGCTTCTGTGCGGTCCGCGCTGCGGTCCGTGCTGCACTGGAAACCGCTGCTGCCGCTGCCACGCCGGGGCGGCTCGGCGGCTCTCGCCCTGCTGCCGTTGACGGAGCGGGTGCCGGCGATGGCGGCGCCGTGCCGCATGCACCCGGCCGTGTACGCGATCGAGGCGGCCGTCATCGACTGGGCGCGCCGGACCGGGCTGCGTGCCGACCAGAGCGTCGGGTTCCACCGGATGGCGGGGCGGGCGTTCGCCGAGTTCGACGCGGCGGCGGCCGCGCTGTTCGCGCAGTGGCTGACGTGGCTGTTCCATCTGGACGACGAGCTGGACGAGGGGCCGTGTCCGCTGGAGGTCTTCCAGGGGATGCTGGAGGGCGCCTGCGGCCACCCGCTGGAGGCGGCGTTCGCGGACCTGTGGCGGGTGACGAGCTCGCGGATGAGCGACGAGTGGCGCAGGCGGTTCGCGGTCAACCTGCAGCGCCAGCACTACGCCTGCCGCACCGAGGCGGCCAACAGGGCCTCGGGCACGGTCCCGACGCTGGCCGAATACCCGATGCTGCGCAGGGGGACGGTCGGCCCGTACCTCTACGACCTGGTCGAGCCGTGCCTCCGGGTGGAGGTGCCCGCCTGGGTGCACCGTTCGGAGCCCTGGCAGGAGCTGGTGGACGCCTGCAGCGACGTCACCGCGTGGTGCAACGACGTGGCCTCGCGGCCGAAGGAGCGAGGCGACGCGCACAACCTCGTCGTGATCGCGATGCGCGAGCTCGGGCTGGGCGAGCGAGAGGCGGTTTCCTGGGTGCTCGACCGGATCGCCGAGCGCTGCCGGGACATGCAGCAGGCCGCCAGGCGGCTGCCGCTGGACGATCTGGCGCCGCGCACCGCCAGGGACGTCAGCAAGGTGGCGTGCGCCTACCTGGCCGCGCCGCGCGCCCACCTCGACTGGCTGATGGAGTCCAGCCGCTACACCTGAGGTCAGCCACCGGCGAGGACGTCGCCGGTGGGGGTGCGCCGGTAGACGACCTGCTTGCCGACACGCATCCCCACGGTGAGTCCGCTGTCGCTGAGCACGCCGAGGTGCTGGCTCACCGCGCCGGGCGTGAGCGACATCCGCCCGGCCAGCGCCGAGGTGGTGCTCGGCTCGGCGAGGGCGAGCAGGATCCGCGCCCTGCTCCTGCCGATGAGCGCGGACAGCGCTCCTGGCGCGGGCGGCGGCCCCTCCCGCCACAGGGTGCCGACGCCGAGCACCGGATAGACGAGCATCTCCTGGTAGGGGGCGGACATGACCGCGACCGACGGCCAGTAGAAGGCGGTCGGCACCAGGACGAGCCCGTCGCCCTGCAGGCTGCCCGTGTTGCACCAGGGCCGGTCGACGAGCAGCCGCTCCCCGGTCCACTTCACGGCCGGGTCGAGCGCGGCGAACAGCTCGCGGGCGCCGCCCTGGGCGAGCTGGCGTGACCTGCGCAGCACGTCGCGTTCCAGCAGGCTGTAGACGCGTGGCCAGAACTCGGCGAAGCACGCCTCCCAGTAGGCCTCCAGCGTGTCGGCGACCCTGGCGACGGCTGCCGCCGGATCGGCCCTGAACCGCTGTATGACCGCCGGGTCGGCGCCTTCGACGTGCGCGGCCTCGTCGGCAGCCCGCTCCGGCGGGGTCCGCCGTACGCGGGCCAGCTCGGCGGCGAAGTCCGGCAGCGGCGTGTCGGGCGGCGGAGTGAGGAAGTCGGCCAGGTAGCCGGTCGCGGGCACGAGCGCGAACAGCTCGGCCAGGTCGAGGGCGGCGAGGCGCGGGCGCACGCACTTGATCCACGGCAGGTGGACGGACTGCCGGGCCGGGTCCTGCAAGGTGCGCAGGCTGGCGACGAGCTCCCACATCGGGGAGAACGCGAACCGGATCCGGGCCACGTCCTCCGGCTTCAGGTCCCAGGTCACCGCCACGGGTTTTAGTGTGGGCTAAATCGTTCGCGAGGTAAAGCCGGGCGGCCCACCCTTGGCGGGTGACAAGTCCCGTCGTCGAGAAGCCGTCGTTCCTGCGTTCCACGTTCGGCGGCCTGCCCCGCCCCTTCTGGGCCCTGTGGGGCGGCACGCTGGTGAACCGCCTGGGCACCATGGTCATGCCGTTCACCGGCGTCTATCTGACCCAGGCCCGCGGGCTGTCGGTGGCCACGGCCGGGCTGGTGATGGCGGTGTTCGGCGCCGGTTCGCTGGTGTCGCAGTTGCTCGCCGGGGTGCTGGCGGACCGGATCGGCCGCCGGGCGACGCTGGCCGGCGGCATGCTCGCCAGCGCCGTGATGATGCTGGCGCTGGGCTACAGCACCACGCTGCCGGGGATCCTGGCCTCGATGTTCGCGCTCGGCCTGGTGGTCGACGCCTACCGGCCCGCTTCCAACGCCATGGTCGCCGACCTGGTCTCGCCGGTGGAGCGGCCCAGGGCGTACGGCCTGCTGTTCTGGGCGATCAACCTCGGCTACTCGGTGGGGATGACGGCGGGCGGCTGGCTGGCGGAGGCCGGGTTCCTCTGGCTGTTCTGGGTGGACGCGGTGAGCTGCGTGGCCTTCGCCGTCCTGGTCTGGCGGGCGGTGCCGGAGACCAGGCCCGCGGGCAGGCCGGAGGCGGGCGGGTTCGGGGTGGTGCTGCGCGACCGGCTGATGGTCGGCTACACCCTGGTCATGCTGGGCGACGCGCTGGTCTACTCGCAGACGTTCACCACGCTGCCGATGGCGATGACGGGCGAGGCGGGCCTGACGTATGCGCAGTTCGGCCTGGCCATGGCGCTGAACGGGGTGCTGATCGTGATCGTGCAGCCGCTGGTGTCCGGCTGGCTGGGCCGCCGGGACCCGGCCAGGACGCTGGCGCTGGGCGTGGCCGTCATGAGCGTCGGCTTCGCGCTGACGGCCTTCGTCACCAGCACCTTCTGGCTGGCCGTCACGATCGCGGTGTGGACCGCGGGCGAGATCGTCATCGCCGGGATCGCGGGCACGATCCTCGCCACGCTGGCGCCGCCTCACCTTCGCGGGCGGTATGCGGGGCTGTTCGGCTTCGCCTGGTCGGCCGCGGCGGTGCTGGCGCCGCTGATGGGCAGCGGCCTGCTGGAGGCGGGCGGGCAGAAGGCGCTCTGGTTCACCACGGGCGGGATCGGGCTGGTCACGGCCGCCGGCATGCTGGCGCTGGGACCGGCGATCAGGCGGCGTTGAACGTTTTTTGATTCGTTGTCGGCAGCCGCCCCATAATCTCCTCCCCAAGCGGGGGTGGAGAGGACGGTTTCATGCGCCACGCTGGGGCGGCGCGCGGTGGGGCGATCGGCATCGCGACCGTCGCCGTCGCGTTCGAACTCTCCAACATCTGGGTGACGGCCCAGTTGCCGCAGCCGTCCTACACGCCGCTGCCGTTCGCGCCGGAGGACGTGGCGGGCAGCACCTTCCCCGTCTTCGGCGCGATCCTCGTCCACAGCAGGCTGCTCTACCCCACCGGCAGGCTGCCGTCGCGGCGGTGGCGCTGGGTGATCGCGCTGGCGGTCGCCGGGCAGGCGATCGACGCGGTGGCGGTGCTGACGCGCGACGGCGCCTTCAGAGAGATCGCGCACCCGATGGTCGCCTCCGCGATGGCGCTGGCGTTCCTCTCGCTCGCCGTACGGTTCCGGCGCGGCGACGCCGTCGAGCGGCGGCAGTTGCTCTGGCTGATCGTGGCGCTGCCCGGGCTGCTGATCCCGTGGATGCTCGGCGACCCGGTCTGGTGGCTGGCCACGCTCGCCATCCCGCTGATCCCGGCGGCGATCGCGGTGGCGGTGCTGCGCTACCGGCTGTTCGGCATCGACACGCTGATCAGCAGGGCGCTGGTGGGCACCGGGCTGGCGGTCGTGGTCGCGGGCGTCTATCTGGCGGTGAGCGCCGCGTCCAGCGTCTTCCTGTCGGAGGTGGATCCGGTCGCGGGGCTGGTGGCGGCGCTGTTCGCGGGGGCGTTCTTCCAGCCGATGCGCCAGGCGATGCAGCGCGGCGCCGACCGGCTGCTCTACGGCAGCACGGGCGTGCCCGGTGAGCTGGCCGAGCGGCTCAAGCGACGGCTGCAACAGGTCGATCCCGGCCACGGCCTGCTGGCCACGCTGGAGGTGCTGCGCGAGGGGCTGTCGGTGACCGGGGTGGCGGTCGAGCTCGACGGGACGACGGTCGCGGCCGGCTCGCCGGGGCCGGCGACCCGGACGATCCCGCTGGTCTGGCATGCCGAGCCGGTCGGGGTGCTGCTGGTCGGCCCGGTGGACCGGCGCAGGTTCCCGGCCGCGCACGACGAGCGCGTGATCGCGACGCTGACGCCGTACATCGCCGACGCCGCGCACGCGGTGCGGCTGACCGCGGCCGTGCGGCGCTCGCGGGAGCGCATCCTGACCGCGCGCGAGGAGGAGCGGCGGCGCCTGCGCCGCGACCTGCACGACGGGCTCGGGCAGTCGCTGAGCGGCATGGCGATGTCGATCAACGTCGCGCGTCTCACCCTGCGCCGCTCCCCCGAGCAGGCCGATCACCTGCTCGCGGGCCTGCGCTCGGGCATGGACGCGATCAGCGGCGACATCAGGCAGCTCGTGTACGGCCTGCGGCCGCCCGCGCTCGACGAGCTGGGCCTGGAAGGGGCGGTCGCCGAGCTGGCCGGGGCGCCGGTGGAGGCGGCCGGGGAGCTGGACGGGCTGCCCGCGGCGGTGGAGGTGGCGGCCTACCGGATCGTCCAGGAGGCGCTGACGAACATCCGCAGGCATGCCCGCGCGGCCGGGACGGCGGTCAGGCTGGAGCGTGACGGCCGCCTGCTGCGCGTCACGGTCACCGACGACGGGATCGGCATCGCCCCGGACGCCCGCCCGGGAGTCGGGCTGGGGTCAATGCGCGAGCGCGCCGCCGAGCTGGGCGGGACGTGCACGGTACGGGCCGCGGAGGGCGGCGGGACCGTGGTCCACGCCGACCTGCCACTCCAATAAGTCTCCATTTACCAGGACATCGAATGGGCTCTACGCTTACGCCTACAATGTTGACCTTCACCGCTTTAGGACCGTTCCAGGCCTGGACCGACGGCACCCCCCTCGATCTGGGCGGCCAGCGGCAGCGAGCGGTGCTCGCACGCCTGCTCGTCGCCGGGGGCCACGCCGTCCCCGTGAGCACGCTCATCGACGAGCTGTGGCCCGGCAACCCGCCGGCGCAGGCGCTGTCGACCATCCAGGGGTACGTCTCCCGGCTGCGGCGCGCGCTCGAACCCGCCCGGGCGCCGCGCGAGGAGGCCGCCGTGCTGATCTCGGCGGCCCCCGGGTACGCCCTGCGGGCCCGTACCGGCCAGGTGGACTCATGGCGATTCCAGAGCCTGGTCAAGGCGGACGGGCCCGCCGCGCACGTGTGGGCGGCCATGGACGAGGCGCTGGCGCTCTGGCGGGGGCCCGCGCTGGCGGAGTTCACCGAGTTGCACTGGGCCGCGACGGAGGCGGCCAGGCTGGAGGAGCTGCGGCTGATCGCGGTGGAGCGCCGGGCCGACGCGGGGCTGTCGACGGGCCGGGCGACCGCGCTGGTGGCGGACCTCGAGGCGCACGCCGCCGGCCATCCGCTGCGGGAGGAGGCGTGGCGGCTGCTGGCGCTGGCGCTCTACCGGACGGGACGGCAGGGCGACGCGCTGGGCGCGCTGCGGCGGGCCCGCGCCACCTGGCGCGACGAACTCGGGCTGGACCTCACGGACGGGCTGCGGCGCCTGGAGAGCGACATGCTGGCCCAGCGCCTGGCGGAGCCGCCGGACCCGACGGATCGCGTGACAGCGCCGGGCACCGCGGCGGACGCGGGCGCCGCGTCGCCGAGCGGCGGCGGCGAGGCGGCGACGCCGTTGCGGGTGCTGGTGGCCGACGACCAGGCGCTGGTGCGGGCCGGGCTGCGGGTCGTGCTGAGCGGCGAGCCCGGCCTGGAGCCGGCCGGCGAGGCGGCGAACGGCGAGGAGGCGATCGCCGCGGTCCGCGCCGCGCGGCCCGACGTGGTGCTGCTGGACATCCAGATGCCGCGGCTGGACGGGCTGGCCGCCGCGCGCCGGATCCTCGCGGACGAGCACCCGCCCAAGGTGATCATGATGACCACGTTCGGCAGCGACGAGAACCTGTACGCGGCCCTGCGTGCCGGTGTGAGCGGTTTCGTGCTCAAGACCTCGCCCCCCGAGCAGCTCGTCGCCGCGATCCGGGCCGCCGCCGCGGGGGACGCGCTGATCGACCCGGCCGTCACCACCCAGCTCATCTCGGGCTTCTCCGGGCGCACGGACCCCGAGTCTCCCCCGGCCCTGGCCGGACTGTCGGACGCCCGGCTCGACGTGCTGAAACTGGTGGCGCGCGGGCTCACGAACCGGCAGATCGCGCAGACGCTCTCCCAGACCGAGCCCGAGGTGTCCACGGCGGTGCGGATCCTGCTCGACCACCTGGGCCTGTTCGAGCGGGCGCAACTCGTCGTGGCGGCCTACGAGTCCGGCCTGGTGACCCCGGGAACCGTCGTCACGAGATGAGACCACTTTTCGTCGCTTTGACGATAAAAATCAGATCGTACTAGGCTGTTTCCGTGGCACAACTGCGCATTGCCTTGGCACAGACGAACCCGACCGTCGGCGACCTGGCCGGCAACGCCGATCGGCTGATCACGTGGACCCGTGAGGCCGCCAAGCGCGGCGCTCACCTGGCCGTGTTCACCGAGATGTTCCTCACCGGCTATCCCGTGGAGGATCTCGTGCTGCGCACGTCCTTCGTGGACGCCAGCATCGCGACCCTCGACGAGGTGGCCCTCAGACTCAAGCAGGAGGGACTCGGCGAGCTGCCGGTGGTCGTCGGCTACGTCGACCGGGCCAACCGGGCTCCCCGCGTCGGCCAGCCCAAGGGCGCGCCGCTCGACGCCGCCGCCCTGCTCCACCAGGGCCGGGTGGTGACCCGCACGGCCAAGCACCATCTGCCCAACTACGGGGTGTTCGACGAATACCGCTACTTCGTCCGCGGCGACCGGCTGCCGATCTTCCGGCTGCACGGGGTGGACGTGGCGATCGCGGTCTGCGAAGACCTCTGGCAGGAGGGCGGCCCGGTCTCCGTGGTGGGCCAGGCGGGAGCCGGGCTGCTGGTGGTGCCGAACGCCTCGCCGTACGAGAAGGAGAAGGACGACGTCCGCCTGGACCTGTGCGCGCGCAGGGCGCGCGAGGCCGGGTGCGCCCTCGCCTACGTCAACCAGGTCGGCGGGCAGGACGAGCTGGTCTTCGACGGCGACTCCCTCGTGGTGGACGATTCGGGACGGCTGCTGACCCGCGCCGCCCAGTTCCGTGAGGAACTGCTCGTCGCCGACCTCGACCTGCCGGTCTCCTCCGCCGAGCTGGGGGAGTTCCCGTACGACGCGGGCGACGGATCCACCATCACCGTCGAACGGTTCGTGCTGGCGCACACCCCCGTCGAGCCGTACGAGCCCGAGCCCGCCCGCCTGGCCGAGCCGCTGGACACGGAGGCCGAGGTCTATTCGGCGCTGGTGCTCGCCGTCCGCGACTACATCACCAAGAACGGCTTCGAGTCGGTGATCCTCGGCCTGTCGGGCGGCATCGACTCGGCGCTCACCGCGACCATCGCCGCCGACGCCATCGGCCCGTCCGGGGTGCACGTGGTGCTGATGCCGTCGCGCTACTCCTCGGAGCACTCCCTCGCCGACGCCGAGGAGCTGGTGCGCAGGCAGGGCCTGAATTCGCAGGTGGTGCCGATCGCCGAGATCGTCACCGCCTTCGAGAAGGAGATCGACCTGTCGGGACTCGCGGCGGAGAACCTGCAGGCCAGGGTCCGCGGCATGATCCTCATGGGCCTGTCCAACCAGCACGGCCACCTGGTGCTGACCACCGGCAACAAGAGCGAGCTGGCGACCGGCTACTCCACCCTCTACGGCGACTCGGCCGGCGGCTTCGCCCCCATCAAGGACGTGCCGAAGCTCATGGTGTGGGAGCTGGCCAGGTGGCGCAACGCGCACACCGACCCGTCGTTCCTGCAGCGGGCCGAGCGGCCGATCCCGGAGAACTCGATCACCAAGGAGCCCAGCGCCGAGCTGCGGCCCGACCAGCGCGACACCGACTCGCTGCCGCCGTACGAGGTGCTGGACCGGCTGCTCGACGACTACGTGGAGAAGGACATGGGCTCGCGCGAGCTCATCGCCGCCGGGCACGACCCGGAGCTCGTCGCGCGGGTGATCCGGCTGGTGGACATGGCCGAGTACAAGCGCAGGCAGTATCCGCCGGGACCGAAGATCACGCCCAAGAACTTCGGCCGCGACCGCCGCCTGCCCATCACCAACCGGTGGCGCGAGACGCCCGCCTAGGTTCTGTCCGGGCCCGGAGCGTGGTCGGGACCAGCGGTGGCCATCCGGCAACGCTCACGTAATCTCGAATGGTGAGCGATCACGATGCGCCACTGGCCCGGGCCCGTGCCGCCGCCGGTGCGCTGTTCTTCGACGACGACGACCGCGTGATGCTGGTGGAGCCCACGTACAAGCCCACCAGGGACATCCCCGGCGGGTGCGTCGAGCCGGGAGAGACGCCTTACCAGGCGTGCGTGCGCGAGGTGCGGGAGGAGCTCGGCATCCAGCCGCCGATCGGGCGCCTGCTGGTGGCCGACTGGGCGCCGCATCGGGCCGGCGGGGACAGAATCCTGTTCGTGTTCGACGGTGACGTCCTCGGGCCGGAGACGCTCGCGCGGATCACGTTCACCGACCACGAGATCGGCGCTTACGGGTTCCATCCGGTCGACGAGCTGGAGGACCTCCTGACCGAGCGCCTCGCCCGCCGGGTCAAGGCCGGCGCGCTCGCCCGCGAGCTCGGTGAGACGGTCTACCTCGAGCACGGACGGCCCATCCTGGGCGGGTGAACATCGCGGCTAGACGGCGAAGAGCAGGGTCAGGCCGCCGAGGGTGTAGCTGACCATCAGCACGAACAGCGGGATCTGCCCCGCCACCGCCCTGGCGGGCGGGAGCAGCCTGACAGAGCGGTCGTGGGCGGAGACCACGCCGGCGACGTGCCCGAGCACGATGGCCAGCACCTGCACCGTGGCGATGGCGCCCGCCGAGACCACGTCCTGGTTGACCTCGGCGTCCAGGCCGAGCGCCAGGATCACGGCACGCTGGCCCTCGATGACGAGCAGCGAGAAGTAGTGCGCGACCAGATAGCCGATCGCGATCGGGACCAGCGAGTGGGCGAAGCGGGGCGCGAGGGCGCGAGCGCCCCCGATCCGCCCGGCCAGGCCCAGGCAGGCGGCGTACAGCGACGCCACTCCCGCGATCGCCGCCAGCAGGCCGAGCGTGCCGAGGCCGACGCGGCCGGCGAGGCCGGACTGGAGCGCGTCCACCCAGGCGGGAGCAGTGGAGAAGCCGTCGTAGCCGGTGCTGCCGAGCAGCACGCAGACGGTGGCCACCAGGCCGGGCGCGGGCTGGACGGCGTCGAGGCCGTCGAACGGGTTGCGCAGCACCAGCCTGCCGTCGGCACGCCTGCCGATGGGCGCGAACTGCCCGATGAGCGTCGAATACACCTCGAACGGGTCGCCGCGCTCCAGCCAGGCGTGGCCGTACACGAGCGTGCCGGCGAGCTGCGCCGCGCCGTACAGCGCGCAGAAGGCGAGCAGTGTGTGCGGGGCGGCCGGTTCCGGCGCGACGAGCTCCATCCAGGTGAAGGCGAGCAGGCCCGCGGCGGCGGGCCAGTAGCCGAGACGGCGCGGCAGCGCGCGCCGCGGCCGGTCGGGCAGCAGCCGGAACGGGTTCAGCAGCCGCCAGACCGGCCCAAGCAGCAGCGAGGCGGGCACCAGGCCGACCCAGAAGAGCACATACACCAGGTACGGCCCGGCATTGCCGTCGACGGGACCGAGCAGTAGCCAGCCGACGGTGTAGGCGGCGGCGAGCAGGGTCGCCGCCCGAAGCAACCGGACGGGCAGCCGGGCGGGCAGCCGGACGGGCAGCCGGGCGGGCAGCCGGCACGGCAGGACCCGTCCGGCCCGGTCGCCCCGGAAGCGGGACTCCGCCCACAGGAGCCCGAGCGCCAGGAACGACACCACGAGCGCGGCGAATGCCCCGGCATATGCGTAGAAAAGCGGAATCGGCAGGTCGGTTCGTCCGCCGATCCCATGCGCGAGCACGCCGGTCATCGCACCGCCAGCTGGGTGAGCACCAGGCCGCTCTCGTGCGTCTCCACCTCGAACACCCCGCTCAGATCCGCCACGAAGCGGACGGTGACCGGCTCGCCCGGCCGCAGCTCCGCCCTGCGGTCGTAACCGTGCACGTGCAGCTCGTCCGCTACGTCGCTGGTCACCGTGATGCTGACGCTCTGACCGCGATCGATCTCCAGCCAGCCGGACGGCGGGCTCACGCGCCCCGCCGCGACGGTGATCTCCGCGCGCGCCTCCCCCGCCGCCGGGGCGGCGGTCGCCACCTCGTGGCCGTTGCCGGGCCGATGGTGCGTCTGCGACAGCGGCCCGCAGCCGGCCACCAGCACGCACGCCAGCACCCCGGCCGCCCGCCGCACGCGAGCCCCCCGCTCCTTCGTACGGCGCGCCGGTACGGTGTCCGTCCGGCTCACGCGGGCACCTCGGCGGCGACCTTGCTCCGCTCTTCCGTCCGGCTTCGCCTGGGCGCGAGCACGACCACCGCGCACAGCACCCACACGCCGGTCAGGGCCCCGCGGATCCAGCCGGGCCCGAGCGGGATCACCGGGATCAGCCCCACCACCCGGTCGTAGGCGTCGGCGCAGGCCAGCAGCCCGAGCACGATCGTGAACCAGCCGAACACCCGCCTGCTCGCCCGCAGCGCCACCCCCAGGCAGAGCCACCAGACGCCCATCAGCAGCAGTGCCACCGCGGTCAGCGACAGGTCGTCGAAGGCGGTCGCGACCACGTCCAGCGCCAGGCCCGCGAGCCCGGCCACCGATCCCGCCGCCACCAGCCAGAGCCTGCGCGCTCCGGCCGCCCCCGTCGCGGGAGCCACCGCCGGGGTCTCGCCGTCGCCGGCCGGCGAGCGCTCGCGCCGCCCTACGATCCGCTTCGTCCGCACCCAGAACAGGACCGCGAGCAGCGCCAGCACGAGCGAGCCGCCCAGCGCGAGCTGGACCTCGACCCTGCCGAGCCCGGACGCGCCGAACCAGTCGCAGCCGGCGGGGAAGCGGGCCTGCGCGGCGTCGAAGTCCGAGCACAGGAACAGCTTGACCACCTTCACCGGCTCGGCCACCCAGCGGCTGGAGCCGCCCGACAGCTCAGGCGCGCGGGCGGCGCAGAGCGGCAGGACGGCGGGTGAGGACGCGCCCGCGTCGCCCTGCCAGCAGTTGCCGCTGCCCTGGCCGTCCCACCAGACGTCGAGGCCGTTGGGCCGCCGCTCCCCGGTGGGCGCGACGCCGAGGACGTTGCCCTCGTAGCGGTTGAAGTTGGAGGTGTCGGTCTGCTTGCCCAGCTCTCCCTCGCCCCGGATGAAGGCGGGCACGCCGAAGAGCTGGAATCCGGCCCGCCGGTGGTCGTAGACGTGGTTGTTCCTGAAGACGTTGTGGTTGCCGCCGGCGACCAGGATGCCGGTGCCCGTGGGGACGCCCACCTGCGGGCACACCACGCCGCGCTCGTAGCCGCGCTCGGCGGGCGGTTTGGCGCAGGTGCCGTCGCGGGTGAAGCGGTAGTAGTCCCGGTTGTTGTCGTAGATCTTGTTGTTCTCGAACAGGGCGTGGTTCTGGGGCAGGCCCGGATGGCCGGGCCAGAGGCTGTCCATCGTGGCGCCGACCGAGTTGTCGTAGAACTCGTTGTCGTGCGCCCACACGGAGTCGCCGGCGGTGCCCGAGTAGCCGAGCGCGTTGTGGTGGCTCTTGCATCGGCGGATCTCGAGGGCGTAGCGGGGGACGTCGTGGCCGCGGCCGTCGTTGATGTTGGCCGCGCTGCCCGGGTAGAGGCCGCCGTCGCCGTTGCCGTAGGACTCGCAGTCGGTGTAGAGGCCGTGGTCGCTGGCGAAGGTCAGGAAGCCGTACTCGTCGTTCCAGCGGGTGAGCACGCGGTCGATGACGAACCCGTCGGTTTCGAGTACGTACAGCGAGTTGAACGTGGTGCGCTGGGCGGTGAAGTTGCGGAAGTAGACGCCGTCGGCGCGGTCTGCGCGGATGGCGTTCAGCTTGCGGTACTCCGCGTCGATGACCACGTCCAGCGGGCCGGCGCCGGTGCCCTCGATCTGCAGGTCCTGCTTGTCGAGGATGGCGACCAGGTTCTGGTTGTGCGGGCACTGCTGCTGCTGTTCGAAGGAGAGGATCTGATAGCCCCAGCTCGACCAGCGGGCGGGGAGGGCCGCGCAGGCGCCTGCGGGCGGCGCGTGGCCGGCCTCCTCCCGGTACAGCCCGGGCAGGATGGCGATCGTCATGCCGGGCCTGGTGACCTGGTCGACGGCCTCCTGGAGGTTCCTGACCCCTTTTTGTTGACATTTCGCGAAAAGGTCGAGGTTGCGCTGTTTAAGGTCAGCCGGAAAAGGTGCGATTCGGCGGTCGAATTCCGCTTTGTCGGTCTTGCAGACCAGCAGGTCCGGCTCACCTGTACGCAGGACCGGGACGCTGCCGGATCCGTCGGGAAAGGTCACCGGCCGTTCCTCGTGCGCCAGCGCGGCACCGGCGGGTAACAGCAGGCCGAGGGTGAGCACCAGCAGGGTTACGGTCCTGCGCATGGGAGGCATGGCCGCGAGATTAGAACAATGCTCACGTTCTGCCTAGAGTCCCGCCGGGCGTCCCAGGTGCGTACCGGCTTGGCTTCCAGGATTACGCATACGTATTTCGCCCGATAAGCCAATACGCAATCCACCGCCCGGAAAGTCGCTATGCGATGATCACGCCATGATGCGATTAGGGCGACTGCTGCTGTCATTCCTGTGCGTATTGGCGCTGACCGCGGGTGCGCCGGCCGGCATCGCGCTGGCCGGCACCGCGCCGCTCCAGACCCAGCCTCGCACGACCGTTGCGTCGCTCGACGTACCGTCGCAGTTGGAGGCCATGAGGAAGCTCGACTTCATGGTCGGCCGGTGGGTCGGCTCGGGCTGGACGATCACCGAGACGGGCGCGCGCGAGGAGTTCTACCAGACCGAGCAGGTGCAGTATCAGGCCGGCGGCCTGGTCATCAGCATCCAGGGCGATTCGCGTGACAAGGAGGATCCGCGCGAGACCGTCCACACCGCGTTCGCGGTGATCAACTACAACGACATCACCCAGCAGTACCGCTGGGAGTCGTTCGCCCGCGGCTACGTGACCGAGGTCGTGCCGGTGGTCGGGCCGAACACGTTCCAGTGGACCCTGGACGTGCCGGGTGTGAAGCTCCGGTACACGCTGGAGTTCACCGCGAAGACCTGGCACGAGATCGGCGAGATCAGCTTCGACGGCGGGCAGACCTGGCAGCAGAACTTCCAGATGGACCTGCGCCGGCTGAAGTGACACCCGCGCGGCGGCCTGAAAGACCCTGACGAGTCGGCCACAGCGGGAGGGGCCGCCCCGCGGGGCGGCCACCTCGGAATCGGGCGCGAGAGGTCAGGCGGGCTCGGGGGCCAGCCCCGCCAGGACCTGGTCGACGATGCGCTCGGCCAGGTCCTCCGGCAGGTCTCCGGCGGGACCCCACTTCGTGTACCACAGCATGGCGCCCGACAGCAGCGCCATCCCCAGCTCCACGTCCAGGTCGGGGCTGAGCTCGCCGCCGGCGACGCCGCGCGCCATCACCTCGCGCATGGCCGTCCGCCGCGGCTCGACCGCCCGCTTGACGAAGCGCTCGGTGAGCCGCGGATAGCGGTCCGCCTCGCCCATCACGATGTTCATCACGCATCGGGAACGGGACTGGCCCGTCTCCTGGCGCATCACGTCGAGCAGGGCGATCAGGTCGTCGCGCACCGACTCCCCCGCCAGCGGCGGGAGTGGCGCCCTGAGCGTGGCGAGCGCGTCGACGACGAGGTCCTCCTTGTTGGACCAGCGCCGGTAGATGGTCGTCTTGCCGACGCCCGCCTTCGACGCGATCGCCTCGATGGACAGCTCGGAGACCCCGCTGCCCTCGGCGATCAGGTCGAGGGTCGCGTCGATGATCGCCTTTTCGGCCTTCTCGCTGCGTGGACGGCCTGCCGGACGGGCCGTCACCGGTTCCTGGATGGTCATCGGGGCCTCACACTACCGCTGGTTCCTTCTGCTCCGCCTGCGCCACCGGGGTTGGCTTGCCGGGCATCCACCTCGCCACCACGGCGACGCCGATCAGGCCGACCGCGGCCGACACCAGCGCGGTGATGTGCATGCCGTGCAGGAAGGCGTCGTAGGCCGGCTGCAGCATGGCGGCGCCGCGCTCGCCGAGCGCTCTGGCGACCTCGACGGTCCCCATGATGGACTCGCCGCCCGCGTGCTGGACGTCGGCGGGCAGGCCCTGCAGGACCGGCGCGATCTCACCCCGGTAGCTGGAGGACAGCACCGAGCCGAGCACCGCCACGCCGAGCGCGCCGGCGACCTGCCGGACGGTGTTGCTCATGGCCGAGCCGACGCCGGCCTTCTCCCTGGGCAGCGACTCCATGATCGCGGTGGTGGCCGGCGGCATGATGTTCGCCATCGCGGCGCCCTGCACGAAGAAGATGACCTCGATCAGCAGGATCGGGGTGTTCTGGTCGAACAGCGAGTAGCTCGCCAGCACCAGCGTGACCACGACCAGGCTGACCGTGGACGAGAGCTTGGCCCCGAACCGCTGGTTAACACGCTGGCTGAGCGGCGCGAAGATGAGCTGCGCCGCGGCGAACGGGATCATCAGCGCGCCCGCCTCGATCGGGCTGAAGTCCAGCACGATCTGCAGGTAGAAGGTCAGGAAGAACATCCCGCCCATCATCGCGAAGAAGACGATGCCCATCATGGCGATGGCCGAGCTGAACCGGACGTTGCTGAAGTTGCGGACGTCGAAGACCGGGTGGTCGATGCGCCGCTCCCACCAGACGAACACCGCCAGCACCGCCAGCCCGAACAGCGCGGGCACCAGCACTTCGGCGGAGGCCACGGTGGCCAGCTCGCCGCCGCGGATGATGCCGTACACGATGGCGACCAGACCGATGATCGACAGCAGCACGCCGACGGGGTCGAGCCTCGACGGCTTGGGGTCACGCGACTCGGGCACGACGGTGCTGATGAGCACCATGCTGATCAGCACGATCGGCACGTTGATCAGGAAGACCGAGCCCCACCAGAAGCGCTCGATGAGCAGGCCGCCGGTGATCGGGCCGATCGCGATGGCCAGGCCCACGCCGCCCGCCCAGATGCCGATCGCCTTGCCGCGCTCGCCGGGCGGGAAGACGTTGGAGATGATGGCCAGCGTCGCCGGCATGATCGCCGCGCCGCCGATGCCCATCGCCGCCCTGGCCAGGATCAGCTGGGTGGGATCCTGCGAATAGGCGCTGGCCAGCGACGCCAGGCCGAAGAGCACCATGCCGATGAAGAGCATGCGCTTGCGGCCGGTGCGGTCACCGATCACGCCGAAGGTGAACAGCAGGCCGGCGAAGACCAGGGTGTAGGAGTTGATCGCCCACTCCAGCTCGCCCTGCGTCGCCCCGAGACCGGCCTGCGGGTCGGCGATGGTCTTCATCGCCACGTTGAGGATCGTGTTGTCCAGCACGACCGCCAGCAAGCTGAAAACCAGCACGCCGAGGATGGCCCATCGGCGTGGATGCCCCGTGTTCGCGTCCAAAACAGCCCCTAATTTCGATACGACTCAGTTTCGCAACGCAACCGTATCGCAAGGCATTCCGATACGCAACGGTGCCGTTTCGTAAATTCCGGGTTAACTGACGCCGGTCAGGTCGTGGCCGGAACCTGCTCGGCCACCGGCGCGGACTCCGCCTGCCGCGGCCGGCTGCGCCAGAACGGCAGCGCCACCAGCACGATCACGACACCGGCCAGCCCCGCGACGGCGAACGCCCAGCTGGCGCCGTGGGCGTCGATGATCGCTCCGGCGACGGGCGCGGACGCGGCCCCGCCGATCAGCAGGGCTGTGCCGTGCAGGCCCATGGCCTCTCCCCTGGCCGAGGAGGGCACCCAGCGGCTGAGGGCCTCGACGGTGGACGACAGCGACGGGGCGCAGAGCAGGCCGGCCGGAAGCAGCGCCAGCACCAGCCACCACCAACCGCCCGACACGAGCCCCACGGGGACGGTGAGCAGGCCCATGCCCGCGATGAGCACCAGGGGTGAGAACCCGCGCGACAACCCGCCGTAGACGAAACCGCCGATCAGCGAGTAGACGCACCAGATGCCGACCGCCAGCCCGATCCACTGGGTCTGCCCGGCGTCGTTCATGGTGCCGACCATCGCGAGCTCGGTGGCGGTCAGCACGAAGGTGGCGGCGGCCACGGTGCCGAGCAGCGCGAACATCCCGGGCGTGAGCCACTGGCGCCGCGGCACCTTGACGGCGGGCATCTCCAGCTCCTCGGCCGACCTGATCGGCGGGTTGAGCAGGATCAGCGCCAGGCCGGAGCCGGTCAGGCCGATCGCGATGACGGCCAGCGTCGGCCCGCTGCCGAACACGGTCATCCCGAAAACCGCCAGCGCGGGCCCGGTCATGTAGGAGAGCTCGACGAACATCGAGTCGAGCGAGAAGGCCGTCCGGCGCTGCTCCAGCGGCACCATCGCGGCCATGCACTGCCTGATCACGCTGAACACCGGAAGCCCCAGCAGCCCGGCCACCGCCGCCGCCACGATCAGCGCGGGGAACGGCAGCGCCCAGGCGCAGGCCCAGAACGCCGCCTGCGCGGCCGTGGTGACGGCCAGGACGGGGCGCAGGCCGTAGCGGTCGACGAACCTTCCCGACAGCGGAGATCCGACGGCCATGCCGATCGTGCTCGCCATGGTGACCAGACCCGCCATGCCGTAGCCCAGATCGAGGGACTGGACGACGTGCAGCGTCAGCGCCATCCCCGTCGCGGTGGCGGGGATGCGGGCCAGCAGGCCCACCAGCAGCAGCACGCCGACGCCGGGGATCCGGAACAAGCGCCGGTAAGGTTCGAGAGCCATTTTGATTACTTACCTCCGGGTCCATTGTGGCGGGCGGGGCCGACACTTTCGCCACCGGTTTTCGCCCGTGGCATCATCGGGAGGAGTCCGGGGACGCCGCTGGGGCGCCTCGAGACGTTCTGGAGGCTGACTCATGTCTTCATCGACCCTGTACGGCGGCGTCTCCGGACGCCGCGTCACCGTGCGCGACCTCGCCGCGGCCAAGGAGCGCGGAGAGCGGTGGCCCATGGTCACCGCCTACGACGCGATGACCGCCCGCGCGTTCGACCAGGCGGGCATCCCGGTCCTGCTGGTGGGCGACTCGGCCGCGATGGTCGTCTACGGCTACGACTCCACCCTGCCCGTCACCGTCGGGGAGTTGCTGCCGCTGACCGCGGCCGTGGTGCGCGGCTCCTCGCGCGCCCTCGTGGTGGCCGACCTGCCGTTCGGCTCCTACCAGTCCTCGCCGCGACAGGCGCTGGAGTCGGCGGCCCGCTTCATGAAGGAGGCGGGCGCGCACGCGGTCAAGCTGGAGGGCGGCCGGCGCGTCCTGCCCCAGGTCGAAGCCCTGGTCTCGGCGGGCGTCCCGGTCATGGCGCACCTCGGGCTCACGCCTCAGTCGGTCAACGTGCTCGGCGGCTACCGCGTCCAGGGGCGGGGACAGGAGGGCGAGGAGCTCATGTCCGACGCCAAGGACCTGGAGCGGGCCGGCGCCTTCTCCGTGGTCCTCGAATGCGTCCCCGCCGACCTGGCCGCACGGGTGACCGCGTCGCTGGCCATCCCCACGATCGGCATCGGCGCGGGCCCCGGCACCGACGCCCAGGTGCTCGTCTGGCAGGACCTCATGGGCCTCACACCGAACCCGGCCAGGTTCGTCAAGCAGTACGCCGACCTGGCCGGCGACTTCGACCGCGCGGCCCGCGCCTTCGCCGGCGACGTGGTCAGCGGCGCCTTCCCCGCCCCGGAGCACACCTACCAGTAGGACCCGCGCCCCCTCCCGTCCGCCGCGGCAGGCGGCCGGGAGGGGGCGGGGATCAGCCGTCGCCGTGGGCCAGCGTGGCCGGGTCGGTGTTGGAGCCGCACACCATGATCGCGACCCGCTCCCCGGGCGCGGGGGTGTAGACGCCCGACAGCAGCGCCGCGTACGCGGTCGCGCCCGCGTGCTCGGCCACCATGCGGTGCTCCGCCCAGAGGGTACGGCGCGCCGCCACGATGGCCTCGTCGGTGACGAGCACGCTGCGGGCGCCGGCCCGGGACAGGATGTCGTAGGCGAGGTCGCCGAGCCGGGTGGCGCCGAGCGCGTCGGCCGCGATCCCGCTCACCTGCACGGGCACCGGCTCACCGGCCTTCAGCGCCTCGTGCAGGGTGGGGATGCGCTCCGGCTCCACCGCCACGATCTTCGGCCCCGACCCCGGCTCGGCCCGCGGTGAACGGGCGCCGCCCGACGACGACCCGCCGGAGGACACCGGACCCGGGCCGCCGAGCGCGCCGGATCCGACGGCCACGCCGGCGGCGAAGCCGCCCCCGCCCACGGCCACCATGATGGTGTCCACGCCTCCCGTCTGCGCCATCAGCTCCAGCCCGGTGGTGCCCTGCCCGGCCACCACCTCGGGCTGGTCGTAGGCGTGCACCTGGAGCGCGCCCGTCTCGGCGGCGCGCTTGGCCGCCGCCTCGGCCGCCTCGGAGTAGATGGACCCGACCTGCGTGATCCGGGCGCCGAGCGCGCGCAGCCCGGCCACCTTCACCGGGCTCGTCACCTCCGGCACGAAGATCTCCGCCGTGACACCGAGCGCGCGGGCCGCGTAGGCGACGGCCAGCCCGTGGTTGCCGCCGCTGGCGGCGATCACGCCGCCCGGCGGCAGCTCGCCCGCGGACAGGATCCGGTTGAACGCGCCGCGGACCTTGAACGAGCCCGAGTGCTGCAGCTGCTCCAGCTTGAGGAACCGCCCCGGCGCGACCTCGAGCACGGGCGTGCGCAGCACATGACCGCCGACGCGCCCGGCGGCGCGCACCACGTCCTCGTATGACACCGTCATCACAGTTCCCCCTCGATCGTCTGCTTGAGCCGCGCTATCCGCTCCTCGTCGCGCTGGTAGAACACCCACTGCTTGACGCGCCTGCCGCGGATGAGCCCGGCGCGCTCCAGGATCTTCAGGTGCCCGGTGGCGCTCGGCTGGGTCATGTTCAGCCGGTGCGCGATGGCTTGCGCGCACACCCCGTCCTTGACCAGGTCGCCGTCGACCTGGGGTGGGAAGTGCGCGACCGGGTCCTTGAGCCAGGCGAGAATCAGCAGGCGGGGCTCGCTCGCCAGGGCGCGGAGATCGGACAGCACTTAGGCATTTTCCTAAATGCCTAAGTGCTGTGTCAACACGCGCCTACGCCAGCGCCTGCGCGAAGTCGGCCCAGAGGTCCTCGGCGTGCTCGATGCCGACGGCGGCCCGCACGGTCCCCTCGCCGATCCCGTGCCTGGCCAGCTCCGCGGCGCTGAGCGCGTGGTGCGAGGTGGTGGCCGGGTGCAGGATGAGCGTCTCGACACCGCCCAGCGAGGGAGCCAGGAGCGCCAGCCGTACCGAACGCATGAACCTCTCCCCCGCGGCGCGCCCTCCGGCCAGGTCGAAGGCGAACACGCCGCCGAAGTCCGGCAGCAGCTTGCCCGCGAGCTCGTACGACGGATGCGACGGCAGGCCGGGCCAGTGCACGGCGGTCACCGCGGGGTGCTCGGCGAGCCGGGTGGCGAGCAGCCGGGCGTTGGCGCAGTGGCGTTCCATCCGCAGCGCCAGGGTCTGCAGGCCGCGCAGCGTGAGCCAGGCAGCGAACGGGTCGGCCGAGGCGCCGAGCTCGATGGCGAAATGCCACACCTTCTTGTAGAGCGCGTCGTCGGCGAAGACGGCGATGCCGCCGACCACGTCGGTGTGCCCGGACAGGTACTTGGTGGTGGAGTGGATGACGATGTCGGCGCCGTGCTCGATCGGGCGGCAGAGCATGGGCGTGGCGAAGGTGTTGTCCACCACCGAGACGAGGCCGAGCTCGCGGGCCGCCGCGAACATCCCCGGCAGGTCGGCGACCCGGCCCATCGGGTTGGCGATCGTCTCCAGATAGACCAGCCTGGTCTCGGGGCGGACCGCCGCGCGCAGGGCGGCGGGGTCGTCCTCGGCCACGTAGGAGACCGTGATGCCGAACCTGCCGGCCAGATCGTTGATCATCGCGGCGGTGCCGCCGTAGAGGGCGTCCTGAGCGATGAGGTGGTCGCCGGGCTTGAGCAGGCCGAGCAGCACCGCGTTGATGGCGCCCATGCCGGACCCGGTGGCGATGGCGCCCGCGCCGCCCTCCAGCCCGGAGATCGCCAGTTCGAGAGAGCGGACGGTGGGGTTGGTGTACCTGCCGTAGACGAACGGCCCGTCCGGCCGGCTCATCCCGTCGGCCATCGTCTCGGGGTCGTCGAAGACGAAGCCGGAGGTCTGGTAGATGGGCATGGAGATCGGGCGGCTGCCCTCGATGGTCGGCTGGGGCAGGTGGACGGCTCTCGTTTCGGGGCGGTAGTCGCTCATGCCAGTAAGAATGTCCGCTGAAAAGGCCCTACATCAGAGCCAATCAGACAAAATTGGTTCATGAATGAGGCCAATGCCCATGACCTCGTCGACCGGCTCGGCCGATGGGCGTCCGGCCGCGGGCCGCTCTACCTGCTGCTCGCCGCCCGCCTGCGGGCGCTCATCGACGACGGCGTGCTGCCTCCCGATGAGCCCTTGCCCCCGGACCGGACGCTGGCCGGGCGGCTCGCGGTCAGCAGGGGCACCGTGGTGGCGGCCTACGACCTGCTGCAGCAGCAGGGGCGGGTGGTGCGCCGCCGGGGCAGCGGCACCCGGGTGGCGGCGCTCGACCTGCCCGCCACCCGCGCCACCGACGGGGTGACGGCCAACCCGCTGCTGCTGCACATCCTGCACCCGCCGGACGGAGTGGCCCTGCTGACCTGCGCCGCCCCGGACGACCCGCCGCCCGAGCTCGCGCAGGCGTACGCGGACGCGATCGAAGGTCTGGCCGGGCTGCGCGACCTGGGCTACCAGCCCGCCGGAAACGCGGCGTTGCGCGAGGCCGTGGCCGCCTACTACCGGGGCCGCGGCCTGCCGACGACCGCGCAGGAGATCATCGTGACGACCGGCGCGCAGCAGGCGCTGACGCTGCTGAGCGGACTGCTGGTGTCGCCCGGGGACACGGTCCTGACCGAGTCGCCGACCTATCCGGGCGCGCTGGAGGTGTTCAGGCACGCCGCGGCGGTCGTGCGGCCCGTGACGCTCGACCCGCCCGGCCTGGCGGCCGCCTCTCGGGAGCGCCGCCCCGCGCTGGTCTACGCGGTGCCGACCGCCAGCAACCCCACCGGCTCGGTCATGGACACCGGCTCCCGCAGGCGCCTGGCCGCGTTCGCCGCCGAGCACGACGTGCCGCTCATCGACGACGAGGTCTGCGCGGAGCTCTGCTTCAGCGGTGACACCCCGCCGCCGGTCGCCTCCTATGCCTCCGGCGAGCAGGTCGTCACGATCGCCTCGCTGAGCAAGGTGGTGTGGGGCGGGCTGCGGATCGGCTGGATCCGGGCCCCCGCTCCCCTGGTCTCCCGGCTGGCCCGGCTGCGCGCCGTACACGACCTGGGCGGTGAGGTGGTCGGCCAGCTCGCCGCCGCCGCGCTGCTGCGGCGGCTGGAGGACATCCGGCGGGCGCGCGTGGGCGCGCTGCGCGCCCGGCACGACCACCTGTGCGCCGAGCTGCGCACCCACCTGCCCTCCTGGTCGTTCGAGCCCGCCCGGGGCGGTCAGACGATCTGGGTACGGCTGCCGCGCGGCGAGGCCGGCGCCTTCGCGCAGGTGGCGCTCAGGCACGGGGTCGCGGTGCCGCCCGGCAGGTCGTTCGACCCGCTCGGCGGTCACGGGGACCGTCTGCGGCTGCACTACCTGCTCCCGCGGCATGAGCTCTCCCAGGCGGTGCGGGGGCTGGCTGCGGCCTGGCACGCCTACGACGGCGCCGAGCGGCCCGCCTCCCGGCACACGCTGGTCGTCTGACGGGGCTCCGCCGTGAGCTGACACGCCGGTGCGGTGGGGAGTCCTGCGGCAGGGTGTGAAGCATGACGTTCGTGCTCGTACACAGCCCCAGCGTGGGCCCCTCGACGTGGGCGCCGGTGGCGGCGGCGCTGGAGCGCAGAGGCCACGCCGCCGTGGTGCCCGACCTGACAGGCGTGACCCGCGGCGGCCCTCCCCACTGGCCGAGGATCGTGGAAGCCGTGCGCGCGGCGGCGCCCGAGACACCGGTCGTGCTGGTCGCCCACAGCAACGCGGGGCTGTTCCTGCCGGCGATCAAGGAAGGGCTCGGCGAGCGGGTGGTGGCGTGCGTGTTCGCCGACGCCCACCTGCCTCCCCCGCGCGGGCTGGTGCGGGCCGGGCAGGAGGACTTCCTGCCGTTCCTGCGCGAGCTGGCCGGCGACGACGGGGTGCTGCCGCGCTGGACAGACTGGTGGAGCGAGGAGGACGTGGCGCCCATGTTCCCCGCCGACGCGGCCCTGCGGGAGCGCGTCGTGGCGGAGCAGCCGCGCCTGCCCCTCGCCTTCTACACCGAGCCGATCCCGGTGCCCGCCGGGTGGGACGCGGTCAGGTGCTCGTGCCTGTGGTACGGCCCGCCGTACGACACGGTGGCCGAGGAGGCGAGGCGGCGTGGCTGGCCGGTGCTGCGCGCGCCCGGGATGCACCTGCACCAGCTCGTCGACCCGGAGGGGGTGACCGACGCCCTGCTGAAGCTCTCCCGCAAGTCGTGAATTCTTCACTGCCGTCCCCGATCACGTCCCGACATAGTCGGATTCATGACAGCGATTCGGGTGCACGAACTCAGAAAGAGCCACGGGGGCTTCGAGGCCGTGAAGGGCGTCTCGTTCGAGGTGCCCGCCGGTGAGATCTTCGCGCTGCTGGGCCGCAACGGCGCGGGCAAGACCACGACCGTCGAGCTGCTCGCGGGCTTCCAGCGGCCCGACGCGGGGACCGTGCGCGTGCACGGCCTCGACCCGGTCTCCGACCGCGCCGCCGTGCGGCGGCGGACGGGCATCATGCTGCAGGAGGCCGGGTTCTTCCCCGACCTGACCGTCGCGCAGACCGTCGACACGTGGCGCGACTTCACCGCCGCGCCGCGCCCGCGCGGTGAGGCGCTGGAGCTGTCCGGCCTGGCGGCCAGGGCGGGCACGAAGGTGCGCCAGCTGTCCGGCGGCGAGAAGCGGCGGCTCGATCTGGCGCTGGCCGTGCTGGGCAGGCCGGACGTGCTCTTTCTCGACGAGCCGACCACCGGCATGGACCCGGAGGGGCGCCGCGACACGTGGCAGGTCGTGCGCGACCTGGCCGCCCTGGGCACCACGATCCTGCTGACCACCCACTACCTGGACGAGGCGCAGCGGCTTGCCGGCTCCATGGCGATCATGGACGCGGGCGAGATCGTCGCGGCCGGCGGGATGGCGGAGACGCTCGCCGCGCGCAGCGGGCGGGTGGCGTTCCGGCTGCCGCGCGGAACGGACCCGGCCGACCTGCCGCTGCCCGTCACCCTCGACGGCGAGCTCGCCGTCTGCCGTGCCGACGACCCCGACCTGGCCGCGCAGACGCTGCTGAGCTGGGCCGCCGGACGTGGCCTGCGGCTGGTGGGCCTGGAGGTCCGCACCGCGACCCTCGAAGACCTCTTCCTCGACCTGCCCAGGAGCGTCCGATGAGCCTCACCGCCACCTACAGACTCGGTACCCGGCTGTTCTGGCGGGACCGCGTCATGCTGTTCGCCTCGGTCCTCACGCCCGTGGGGCTGGCCGTCGGGCTGCCCGTGCTGATGGGCAACGTCCACCCCGACGGGGCGGAGGCGGCCACCACGATCTTCCACGGCATGCTGGCGATCCTGCTGTCGATCACCGCGTTCATGAACATCGTGGCCGCTCTGACCAGCCGCCGCGACCTGCTCGTGCTCAAGCGGCTGCGCACCAGCACGCTGACCGACGGGCAGATCCTGGCCGGCCAGATCGCCAGCACGGTCACGCAGACCGTGGCCCTGATCGTGGCGTCCACCCTGGCGGTCTGGTTGCTCGCCGATGTGCCACTGCCGGCGAGCCCGCTGCTGTACGCCGCCGCAGTCGTCGCGGGTTCGGCCGTGATGGCGCTGCTCGGCGCCGCCTACACTGCCGCGGTCCCGCGCGCCGAGCTGGCCGCCGCGTTCACCATGCCCGTCTTCCTGCTGGCCGGTGTCGGCGCCGGTGCGATGGGCCCGATCCCGCTGCCCTCCTTCGTCCAGTCCGCGCTGGACCTGCTGCCGACCACGGCCGTGGTGGACGCGGTCCGGACCGGCGAGATGCTGCTGCCCGCGGTGAACCTGGCCGTCTGGGCGGTCATCGGCGCGGTCGCGCTGAGGCTCTGGTTCCGGTGGGAGCCACGGCGGTCATAATCGTGGCTGTGACCTCCTCCTCCGCGCAACGCCTGGCGGGCGGCCTGATCACGGCCGCGTCCGTCGCCTACTCGGTCACCGCCCTGTCGTACTTCGCCGGCAACCCGATGAGCGGCCTGGTCGCCAGCGTGGCGACGCTCGGCGTCGTCCTGCTGCACTACGTCAACATGCGGGCCGGCCTGCGCGGCGAGCGCCCGCCGCTGTTCCCGCTAACGCTGGCGCTGCAGGCCGTCGCCACCTACCTGCCCGACTACCTGCTGCCCTACGGCTACTCGTCGGTGGCGGCCCCGATGCTGGCCGGGACCGTGCTGGTGTTCCTGCCGCCGCGCTGGGGCGGCCCCGTCGTCGCGCTGATGGCCCTGTACGAGGCCGTGAGCATCATGGCGGTCACGCCCCTGGTGGTCACGCTCTTCTACACCCTCACAGTGCTCATCACCGGCGCCATGATCTACGCCCTGGTCCGGTTCGCCCGCGTCACCGTCGAGCTGGAGCAGGCCAGGGCCGGGCTGGCGGAGGCGGCGGTGCTCAAGGAGCGGCTGCGCATCTCCCGCGACCTGCACGACGGCCTGGGCCGCAGCCTGACGGCCATCGCGCTCAAGGGCGACCTCGCCTCCCGCCTCATGGACCGCGACCCGGACGCGGCCGGCGGCGAGGTGCGCGAGCTGGTCAAGGTGGCCAGGGAGGCGGCCCAGGACGTGCGGCAGGTGGCGCGCGGCTACCGCGAGCTGTCGCTGGCCGGCGAGGTGGACAGGGCCGTGGCGCTGCTCGAGTCGTCCGGCGTGAGCTGCCAGGCGAACCTCACCGACACCCCGCTGGCCAGGCGCTCCGACGAGGCGCTGGCCTGGGCCGTGCGCGAGGCCGTCACCAACGTCCTGCGCCACAGCCGGGCCACCACCTGCACGATCACCACCTCGGCGCGGTCCGGCACGCTCCGTCTCGAAGTCGCCAACGACGGCGGAACGACCGAGCACGCCATCCAGGCCGGCGACGGCCCGGCCGGGCGTGCCAACCGGGCCGGCGGTGGGCTGACCGGGCTGGCCGAGCGCGCCGCGCACGCGGGCGGCACCCTCACCGCCGAGCCCAGCGGCCAGGGCGGCTTCCTGCTCGCGATGGAGGTCCCCGCGTGATCAGGGTGCTGCTCGCGGAGGACATGCACATGATCCGCGCCGCCCTCACGGCCCTGCTGAGCCTCGAACCCGACATCGACGTGGTCGCCGAGGTGACGCGGGGCGACGAGATCGTCCCGGCCGCGCTGGCGGCCCGCCCCGACGTGGCGATCCTGGACATCGACCTGCCGGTCGTCGACGGCATCACCGCGGCCGCCACGCTGCTCGAGCGGCTGCCCTCGTGCCGCGTCCTCGTGCTGACCGCGATGGGCCGGCCGGGCCAGGTGCGGCGGGCACTGGTGGCCGGCATCGAGGCGTTCCTGGTCAAGGACGCGCCCGGCGACCGCCTGGCGGACGCCATCAGGCGCACGGCCGCGGGCCTGCGCGTGCTGGACGCCGAGCTGGTGTCCTCGGCGATGGAGTGGGGCGAGAGCCCGCTCACGCCGCGCGAGTCGGGAGTGCTCAAGGAGGCGGCCAGAGGCGCCTCGGCGGAGGAGATCGCCTCCCGGCTCCACCTGTCGACCGGCACGGTCCGCAACTACCTGACCGGCGCCATCGCCAAGACGGGCGCCCGCAACAAGATCGACGCCATCCGCATCGCCGAGGACGCGGGCTGGCTGTGACCGGGCCCGCGGGGCGTCAGATGTCGGTCACGCGCAGCCCCGCGTGCGCCTTGTAGCGGCGGTTGACCGAGATGATGTTGGCGGTCAGCGCCTCCACCTGGTGGGCGTTGCGCAGCCGTCCGCCGTAGATCCCCCGCACGCCGGGGATGACGTCCGCCAGTGCCCGCACCGTGTCGGTGGCCTCGCGGTCGTCGCCGAGGACGAGCACGTCCAGGTCCACCTTCTCCACCGCCGGGTCCATCAGCACCACGGCCGACACGTGGTGGAAGGCCGCCACGACCCGGCTGTCCGGCAGCACCGCCGCCGCCTGCTGGGCGGCGCTGCCCTCCTCGACGGGCAGCGCGTAGGCACCCTGCTTGTCGAAGCCGAGCGGGTTCACGCAGTCCACCACGATCTTCCCGGACAGCTCCGCGGTGAGCGACTCCAGCAGCGCCTTGTGCCCCTCGTACGGCACCGCCACGATCACGATGTCGCATCCGCCGGCGACGTCGGCGTTGGCCGCTCCGGTCGCGCCGGCGCCGATGGAGCCGGCCACCTCCTGGGCCCGCTCGGCGTTGCGCGACCCGATCACCACCGAGAGTCCGGCCAGGGCGAACCGCCGCGCCAGCCCCTTGCCCTGGTCACCGGTGCCGCCGAGAATGCCGATGGAAAGCCCGCTCACGTCAGTCATAAGCCAGATCATGCCAGCTCCGCGGCACCGTACCCGCGCCAGGGTCGCTCCGGCGCCGGACCCGGCGTGCCGGGCCCGGCGACGCCGTCAGCAGTTGCCGAAGGCGGGCAGGCCGTACACGCGCAGGGCCAGCCACTCGATGGCCAGGGGCCCGCCCTGGACGGCGCCCAGCACGTGGCTGCCCGCCGACAGGGACGCCCACCTGACGTTCACGCCGGCCGCGCAGTACTGCGCGCGCAGCGTGGCGCCGACCACATGCGGGATCGTCTCGTCGCCCCGCGCGTGGTAGAGGAACATCGGCACCCGCGGCGGCGTCGAGCCGAGGCGGTTCTCGGCCAGGCGGGCCAGCCACTTGGGCTGGTTGAGCAGATCGACGGGGCTGAGATCGGCGAAGCGCAGGCCGGCGAGCTTGCCGAGGTCGCCCACGCAGTCGTCGGCGGCGTCGGCCAGCAGGGCGCGGCCCCGGTCGTTGAGGTCGGCTTCCAGGTCGAGCTCCGGGTAGGCGGCGTCCAGGCCGACGCCGGCGGCGGCCGCCAGGCCGAAGTCGGCGGTGCCGTCCAGGTGGTCGGCCACCGCGTGCAGGTCGGCGGGGACGCCGCCCGCGGCGACGCCCCTGAGCCGAAGTTCGGGGGCGTAGGAGGGGTGGAGCTGGGCGGCCCAGCCTGCCGACGCGCCGCCTTGCGAGTAGCCCATCAGCGCCACCGGGGCTTGGATCGACAGGCCCGCTCCGGAGACGCGGGTCGCGGCCCTGACCGAGTCCAGCATGGCGTGGCCCTGGGAGACGCCCGCCATGTAGGTGTGCTGGCCGGGGGTGCCGAGGCCCTCGTAGTCGGTCACGGCGACGGCGAAGCCCTTGAGCAGGAACAGGCTGATCAGCGCGAGCTCGGCCTCGCGGCCCTGGCTCATGCTGACCGAGGGCGCGCACTGGTCGCCGAGGCCGTGGGTGCCGGTGGCGTAGCCGATGATGGGCCGCCTGCCCAGGGGATAGCCCGCCTTGGGCACCAGCAGGGTGCCGGACACGGCGTTGAGCGAGCCGGTCGCGGAAGTGGAACGGTAGACCAGGTGCCAGGCGTTGACCGGCACCTCCAGCAGCTTGCCGGGCAGCAGGTAGACGGTGGTCGGCTCGGCGGAGACGACCTCGCCCGCCGTGGCGGCGCGGGCCGGGACCGCGACGAGGGACATGATCAGGACGAGGATCGCGGACACGCTGACGCGGACACGTAACTTCATGTGCCGCCCCTCTCAGTGGGATGCGCTCACGGGACGGCGGCGCCGCGAACCGATCGTTACCCGCCGGTAACCGCATGTCAAGGCCCGAGATGCCGCGTGTCAGGCAGGGGAGACGAAGAAATCGGTCACTGTGGGTCGCATGTCGTGCACCATGGCTTCATGGACTCAGGATCGGTGGACCTCCTGCGTGACATCCTGGCCGAGACGGGCTGGGTCGAACGCACCCGCGAGCTCGGCTACGCCCTGCGGACCACCCGCTCCCCCGGTGGCCTGCTGCTGGTCGGCACCCCGGAGGACGAGCCCTGGCACCTGACCGCCCACCTCGCCGACGAGGCCCGCCTGTCCGGTCTGGCCCAGCTCGCGCCCACCCTGGTGCGCTGGACTCCGCCCGCCGGCGCCCCCGCCCACCTGTCCGTCGGCCTCGACCGCATCCAGCGGGCCTCGCGGGGCGAGACGCTGTTCGTGGTGGCCGAGCGGCAGGCACCGGTCCCGCTCCTCGAACGCGTCGACGACGCCCGCCGCACCGGCGCCACCATCCTGGCTCTGGAGGGCGGCGACCGCGAACTGTCGGGCCTGGCGCACGACGCCATCGCCATCCCGCAGCACGGCCCGATCAACTTCGACGGTGCCCAGCACCTGGTCAGCGCGGCCGCCGGCGAGATACCCGAGCGCCCCGGCCTGCGCGAGCGGCTGGCCCGCCTGCTCGACCGCCTCAGTGGCCCCCGGGTGCCGGAATAGTCCCGCTCTCCTGCGGCTCGGCCGTGCGCAGGTGGCCGCTGAGGGTGCCGGCCAGCGAGGCGGTGACGGCCTCGATCGCCCCGATGACGACCGCCTGCACCGGGTCCGGCTCCCCCGATCTCGTACGGCTCACGCGCGTGACCGCGTCGATGCGGCGCGAGCCCACGTCGCCGATGTCGCTGACCCGCACCTCGCCCTCGGGCACGTCCAGCAGGGCCAGCGTCGGCACGATCGCCACCCCGTGCCCGGCCGCGACCAGCGCCAGCGTGGGGCCGAACTCGGTGATCACGTGGACCTTGCGCGGTTCGAAGCCGTGCAGCCCGGCGAGCCGGTCCAGAGCCTGGCCACAGGCCTGGTCGGGCTCGCTCGCCACCCACGGCACGCCGGCCAGGTCGGCGACCCGCCTGGGCGGCTCCGGCCAGGCGGGCGGCACCACGATGCGGTACTCGTCCACGTAGAGGGCGCGGGTGGCCAGCGAGGGCTGGGCGAGCACGGGCAGGCTCATGTCCTGCTCGGTGATCAGGACGTCGACGGCGCCATGCCTGAGCTCCTGCAGGGCGGGCTGGCCGTACACCTCGTGGATGGCAGGGACGATCTTGGGGTGGCGGGCGGCGAGATCCCGGATGGCGGGGACCAGGATGTGCTGGATCACCGTCGGGAACGCGGCGATGCGCACCGGGCCGGCCAGCCGCTCGGTGAAGCGGGTGAGCTCGCGCCTGGCTTCGGCCAGCTCGTCCTCGACGCGCTCGGCGTAACCGGCCAGGACGCGGCCCGCCGGAGTGAGCGAGACGCGGCGCTGGGAGCGGTCGATGAGCGCCAGCCCGACCTCGCGTTCGAGCTGGGCGAGCTGCTGCGAGACCGCCGAGGGGGTGAGGTAGAGGGCTTCGGCCGCCCGCATGACGCCGCCACGGCGCGAGACCTCGTGAAGGACGCGTAACCGGCGAGGGTCGATATCCATGCAGTGGAGCTTACGCCGACCTTTAGCACTCTTTAATTGCGCTTCAGACCGATGCATCCGGACAATGGCGGTCATGGATCTCGTCATCGCCGCTCTCGGCTGGATCGGCGCCGCCCTTTTGGTGGCCGGGTACGGCATGGTCTCGACGTCCCGGATGTCCGGTGACGGCCTGGCCTACCAGCTCATCAACCTCGTCGGCTCGGTCAGCCTGATGGTCAACAGCGCCTACAACGACGCCTGGCCGTCGGCGGGCCTGAACCTCGTGTGGGCCGCGATCGGCGTGATGGCCCTGGTCAAACTCCTGCGATTGAAGGTGCTCCAGTGATCGTCGAACTCAGCCACCCCATCGTCGAGGGCATGATCACCTATCCGGGCGTCCCCGCCCCGCTGCTCGGCGTGCATCTCAGCCGCGAGGCCTCGCGCGAGGTGTACGCGCCCGGCACCGAGTTCCACATCGGCATGATCACGCTGGCCGCCAACACCGGCACCTACCTCGACACCCCCCACCACCGCTACGCCGACGGCCCCGACCTCTCGCAGGTGCCGGTGAGCAGGCTCGCCGACCTGCCCGGCCTGGTGGTGCGGGCCGGGCAGGCCGAGCGGGAGGTGCGGATCGGCACCGGCGCCGACGTACGCGGCCGCGCCGTGCTCATCCACACCGGCTGGGACCGTCACTTCGGCACCGAGCGCTACTTCGGCCCGCACCCCTACCTCGCGCCGGAGTCGGCGGCGTGGCTGGCCGAGCAGGGCGCCGCGCTGGTCGGGATCGACTCGCTCAACATCGACGACACCCCTCCGCGCGGCGAACGCCCCGCCCACACCATGCTCCTCAAGGCCGGCATCCCGCTGGTGGAGCATCTGACCGGCCTGGCCGGGCTGCCCGACGAGGGGTTCCGGTTCCACGCCGCCCCGCCGATGATCGTGGGCATGGGCACCTTCCCGGTGCGGGCCTACGCCGTGCTGCCCTGATCAGGCCGCTTCGGCCGCCTGGTACGTCTTCAGCGCCTCAGGGCCGAAGAATGCGCCGTAGCTGGTGGTGGTGTTGCGCAGGGCGTGCGCGGAGACCTGGTAGCCGGTCCCGTTGAACCTGTTGAACCCCTGGAACCACGGCCCGCCGCTGGAGCCGCCGCCCATGTCGCAGAGCATCGCGTGCTTCATGTCGTACTTCGGGGTCACAGAGGCGCCGCTGCAGAACTGCAGGGTCCGGCCGCCGTTGCCGTTGCTCGGGTAGCCGAGCAGCAGGTTGGACGTGCCGGCGGTCGCGTTGAACCTGATCCCCTGCCCGCCCACGGTCTGCAGGATGGTCTTGCCCTTCACCGGGTTGACCACGAGCATGCCGAAGTCAAGCGGGGGGTGGCGGAGCGAGTCCTTGTAGTAGCCCGACCACATGAACATGGTCCGCGCCGCGAACTTGCCGTAGGGCGCGGCGCCGTCCTTGTAGGCCGGCACGAAGACCAGGTTCTTGCTCCACCGGCCCTGCTCGTCCATGAAGGCGTGCGCCACCGTGACGACCACGTCGCCGTCAGCGCTGTTCACCACGTTGCCGGAGGCCACGAAGTCGGTGCCGCCACCGCCCGTGCCGAAGACCTTTCCGGCCGTCTTGGCGATCAGCCCGCCGAGTTTCCACGTCTGCTGTTCGGCGGCCGAGGCGGGATAGGGGGCGACCCAGCGGTTGTTCTGCGTCCGGACGGTGGGGGGCACGTCGACCTGCTCCGCGGCCGCCTTCGGCACGACGCTCTTGGAGGTCACCACAGCCGGCCCGGACGCGGCCAGCGGCCGGGCGGCGCGCATGCGCTCGGGGGTCCAATAGCCGGTGGTGGCGGCGAACGTCCTCGGGGCGTCATGGGAGATCGGCCCTTCGGGCTCAACCGCCGCGAGACCCGCAGGCGCGCCTAACCCGAACACCAGGACGGTGAAACCGGCGATGGCCAAGATACGCATACGAACCTCCGTGACAATTGTGGTCACGGAGGTTTACCACACGAGTGGTCAAATCACCTCATCAAGGTGCTAGTCGTCGTCCTGGTCGGCCTCGTCCCAAGCCTTGTTACGGTCGGCCGCGCGCTGCAAGGCGCCCGCCGCTTCCTGCTCGCTCGGATAGGGGCCCATCCGGTCCTTGTTGGGGCAGCCCTGGTCGGGCTCGACGCGCATGTGCTTGAGGCAGAACCACCACTGGCCATCGCTCACGTGACCGATTCTGCCCCGTAGACTCGTGTTTCATGACGACACTGCTCCAGCCCGGCCGAATTTCGCCCATGCGAAAGGTTCCCGCCCAGATCGAGCGGCCGGAGTACGTCGGCAAGAAGCGCCCCAAGATCGGCGAGTCCGACGTCAAGACCCCCGAGACCATCGGGCGGATGCGGGTGGCGGGCCGGATCGCCGCCCAGGCGCTCGAAGAGGTCGGCCGGCACGTGCGCCCCGGCGTGACGACCGACGAGCTGGACCGGATCGGCCACGAGTTCCTCATCGACCACGGCGCCTACCCGAGCACCCTGGGCTACAAGGGCTATCCCAAATCGCTGTGCACCTCGATCAACGAGGTGATCTGCCACGGCATCCCCGACGACACCGTGCTGCGCGAGGGCGACATCGTCAACGTGGACATCACCGCCTACATCGGCGGCGTCCACGGCGACACCGACGCCACCTTCCTCGTGGGAGAGGTCGACGAGGAGTCGCGGCAGCTGGTGGAGCGCACCCGCGAGGCGATGATGCGGGCCATCAAGGCGGTGGCCCCCGGCCGCCAGCTCAACGTGGTGGGCCGGGTCATCGAGGCGTACGCCAAGAGGTTCGGCTACGGCGTGGTGCGCGACTTCACCGGCCACGGCATCGGCACGAGCTTCCACTCCGGCCTGATGGTGCCGCACTACGACGACCCCACGCTGCTGGTGGAGCTGGTGCCCGGCATGACGTTCACGATCGAGCCCATGCTGACGCTGGGCACGATCGACTACGACATCTGGCCGGACAAGTGGACCGCCGTCACCAAGGACCGCAAGCGCACGGCCCAGTTCGAGCACACGATCGTGGTGACGGAGTCGGGCAGCGAGATCCTCACCCTCGCCTAGGCACCACACCCGTCACGGTGGTGCCCTCGTCTCGCACGCTGTTGACCGACAGGGTGCCGCCGATCTCGGCGAACGCCGCCCGCATGCGAGCCATTCCCCGGCCCGACTTCGCGGTGGCGAACCCCTGTCCGTGATCACTGACCGTCATGCGCAGGCCGCCCTTGCCGACCGTCACGGCGATCGACACCGTGTCGGCGCCGCTGTGCGTCTCGACGTTGGCCAGGGCCTCCTTCATCGCGGCGAGCACTCCCTGCGCGATGCGCGACGGCACATCGGTGGCAGGCAGCGCCCAGACCTCGACGTTGATCCCGGTCCGCTGCGACCAGTCGGCCAGACATGCCTCGAGCGCCTCGGCCAGGCTTTCCCCCCCGCGCATGCGCGTCTCTTCCGTCAACCGAACTCCGCCTTCCTGAGGCCCGAGCAGGCGCCGGTCTCCACGGCCGGCAGCATCATTCGGCGCATACCCCCACCAGATGGACGGCAGGCCACGCCGGCTTTCCCCCTGTTGAAAGGCTACCTGGCGTTCCAGAAGCATGTAGGTCGAAGACAGGATGCCCTGCCCGTACGGCTACGGGCGGGGGCGCCCTCAGGCCACCTCCTTGCGGACCACCCGCACGACGCCGGCCGTCATCGGCGCGACGATCAGAAGAACGCCGACACGGCCAGCCGGGCGGCCTCCCCTCCGGTGAGGGCGCCGGTCGTCAGCGCAGCCGAGGTGGCGCCGAGGTCGAGCCAGCCGGCCAGGGTCTCGCCGAAAGCGCCGAAGCGGCCGATGGCGCTCCACAGGTGCCCGCAGCCATGACGGGCAAGGTAGCCGCGGCGACCGCTTATGTCCCACCAAGCGGCTCCCCGACGCTTACCGGTGGGAAAACCTCAGAGGTCTGCAACACGTCCTTCTGGCATGACTACTGAGCCTCCGCCCCGGCCCCCAAGGAGTTCAGCGGCCAACCGCCCGCGTCCAAGACCGCTCCCCATGCCTGATCGAAGAGGCGTCGGTGTTGGGATCAACGTCTAAGTCGTGAACGCTAGCAGGCTCTTCAACTGCAAGTAAGACTTTGACGGCGAGTAATACGTGCTGACGAATATCAAAATAGGGCGCTAAACAGAGTTATGACGGAATTATGACGGCGGTCGCGATACTGAGGCTTCCTTCGCACCCTCTCCGTCTGCGAGGCATAATGCGTCGTGCCACCCCCCGAAGGATTCCGTTCGACAGCACACGTCTCATGCTCCGGCTGCTGGCCGCCGTGGTCGTCGCGATGGCGGGGCCGGTGCTCGTCGCCCAGCCCGCCGCCGCGGTGCCCGGGGATCCCCTCGACTGGAGGACCGCGCTGGAAAGGAGCGGGCGCCCGCCGGAGTCCCCGCCGGTCGCTCCGGTCAGGTCCGCCCCGGTCAAGCGGAGCGATCCCGCCCCCGCCGCCACCGCCACCCGCCTGCCCGAACCGGAGGTCACCGAGGTGACCCTGGGAGCGCGCGGCCTGGCCCGGCAGGCGGGGCCCGTCCAGCTCGCCGCCGCCGACGAGAGCGCGGCCGGGCGGACCGTGCGCGTCGAGGTCCTGGGCGGTGACGTGGCCGCCCGCGCCGGAGTGTCCGGCTTCGCCTTCAAGCTGACCGGGCAGGGCAAGGTGCGGGTCTCGGTCGACTACTCGGGGTTCGCCGAGCGGTTCGGCGCCGGGTACGCCGACAGGGCGCGGCTGGTCGCGCTACCCGCCTGCGCGGCAGCGGCAGCGCGGCCGGCCGCCGCGCGGGACTGCCCGGCGGGCGGCACCGCGGTGACGCACCGCAACGAGCGCGGCGCCTCCCGGCTGGTGGCCGACGTGCCGGCCGACCAGCTGCTGGCCGTGACGGCCGGCCCGGAGGGCGAGGAGGGGTCGTTCAAGGCCACCCCGCTGGAGCTGTCAGGCGACTGGCAGGTCAGCACCGGCTCGGGCGACTTCTCCTACAGCTACGACGTGCCGCTGGCGAAGGCGCCCGCAGGCCCCACCCCGTCGGTGAGCCTGAGCTACTCCTCCGGCTCGGTGGACGGCATGGTGTCGGGACGTAACACCCAGAGCGGGCCGGTGGGCCTGGGCTGGAACGACTTCGCCGACGCGTTCGTCGAACGCCGCTACAACTCCTGCCGCTCCGACGGGCAGAGCTACGCCGACCTGTGCTGGAAGTCCGACAACGCCACCCTGTCACTGAACGGCCGCGCCGGTGAGCTCGTGCCCGTCCCGGGCACCGCCCCCAAGCAGTGGCGGCTCAAGGACGACCCCCGGTGGAAGATCGAGCTGCTGACCGGCGCGCCCAACGGCGACAACGACGGCGAGCACTGGAAGGTCACCACCACCGACGGCACCCAGTTCTTCTTCGGCCGCGGCGTCAACCCCGACGTGGACCACCCGACCCACTCGGCCTGGACGGTCCCGGTCTTCGGCGACGATCCGGGCGAGCCCTGCGCCGCCCAGACCCCGCTGCCCGCCTGCCCGCAAGCCTGGCGCTGGAACCTGGACCTGGTCATCGACCCCCACGACAACGTCCAGCAGTACGAGTACACCAAGGAGATCAACCACTACGCGTCCCTGAACGGCTGGCCCGGCTTCGAGCACGTCGAGTACGTCCGCGGCGGCGTCCTCAAGGTCATCAAGTACGGCAAGCGCCGCGTGGAGACCGCCCCCGCCGCGACCGTCGAGTTCGACGTCGACCACCGCTGCGCGAGCCTGACGGAGTGCGCGGAGCCCACCGCCGAGACGGCCGGCTCCTTCCCCGACACCCCCGTGGACCTGATGTGCTTCACGGCCGTCTGCTCGCAGCACTCGCCCACGTTCTTCACCTCGCTGCGGTACACCGCCGTGCGGACGTTCGTCGAGGACAAGGAGCTGGTGGCGGTCGACAAGATCGCGCTGTCGCACGCGTTCCCCGACCCCGACGCGAACAGGACCGGCGACCAGAAGCTGTACCTGACCGGAATCCAGCGCACGGGCAAGACCGCGAGCACCCCGATCACGCTCCCCGCCGTCACCTTCTGGCCGGTGCTGCTCAACAACAGGATCGACACCGGCGGCGGCCTGTCGGCGATGCCGCACTACCGGGTGGGCGTCGTGACCAACGAGTACGGCGGCCAGGTGATCGCCACCTACGGCCAGCCGCATCCCTGCGCGAGTCCGCTGCCCGCTCCCCCCAACTGGCACCTCAACACCCGAAACTGCTTCCCGCACTGGCACTCCCCCGAGGGCGGCACACCGGGCTTCGCCGTCTTCCACAAGTACGTGGTGACCCAGGTCGAGCAGCGCGACACGCTCGGCGGCAGCCCACCCATGATCACCGGCTACCGCTACGGCGACCAGGTTCAGGCCGGGCTGCCCAACGGCGCCTGGCACCACGACCGCGACGAGTTCGCCGACAACGCCAACCAGTCCTGGTCGGAGTGGCGCGGATATGCCGACGCCCTGGTCACCCAGGGTGCCAGCCGCACGCGGTACCGGTTGTTCCGCGGCATGAACGCCGACCGGCTGGTAGGGGACCCGTTCCCCGGCCCCGGGTCGCGCGTGGTCAGGGTCTCCAGCCTGGACGGCACCGTGGTCGACGTCGGCGACGAGAACCGGCTGGCCGGGATGGTCCTGGAGCAGCAGTCGCTGCGCGGCGACGGAACCGTCGAGACCGGGGTGGTCAACGGCTATCACACGCACCGCACCGTGGACGCGCCCGGCCCCGACTCGCTGGACGACGCCTGGTTCACCGCGCCGAACGACAAGGTCGAACGCCGCCGCAACCCGGCCGGCGGCGACTACGTGCGGCGCCGTACCCAGACCGTGTACAACGCGCTGCTCGGCACGCCCGACCGGCTCATCGAGCACGGCTGGACCCACGTCGCGGGCGACGAGCGGTGCACGGTGACGGCCCCCGTGGTCAACACCGACCGATGGCTGCTCGACCTGCCCTCCTCCATCACCCGCTACGGCACGGCAGCCTGCGACGGGCCCGAGGTCACGCGGGAGGAGTACGCCTACGACGGCGCCGCGGTCGGCGCCGCGCCCACCAAGGGCGACGCCACCACCTCACGGGTCAAGCTCACCGCCGCCCCCACCTGGGCCACGACCACCACCGCCTATGACGCGCTGGGCCGTCCGCTGAAGAAGACCGACGCCAACGGGCACGTCACCACGACCGTGCACACCCCCGACGTCCGCTATCCGGGCAGCACCAAGGTCACCAACCATCTCGGGCACACGAACACCACCACCTGGTTCCGGCCGCGCCAGTCGCCGGCCGTGGAGACCGACGCCCGGGGCAAGCAGACCAAGCTGGTCTACGACGCGCTCGGCCGTACGACGAAGGTCTACCGGGCCACGACGGCGGCCTCCTACGAGTTCGGCTACGCCATCGACCCGGACAAGACCGAGCCGCCCGTGGTCCGGACCCGCAAGCTCCTGGACACCACCCGGTACGTGGACGCCTGGGTGGTCCACGACACCTGGCTGCGCGCCCGCCAGACCCACAAGCTGTCGCCGGCGGCGGGCAAGGTCATCGTCTCCGACACCCGCTACGACGCCCGCGGCCAGACCGCCGCCGCGACGCTGCCGCAGGCGCTGACCGGCGCGGCGGGCGAGGGCCTGCTGCCCACCCCCGCCGGAGGCTGGGCGAACGAGACCAGCACCGCCTACGACGAGCTAAGCCGGCCCTTCTGGCAGATCACCTGGTCGGGCGGCGTGTACCGGCGCGCGGTCGCCACCGCCTACACCCACGACACGACCACGCAGACCCCCGACCCCGCCCCCGGCGGCGTGGTCCGCACCGTCACCGACGCCTACGACCGCACCATCAGAGTGGAGGAGCTCCGGGCGAGCACGTGGTCCGCCACGGCGTACGGCTACGACAAGGCCGACCGGCTCCTCAGCGTCAGGGATCCCGCGGGCAACACCATCACCAACACCTACGACGTGGGCGGCAGGAAGGTCGCGCTGTCCGACCCGGACCTGGGCGGGTGGACGTACGCCTACGACGCCGCGGGCAACCAGACCCGGGTCACCGGCGCCGACGGCGTCCAGGTCCACACGCTGTACGACGCGCTCAACCGCAGGACCGAACGGCGCGCGAACTCGGCCACGGGCACCCTGCTGGCGAGCTGGGCCTACGACGCGCCGAATGAGCGGGGCCTGCTGGACAAGTCAACCCGCTTCGACGCCACCGGCACCTACGTCGTGGACGTCACCGGCTACGACGACCGCGCCCGCCCCACCGGCAAGCGGTGGATCGTGCCGGGCGCCGACCACACCATCGGCTACGGCTACGACGCGGCCGACCACCTGACCCGGGTCACCTACCCGGCCGTCGGCGGCCTGCCCGCCGAGACCGTGACCACCGCCTACGACGCCGCCGGTCTGCCCGCGACGATGACCGGCGCCGCCGAGTACGTCTGGAGCGCCCTCTACGACGACCGCGCCCGCCCGGTGTGGCGCATGTCGGGCTCGCGCGGGACGCCCTTCAGCCGGGTCCTGGAGTACGACGCCGACCAGCGGGTCTCCGCGCTCAAGGCAGGCGGCGGATCCACCGTGCTCCAGCATCTCCAGTTCGGCTACGACGTCACGTTCGGCAACGTCGAGGACCGCGCCACCACCTTGAACGGCCAGACGTGGCGCGAGTGCTTCGACCACGACGACCTGCAACGCCTGACGCGCGCCTTCACCACCACGGGAGCCTGCGCCGGCGGCACGCCGGGCACCGGCCCCCAGCCCTACGACCACGCCTACAGCTACAGCGTGGACGGCAACCTGACCCGGCGCGTCGAGAGCGGCAGCGCCGTCGACTACACCTATCCCAGTCCCGGCAGCCCCCGGCCGCACGCGCCCACCGCCGTCGGCGCGGCCACCTACGCCTGGAACGCCAACGGCGACCAGGCCAGCCGTACCGTGGACGGCCGGACCGACAAGTTCACCTGGAGCCCCGAACGTCATCTCGCCGCCGTCGGCGGCACCACCTTCGTCTACGACGCCGACGGCAACCGCCTGATCCGCAAGACCGCCACCGGCACCACGCTCTACATCGACGGCCATGAGATCACCGGGGCCACGGCCGTGCGCACCTACGGCTTCGACGGCACCCCCGTCGCCGTCCGCACCAGCGCCGGGGTGGAGTACCTGGCCACCGACAACCAGGGCTCGGTGCAGCTCACCGTCCCCACGGGCGCCACCGTCCCCGCCCGCACCCGCTCCTACCAGCCGTACGGCAAACCCCGCACGAGCGAGACCACCAGCACCGACCGGGGCTGGATCGGCCAGATCGAGGACCGGCAGACGGGCCTGAACTACCTCAACGCCCGCTACTACGACCCCGCGATCGGCCGGTTCCTCTCCCCCGACCCCACGTTCGACACCGCCAGACCGCAGACCGTCAACCCCTACGCCTACGGTCTCAACAACCCGGCCTCGTTCTCCGACCCCAGCGGGCTCATCCCGCTCGAATGCCGCAACGGCGAGCTCGCCTGCCATCACAACGGCAAGGGCTGGACGGTCACGACGCCCGCCCCGCAGGACCCGTGCGCGCCGGGCGGATCCCACTACAGGCAGGTGCCGTGCAGGAACGCCGTCGCGGGGGGCGGGGCCGAGATCACCTCCGGGCCTTCGCTGTCGCAGGAGGAGATCGAGGATCTCACCGCCCAGGCCGACGCGATCAGGAGCGACCCCGACGAGCTCGCCAACATCGGCGTGGCCGGCGCCTGCGGCGAAGGCCACGCGTCGTGGGGGGTCACCATCGGCGACGGCATGTGCCTGGTGTGGGACGGCGAGAAGTACGCCGTGCTCAACATGCTGGAGGTGGGGGCCGGCACCCCGTACGCGGGAGCCGGCGCCGGCGCCATCACCACCAACGCGGACTCCTCCGACGAACTGCTGGGCAACGCCTGGTGCTTCGGCGGCGGCGTGGGAGCCGGCGGCAGCGCCAGCGCCGAGGTCTGCTTCAGCTACACCTCGGACTGGGAACGGCCCACGGGCGTCTGGACCCTCGCCGGCAGCGTCGGCGTCGGCGTCGGCGCCGACGTGCACGTCACGGCGGTGCAGACCCACGAACTGTTCGCGCTCAGTGAGAGCACGATCACCGACGTCACCGACGCGGCCACCGAACCGGTGGATGACTGGTGGCAGCGGTCATGGGGAAGCCTCGTCTGCTTCGGCAGGTGCTGACAGCCCCCGCCTGTACGAAGAGCCCCGCCGGCGCCACCGGCGGGGCTCTCCGCTTTCGACCTCCTCCCGCATTGACAAAAGCGATTTTTATCTTCAAGCCTTCTTTTGCAATGCAGGAGGCTCCCCGTTCGGGAGCCGCGACGGGTTCGACCCGCGACGCCACGCCCTCAGCCAGCTCGCGCTCGGCGAACACGGCTGGATCCAGACCGCCGCCTTCGCACTGGCCGGACTGCTGGTGCTGGCCTCCGCTCTCGGACTGCGCCGGCTGCTGCGCGACGGCCCCGGACGCACGTGAGGGCCGCTCCTGATCAGCCTGTACGGGATCGGCCTCATCTGGGCCGCCGTCTTCGCCACCGACCCGCCGCCGGATTCCCGCCCGGCGTGCCCACCCCGGCGCAGCCGACGCTGCACGGCACGCTGCACAACCTGTCACCGACGATCATCGGCCTGGCTCTGATCGCCGCGTGCTTCGTCTTCGCCAGACGCTTTCTGCGATCCGCGGGGCTGCGCCCGGCGGGCCGGTGCTGGACCCGCGGCCACCCGGCGTAGACCCGGGTCGCTAGCCCTCCGCCGGCGTCAGTCCTTGCTGTCGGCCCTGTTGCCGGCCCTGTTGTCGGCGCGGTTGAGCCGGGCGAGGTAGTCGTTGTAGGAGTTGAGCTCGGGGTCTCCGCCCGGGGCGCGGTCGGCGTTGCGGTCGGTGCGCCGGGCGGTCCGTTCCTCGCTCTGATACCACTGCGCGGCGATCGCCAGCAGCACGATCAGGGTCGGGATCTCGCCGAAGCCCCACGCGATCGCGCCGCCGTTCTGCTGCTCCTGCAGCAGCGGCCCGCCCCAGGAGCGGTCGAGCTGCTCGTACCAGCCGGAGGCGATGACGGTGCCCGTCATCATCAGCGCGATGCCGAAGAAGGCGTGGAACGGCATGGTGACGAAGAGCAGCAGCAGCCTGCCCACGTACGGCAGGCGGTAGGGGCCGGGGTCGATGCCGATGACCACCCAGAAGAACAGGCTGCCGCTGACCAGGAAGTGGAGGGTCATGAAGATGTGCCCGAGATGCTCCTGCATGGCGGACTCGAACAGCGGCGTGAAGTAGAGGGCGTAGGTGGAGGCGATGAAGATCGCGGTGGCGATGCCCGGATGTCCGACGACGCGTACGAACCTGCTGTGCAGGATCGCCGTCAGCCATTCGCGCGGTCCTCTGTCGCCGCGCTTGGCGGCCGGCTTGAGCGCGCGCAGCGCGAGCGTGACGGGCCCGCCGAGAACCAGGAAGATCGGCACGATCATGGCCAGCGTCATGTGCTCGATCATGTGCACGTCGAACATGACCTTGGCGTAACGCGCCAGACCGCTCTGCGTGGCGATGACCAGGATCGCCACGCCGATGAACCAGGACACGGTGCGGCCCCACGGCCACGTGTCGCCGCGCCGGAACAGCCTGGCGACGCCGACGCCGTACAGGCCGGCCAGCGCGGCGGCCACGATGGCGAAGAACAGGTCGAACCACCACAGCGAGGCGATGTTCGCCACCGAGATCGGCGGCGGGACCGGATAGCCCAGCAGGTCGAAGGCGCGGCCGGGCGGCAGGCTGACCGGCGGCGGGGGCGTGCGCGCCAGCGCCACGGCCAGTCCGACGGTGGCGAGCATGAGCAGCAGCTCGCCCCCGGCCAGCCGGGCGAACGCGCGCGGCCGGCCCCCGTCGAGGTCGACGAGCGTGCGCTGGCGGTGCCACCAGCCCACGTAGCCGAGCAGCACGAAGGCGACGATCTTGGCCACGATCAGCACGCCGTAGCTGGACGTCCACAGGTCGGACACGGAGGTCAGCCGGGCGACCACGCTCGCCAGCCCCGACACGCCGACCCCGGCGTAGCACCACAGAGCCATCCTGGAGAACCGGTTGGCGGCCAGGTCGAGCTGCGGCTTCTTGAGCGCGGCGTGCAGCGCCAGCACCGCCAGCCCGCCGACCCACAGAGCCAGCGTGAGCAGGTGCAGCGCGAGGCCGGTGGTGGCCAGCCCGTGGTTGGGCGAGGAGGCTGAGTGCCCGGTGAGCGCGGGCGGCAGCAGCGTGACGAGCGCGAAGACCAGCAGCGCGCCCGCGGCTCCCGCGGTGATGGCGCCGCGGGAGAACAGCGCGATCGACAGGGCGAACAGCAGCACCAGGGTGAGCGCGATGCCGGGGCTCTCCTGGGTGGCGTAGCCGACCAGGAAGTCCCGGTTGAGGATCTCCGGCACCGGCCTGGCCCACACGTCGGAGACGCTGAACACCATCGTCAGGAAGGCGGCCCCGGCCCAGGTCAGCGCCGCCCACGAGGCGGCCCGGACGTAGCCGAGCGCGCTCTTGCCGAGCAGGCCCTTGTCGTTCGGCAGCAGGGTGGCGGCGGCCAGCAGCAGGCCGACCGTGCACACTCCGGCCACGTCCATGGACAGCTTGGACAGCGGCAACCCCCAGCGGGTGACCGCGCCCGAGGAGGGCACCCCGAGGATGATCCGTGGAAACGCCGCGCCTCCGGCGATCATGGCGATCACCAGGCCGGCGATCGCCGCCCCTGCCGCCGCCAGCGCGAGACGCGCGGCCCTGCTCACGGCTTCTTCTTACGGGCGCTGAAGAGGAATCCGATGCCGATGCCGACGAGCGCGCCCACGACGACGAGCAGCCAGACGGGGAACGCCGTCGCAGGCTGGTCCGACTCGGCCGCCACCTCCTGCGCGGGGCTCTGCGCGGGACTCTGTGCCGGGGAGGCCTGCGCGGCGGGCCCGCTCGTCGCGGGAGCGGCCGTCGCGCTCGACTCGGGGCTCGCCGTGGGGGAGGGTGTGGCGCCCTCGACGGTGAACGGGATCTCGCCCTCGATCGGGTGGCCGTCGGAGGAGACGACGCGATAGGCGATCGTGTAGCGGCCGTCGGGCAGCTCGCCCTTCAGCTTCTGCGTGACCACCGCGCCGTCCTGCTCCGGCTTGCCGGCCTGATGCTGAGTGTCATCGCCGCCGCGCACGATGACGAACGGCATGCGCACCTTGTTGGTGAACTCGAGCGTCACCTCGTCGATGACCTCGACCTTGGCGTCCTTGGCCGGGTCACTGCTCTTGAGCGCGTCGTGCGCCAGGGCGGGAGCGGCGGTGACGAGCACGAACAGGGCGGCGATGATCGCGGTGAGGGCCGCGAGCGGGGAATTCTTCATGGCATCCCCCAGGCTACCGACCTCATCGCCCGGTCCTGACTCCGCTACAGCCCCGCGCAGGCCAGGGCCCGCTGGTAGACCTCGACGCTCCCCTCGGTGTCACCGAGGAACTCCATCGTCTCCGCCGCGGCGTACCAGGTGCTGGCCACGTGGCGGGAGTCGGGCAGCGGGTCGAGCCACTCCTTGACAGCGTGCAGCTCGCCCTCGGCCTGGGCCCGGTCGCCCCGCGCGCCGTGAGCGCGGCTGAGGAGCAGGTGCGCCTCGGCCTCCAGGGCCCGGGCGCTGCCGGTCAGCAGCGACTGTCCGGCGTGCCCGTGGGCGATCGCACCCTCGTGGCGTCCGGCGATGATCTCCGCGCGAGCCAGCTCCACCTCGCAGTTGGCGCGGTCGTGCGTGCTGGCAGAGGTCTGGGCCAGCTCCTCCCGCGCCCGCAGCAGCATCTGGCGGGCATCCTCCACGGCGCTCGGCCGGATCCGCAGCATCATGCCCGCGACCGCCATGCGGATGCGGGCGATGTTGCGCGGCTGGCCGGTCTCGGACTGGATCGCCAGGGCTCGCTCGGCGAAACTCAGCGACTCCTCGCCGTGACCGGTGCTCTCCGCGACCATGGCGGCGTTCCAGTAGGCCGCGACCGCGGCTCTCGGCGTGCCGAGCATGTCGGCGGCGTTGAGCAGCTCCGCGGCGAACTGGCGGGCCCGCAGCAGGTCGCCGCTGTGCATGTAGGCCGCCAGCAGGGTCGCGCCTAGCTCGACCAGCACGTCCGACCAGGCGGGGCGGACCGGGCCGCCGAGGATGGCCTCGCCGACCTTGACGGCCTCGCTCAGCTGGTCGCTCAGCCGGTAGACGCGGCACAGGGCGATGGCGACCGCCACGCGGCGCTCCGGGCTGAGCTCCTCGGACTGCAGCCGCCTGAGGATGGCGATCGCCTCGCCGAGGTCACCGCAGGCCTCGACGGCGAGGGCCAGGCCGAATTCGGTGTCTTGACGCAAGACCGTCAGACCTGTCAGGTTATTGTCCGCCAGGAGCTCGGTGAATCGAGTGCGAGCCTCGAGGACTTCACCGTTCTCGAGGGCCAGCCTCGCGTAGCCGAGGGCGAGTTCGATATCTTCCATCTGCTCGGCGGTTACGCCATTGAGGAGATAGGAGAGCGAGCAGTCCAGCTTCTGAGCGAGAAGCTCCAGCACCGCAGGGGTGGGGGTACGCTTGCCGCTCTCGATCAAGGAAACGTAGCTGTCCGACAACTCTGGGTGCGCGAGCTGCGCCTGCGACAGGCCCCGTTGCCGCCTCACGGTTTTGATACGCAGTCCGACCAGGTCAGATGTGGTCACAGCCGCTGCTCCCTGAGATAATCACGTCCAAGTAACACACATAGGCCGAGGGAGAACCCCCCATGCGCACACGCATTGCCCTGTCCGTACTTGCTGCTCTGTTTACGGCTGTTGTGGCCGTTGGCAGCAATGCTACGACCGCGGTGGCCGAATCGTCTCCCCTGATGATGCAATTGGAGGTTACCCCCTGCTGCTAGCCCCCAGGGCACAGCACAGCCGGGCACGACGTACACGGTCCGGGAGGCGCCACCCACCGCACTGGGCGGCATCTCCCGGACTCGTTTTTTCTCGGGGTCGCGTCCGCGGACGCCTCCCCATCACACACATAGGCGGCTCACGCTAGGCGATCCGTCCTTCGCGACGCAGCCCGGGTCGAGCTCGGCTCGCCCCGGCAGCAGGCCGTTCTGGCGATCCTCGCCTCCCACGCGGGCCGCTCGGCATCCCCGCCGTGCACTCGGTCTGATCAGCAGGTGATCAGACGGCCTTGAGCGCCAGGAAGAAGTCGACCCGGTCCGCCATCGTGGACAGATCCCTGCCGGTGAGCTCCTCCACCCGCCTGATCCGGTAGCGGACCGTGTTGACGTGCACGTGCATCAGCTCGGCGCAGGAGTTCCAGGAGCCGGCGCAGTCGAGGAACGTGCCGAGGGTGCGCACCAGCTCCGACTGGTGCTTGGCGTCGTAGTCGAGCAGCGGCGCGAGCAGGCGGCCGGCGAACGAGGCGCGCACGTCGGCGGGCACGGTGGCCAGCAGCAGCGCGTGGGTGTAGATCTCGTCGCTGGTCACCACCCCGCCCGAGCGGGCCTGCGCGAGCCGCCTGGCGTGCCCGGCCTCCTCGATGCCGCCCTTGAGCGCGGCCGCGCCGGTCAGCGCGCCGCTCAGCCCGGCGCACACGCGGGTGTCCGGCAGCGCTGAGAGCACCTCGGCGCCCGACCGGAGCCGGACCGCCACGTCGGCGGCGGTACGGTCGCGCAGCGGCACGACGGCCACCGCCGCGTCCGGCCCCGCCGCCGCGACGACCTCGCGGCCCAGCAGCTCCTCCACCACCTGCCCGCCCAGGCGCGCGGGATCGGGCCCGCGGGTGGCGCCCGGCCTGGCGACGGTCGCGTTGACGATCACGTACGGCTCTGCCACGTCGATGCCGCAGGTGCGCAGCCCGGCGTTCAGCTCGGCCTCGCCGGAGCCCGCGACGGCGGCCGCCACGAGCTGCTCGGCCAGCCGTCGCTCGACCCGCCGCCCCTCCTCCATCCGGCCGCGTTCGAGCGCCACGCAGGCCGCCAGCTCGTAGCCGAGATCGGGCCGGTCGAGCAGGTCGCCGTCGCAGGCCAGCACCCAGCCCGCCGCCCGGTGGCCGCGGCCGACGCCGACGCCGAACAGGGTGTGCCCGGCGGCCAGGCAGGGCAGCCGGGGCGCCGTCAGGTAGGCACGCGCCAGCCGTACCGGATCTGCCGGCGAGCCGACGATCACCTCGCCGGCGGCGGAGATCACCGCGCCCGTGACGCCGAGCTCCGCGGCGGTCAGCGTGAACAGCTCGGGCAGGTCGGCGCCCTCGGCGACGGCGGCCACGAGCCTGCGGTGGCGGCCGAGCGCGTCGCGCACGTCGCCGGACAGGCGGGGGGCGGCGAGCTCGGCGAGGGTGCGGAAGGAGACCTCTGTCGGCACTTCGAGGAGGGGAAGCCCGGCCTGCTCGCAGGCCGCCACGAGGTCGGCGGGGATGTGGCCGAGCCGGGCCTGGCCGGCGCCGAGCGCGGCCACGCCGGCCGCCACCAGCGCGGCGACGAAGCGGGCGGAGTCGGCGGGCGTGTGCCGCCACATGAGCCCGGTCAGCACGAACTCGCCGCCCGACAGGTAGCGGCCCGGGTCCGGCAGGTCCGTGATGTGCACGGTGCCGAACTCGCGGCCGGGGTCACCGGCGAGGAGCCTGAGATGCAGCTCCTCGATGTCCAGCATGTCACTTATGCGCACTTGGAGGAATATACAAGTCAGCCGGTCAACCGCTTACGCCGATTTCACTTCGCGCGCATTCCGGGCGGCAGGCGGCGGTGCTCTACTCGAAGGATGACGGAGACGGCGAGACAGGCGCGCCAGGGCGTCGGCGAGAGCGCGCGGCGGCCGGACGCGGTGCTGAAGGTCACGGGCGAGTTCGCCTATGCCTCGGATCTGTGGCTGGAGGGCATGGTGTGGGGCGCGACGCTGCGCAGCCCGCACGCCTCCGCCTGGATCCGCTCCGTCGACGTGGGGCCGGCGCTGGCGATCCCCGGCGTGCGCGCGGTGCTGACGCACGAGGACGTGCCGGGCGAGAAGTTCTACGGCCTGGACGTCAAGGACCAGCCGGTGCTCGCCATCGACCAGGTGCGCTACGAGGGAGAGCCGGTGGCGCTGGTGGCTGCCGACCACCCGGAGACGGCGCGCAGGGCCGCGTCGGCGATCGTGGTCGAGTACGAGCTCCGCCCCGCTGTGACGGATCCCCGCGAAGCCCTAGATTTCGTCAGATACCAGCCGGTGCGCAAGGGTGACACCTTCGAGGCCGAGGTCGTGGTCACCGGCGAGTACGAGGTCGGCATGCAGGACCAGGCCTTCCTCGGCCCGGAGTCCGGCCTGGCGGTCCCCGCCGAGGACGGGGGCGTCGACCTCTACATCGCCACCCAGTGGCTGCACGTGGACCGCGACCAGCTCGCCCCCTGCCTGGGCCTGCCGCCCGGCAAGGTGCGGCTGACCCTGTCGGGGGTCGGCGGCGCGTTCGGCGCCCGCGAGGACCTGTCGATGCAGGTCCACGCCTGCATGCTGGCGCTGCGCCTGGACCGGCCCGTGAAGATCGTCTACGGCCGTGAGGAGTCGTTCTTCGGCCACGTGCACCGCCACCCGGCCCGGATGCGGTACGAGCATGGCGCGACCCGCGACGGCCGGCTCGTCTACGTCAAGGCCGACATCCTGCTCGACGGCGGCGCCTACTGCTCCTCCTCCCCCGCGGTCGTCGGCAACGCGGCCTCGCTCGGCGCGGGCCCGTACGAGGTGCCGAACGTGCGGGTGGACGCGACCGGCGTCTACACCAACAACCCGCCGTGCGGGGCGATGCGCGGCTTCGGCGCGGTGCAGGCCTGCTACGCCTACGAGTCCCAGATGGACCGCCTGGCCGAGGCGTGCGGCCTGTCGCCGGTGGAGATCCGGGTGCGCAACGCGGTCTCCCAGGGCTCCTCGCTCATCACCGGCCAGGTGATCGACTCACCGGCGCCGCTGGCCGGCATGCTCCGCGACCTGGAGAGGTTCCCGCTGCCCGCCCCCGCCGAGCGGGACCTGCGCGCGCTGCCGGGCGGCGTGTCGCAGACCACCCACGGCGAGTCGGTCCGGCGGGGCGTCGGCTACGGCGTGGGCATCAAGAACATCTGCTTCTCCGAGGGCTTCGACGACTACTCCACGGCCCGGGTGCGGGCCGAGCTGGTCGGCGGCGAGCCGCACGTCACCGTGCACACCGCGGCCGCCGAGGTGGGGCAGGGGCTGGTGACGATCCAGGCCCAGATCGCGCGCACCGAGCTGGGCGTCGAGAACGTGACCGTGGCGACCGCCGACACCTCGGTGGGCTCGGCGGGCTCGTCGTCGGCCTCGCGGCAGTCGTACGTCACCGGCGGTGCGGTGAAGGCCGCCTGCGAGGCGGTCCGGGAGCGGTTCGGCGGGCTGCCGGCGCGGGAGGCGCTGGAGAAGTCCGGCCCGATCGAGGAGACCCGCGAATACCGCCACCGGCCCACATACCCGATGGATCCGGCCACCGGGCAGGGCGACTCGCACACGCAGCTCGCGCTGTGCGTGCACCGGGCGGTGGTGGACGTGGACGTGGAGCTGGGCCTGGTGAAGGTGGTGGAGCTGGCGGCCGTGCAGGACGTGGGCCGGATCCTGAACCCGCAGGCGCTGGAGGGGCAGATCCACGGCGGGTCGGCGCAGGGCCTGGGGCTGGCGCTGATGGAGGAGATCCAGATGCGCGACGGCAAGGTGCTGAACCCGTCCTTCACCGACTACTTGATCCCCACCATCCTCGACATGCCGCCCATGACGATGAAGATCCTGGAGAATCCGGACCCGGCGGCGCCGTACGGATTGCGCGGCGCGGGCGAGCCTCCGACGCTGTCCTCCACCCCCGCCATCGCGGCCGCGGTGCGGGCGGCGACCGGGCTGCGGTTGACTCGGGTTCCGATCAGACCCGAAGATATCGCCTTGGTTCACAACGGGGAGGGTTCTCATGACGGACGCACATGAAGCGGCCAAAGCGGAGTTCGAGCGATTCGACACCGATGGTGACGGTCTGCTGACGGCCGCCGAGATCAGGCAGGCCAACCAGGCGCTCGGCGGGCTCGGCGCCTCCGAGGCGGAGATCGAGGCGTTCATCGAGTCCGCGGACCGCGACGGCGACGGCCGGATCGGGCTGGAGGAGTTCGCCGCCCTGGTGGGCGGCGGGCGGCACGAGAAGGCATGAGCACGTCCCCCACCGGGTAGGCAACCGGCACTCCCCCTTGATCGTGGAGGGGGATGTCGGTGCTCGACAGGTTCTTCGAGCTGTCCGGGCGAGGGACGACCGTCGGCCGCGAGGTGCGTGGCGGGATCACCACCTTCATGGCGATGGCGTACATCATCCTGCTCAACCCGATCATCCTCGCGGGCGCCCAGGACATCACCGGCGCGAAGCTGACGATCTCCCAGCTCACCACGTCGACCGCGCTGGCGGCGGCCGTCTCCACGCTGCTCATGGCGGTCGTCGGCAACGCGCCGCTCGCGCTCGCCGCCGGACTCGGGCTGAACGCGGTGGTGGCCTACCAGGCCGCGCCGTTCATGACCTGGTCGCAGGCGATGGGCCTGGTCGTGCTCGAAGGCCTGGTCATCATCGTGCTCGCCGTGACCGGCCTGCGCACCCTGATCATGAACGCGATCCCGCTGGCGCTCAAGCACGCCATCAGCGTCGGGATCGGGCTGTTCATCGCGCTCATCGGGCTGGTGGACGCCGGCTTCGTGGCGCCGGGCACCGGCACGCCCGTGCAGCTCGGCGCGACCGGGCACCTGGCGGGCTGGCCGGTCACGGTGTTCTGCTTCGGGTTGCTGCTCATGATCGTCCTGTACGTGCGCAGGACCCCCGCGGCCATCCTCATCAGCATCGTGGTGACCGCGGCGCTGGCCATCCTGGTGAACTCGCTGGCCACGATCGAGCCGGGCGCCTGGGGCGTGGTGGCGCCGCGCGTGCCCGACTCACTCGTGTCGGCCCCCGACTTCTCGCTGGTGGGACAGTTCGACCTGTTCGGCGGGTTCGCCACGGCGGGGGCGCTGACGGCGACGGTGGTGCTGTTCACGCTGGTGCTGTCCGGGTTCTTCGACGCGATGGGCACGATCATCGGCGTCAGCGACGAGGCCGGGCTGGTGGACGAGCGGGGGCGGGTGCCCCGGCTGGGCAGGATCCTCACCGTGGACGGCGTGGCGGGCATGGTCGGCGGGGCGGTGAGCTCGTCGGCCAACACGGTCTTCGTCGAGTCGGCGGCGGGGGTCGGCGAGGGCGCCAGGACCGGGCTGGCCAGCGTGTTCACCGGGGCGCTGCTCGGGCTGACGCTGCTGTTCACGCCGCTGGCCGCGGTGGTCCCCGCCGCCGCGGCCGCGCCCGCGCTGGTGCTGGTGGGGGCGCTGATGATGACGCAGAGCAAGAACGTCCCCTGGAACGACCTGGAGCTGGCCGTGCCCGCGTTCCTGACGATCTCGCTGATGCCGTTCACCTACTCGATCACGAACGGCGTCGGCGCCGGCGTGATCGCGTACACACTGATCAAGGCGGCGCGCGGGAAGTTCTCCGAGATCCCGTGGCTGCTCTGGGTGGTCTCGCTGCTCTTCTTCGCCTACTTCGGGATCACCGCGCTGGAGGAGCTCTTCAGCTAGGTCAGGTCCGCGGCATTGCAGGCCACGCCGTTGTTGTCGACGTCGACGTACCAGGCGTACTCGGGGTGGACGCCCTTGAAGTAGGGGCCGTACCCGGCGCCTCTGGCCTGCTTGCAGGTGCTGTACTTGGGGTTGAGCGCGCCCGTGGTGCCGGTGCTCGTGGTGCCGGTGCCCGTGGTGCCGCCGGTCGGATTCGCTGTGGGTCCTGACGGGGCACCCGTCGGGCTTCCCGTGCCCGGGTCCCCGGTCGGAATGCCGGTCGGTGCGCCCGTGCCCGTCGGGTCGCCCGTCGGGTCGCCCGTCGCCGCGCCGGTGGCGGGGGTGCCGGTGGGGCTCGCGGTGGAGCCGAGCAGGCGGACGGCCAGCGCATCGGCGTCCTCCTTGGAGAACCCGACGATGCTCAGGCTGTCGCCGTCCATGCTCTGGGTGACGATGGGCGCGGCCACGACGGTCTTCGGCACCAGCACGACCGCGATCTGCCGCTGGTCCGCCACCTGCTCGTCGATGAGGTCCACCAGCTTCTGCTTGTACGCGGGCGCGACGGCGACGCGGACCGAGTAGGTGCCGTCCTTCTCCCGCACCGGCTCGATCTCCTGCACGGCGTTGACGGTGACCCCGTCCTCCAGCAGATAGCAGGTGGTCTGCGTCTCGTCGAGCGCGGCCTCCTCCCCCGGGCACGGCGCGGCCTTCGTCTCGCGCACGGGAGCGAAGTGGATCGGCACCGACAGCCGCTGCGGCGGGACGCCGCCGAGCAGCGGGGCGTCAGGGCTCCTGGTCATCAGGACCGCGACGGTGCCGAGCACGCCCGCGACCAGCACCACCAGGACGAGCGACACGATCAGCACGATGGTGGTGAGCCTGCTGGCCTGCGGATGCCCCGGATCCGCGGGTGGCGGCTCTTCCGGCTTGTCCATCGATGACGACCCCATCCTGACGTTCGGGCTGCGGGTGAGCCTATCGAGGACCGCCGGGAGCCGGGTAATCAGCCGAACAAATCTCACTTCTATGGGAAGAAGGGGAGAATAGAGAAAGAATTCCGGCAGCTCCATACTTCTGCAGAAACGGGGTGGAACCCATGAAGGTCGGCGTTCCCCGCGAGGTCAAGAACAGCGAGCATCGAGTGGCGCTCACCCCGGCGGGCGCCCACGAGCTGGTGCGCCACGGCCACCAGGTCTTCGTCGAGCGGGAGGCCGGCCTCGGCTCCGCCATCCCCGACGCCGACTTCCGCTCGGCGGGCGCGGTCATCCTGCCTGACCCGGACTCGGTGTGGGCGGAGTGCGACCTGATCCTCAAGGTCAAGGAGCCGATCGCCGAGGAGTACCACCGGATGCGCAAGGGCCAGGTGCTCTTCACCTACCTGCATCTGGCCGCCTCACAGGCATGCACGCGGGCGATGCTCGACTCCGGGGTCACCGGCGTCGCCTACGAGACCGTGCAGACGCTCGACGGCAGCCTGCCGCTGCTCGCCCCCATGTCCGAGGTCGCGGGCCGGCTCGCGCCCCAGGTCGGCGCCTACCACCTGATGAGCTCCCAGGGCGGCAGGGGCGTGCTGATGGGCGGCGTCTCCGGCGTGTACGCGGCCCACGTGGTGGTGATCGGCGCAGGCGTGTCCGGCATGAACGCGGCGGCCATCGCGCTCGGCATGCAGGCCGAGGTGATCCTGCTGGACAGGAACATCGACAAGCTGCGCCAGGCGGACCTGATCTATCAGGGCCACTGCCAGACGGTCGCCTCCAACATGCTGGAGATCGAGCGGGCCGTCCTGGAGGCCGACCTCGTCATCGGCGCGGTCCTCATCCCCGGCGCCAAGGCGCCCAAGCTGGTGACCGAAGAGCTGGTCAGCCGGATGAAGCCCGGGTCGGTGCTGGTGGACATCTCCATCGACCAGGGCGGCTGCTTCGAGAACTCCCACCCGACCACGCACGCCGAGCCGACCTACCAGGTGCACGACTCGATCTTCTACTGCGTGGCCAACATGCCGGGCGCCGTCCCGCACACCTCCACGTTCGCCCTGACCAACGTCACGCTCCCGTACGCGCTCGCCATCGCCGACCACGGCTGGGCCGAGGCGATGCGCCAGGACACGGCGCTGGCGCTCGGTCTGAGCACCCACGAGGGCCGCCTCACCAGCCGGCCGGTGGCCGAGGCCCATGGGCTGGACTGGGTGCCGCTGGAGGAGGTGCTCGGCTAGCCGGCCGGAGGTGACGCCCGCGACGGCCGCGACGGCCGAGTCCGCCATGGAGTCGGTGTGCAGCCGAGCCGGGCCCCTCACCTGGAGGGACCCGGCTCCGGAGGTCCTACTGCTGCGACTCCGACGGCGACGGGCTGGCCGCCGGGGTCTGCGTCTGCTGCTGGGGCTGCGGCGGGAGCGGGGCCTGGTCGGCGGTGGTGGTGATGGCGTCCTCGCCACCGCACGTGGCGCCCGGCTCGGGCGTGTCAGAGCCGTTCTGGTACTTCTTGATGAACGCGGCCAGCTTCGGGTCCTCGGGGTTGTCCAGCTTGAGCTGGTGACCCCAGGAGGAGGCCACGATCGGGGCCGGCAGGTTGGGGAACGGGCTGACCAGCATGTACTCCTGCTGGCCCGTCGAGCCCGCCACCTCCTTGAGCTTGGCCACCTGGGCCGCCGCCAGGTCGGGGCGGTAGGTGATCCAGACGGCGCCGTGCTCCAGGGAGTGGACGGCGTGCTCGCTGTGGATCGGCTTGTCGTAGACGTTGCAGAACTGCCAGTAGTTGTTGTGCTCGCCACCGACCGGCGGCGTCTCCTTGTAGGTGACCGCGTTCCACACGTGCTGGCCGGCCTCGTACTTCACGCTGCTCACGGCGTCGAGCGAGGTCTCCCGCGACTGCTTGATCAGGTAGAACCCGACCACGCCGACGAGCAGCACGACGACGAGACCGCCCGTCCCCCACATCAGCAAGGCGGTGCGGCGTTCTTTGCGCTGCTGCTGGGCCCGCATCTTCTGCAGATGCTCGCGCCGCGCCTGCGCCTTCTCCTTCGTCATCGTTCCTCCATCGGCGTACCAACTGCGGTCACCCTATTGCCTTCTGGCGTATGCGGAGAATAAGCGGCTTATAAGCGTGCGATCTCAACTGGACCAGGGGATGGGTACGCTGGAACGGTCATGGAAAAGCCTGCAACCAGATCGCTCTTCGTCACCCTCGCCGTCCTGGTCGTCGCCGCGGCGGCGCTGTTCCTCGTGTTCGGCGGCCGGGGCACGCCCGGTGACGCCTCCCCGGAGGCCGGATTCGCCCGCGACATGGCCACGCACCACGCGCAGGCCGTCGACATGTCTTTCACGATCAGGGACAAGAGCCAGTCCAGGGAGATCCGGAGCCTGGCCTTCGACATCATCAACACGCAGTCCAACCAGCGGGGCATGTTCCTGGGCTGGTTGCAGCAGTGGGAGCTCACGCAGGCCACGGACATGCGGCCGATGGCGTGGATGAGCGGTCACGGCCACGCCGCGACGACCGCGACGGCCGCGCCGCAGGCGATGCCCGGCATGGCTTCGGCCCAGGAGCTGGCCAAGCTGAGAGAGCTGGACGGCTCCGAGGCCGAGGTGCTGTTCCTGCAACTCATGATCCGCCATCACGAGGGCGGCGTGCAGATGGCCGAGGGCCTGCTCGAGCTGTCGGACCGGGCGGAGGTGGTCAGCATGGCCCGCAAGATCGTCGATGGGCAGAAGGGCGAGATCAAGCTCATGACGGAGTTGCTCCAGCACCGGGGCGCGCAACCGCTGCCGACGATTCTGAAATGAGCGCCGACGCGGTCGTGGTGGGATCGGGCCCCAACGGGCTCGTCGCGGCCGTGACACTCGCCGGGGCCGGGCGCAGGGTGCTGCTGCTGGAGGCGGCCGACCGGTTCGGCGGCGGGCTGGGCTCGGCGGAGCTGACGCTGCCCGGCCGGGTGCACGACCTGGGCGCGACCGTGATGGCGATGGCGCTGGCCTCGCCGGCGATGCGCGAGCTCGACCTGAAGGGCGTGGAGTTCGTCCACGCGCCCGTGGCCGCCGCGCATCCGCTCGACGACCGGCCCGCCGTGCTCGTGCACCGCGACCTGCGCCGCACCTGCGAGGGTCTGGGGCGGGACGCGGCGGTGTGGCGGGCGACGGCGGGGGCGGCGGCGCGGGCCGGGCTCCCGCTCGTGGACCTGCTGCTGAAGCCGCTGGGCCCGTGGGAGCCGCAGCAGGCGCGGCCGGCCACGCTGGCGGCAGCCGCGCGGTTCGGGGTACCGGCGGTCCTGCCGGCCACGACGCTGGGGCGGCGCTGGTTCCGCACCGTGGAGGGGCGCGCGCTGCTGGCGGGCATGGCCGCGCACTCGATGCTGGACCTGCGCTCGCCGCTGACCAGCGGCTACGGCCTGACGCTGGCCGCCCTCGCTCACCTGGTGGGCTGGCCGCTGGTGAAGGGCGGCTCCCAGGTGCTGGCCGACGCCCTGGTCGCCCGGCTGAGGGAGCTGGGGGGTGAGGCCGTCAGCGGGCACCGGGTGCGCCGGCTGGAGGAGCTCGACGCGGAGACGGTGGTGCTCGACGTCTCGCCGGAGCGGTTCCTGGAGATGGCCGATGTGCCCGCCGGCTACCGGCGGCGGCTGGCGCGCTTCCGTCGCGGGCCGGGCGTGTTCAAGGTGGACTGGGCGCTCGACGGGCCGGTGCCGTGGCGGGACCCGGCGGTCGCGGGCGCGGGCACCGTGCACCTGGGCGGCACGCTGGAGGAGATCGCGCTCAGCGAGGCCGAGATGGCCGCCGGGCACCACTCGCCGCGCCCGTACGTGCTTCTCGTGCAGCCCTACGCGGCCGACCCGGGGCGGGGCGGGCACACGCTGTGGGCCTACTGCCATGTGCCGAACGGCTGTGCGGTGGACATGACGGGCGCGATCGAGGCGCAGATCGAGCGGTTCGCGCCCGGGTTCGGCGAGCGGGTGCTGGCCAGGCACGTGATGGGGCCGGCCGCGCTGGAGTCGGCGAACGCCAACCTGCTCGGGGGCGACATCGGCGGCGGGCTGGCCAGCCTCGGCCAGTTTCTGAAGCGGCCGGTCTGGTCGCCGGCGCCGTGGCGCACGCCGCTGCCCGGCGTCTTCCTCTGCTCGGCCTCGACGCCGCCGGGGCCCGGAGTGCACGGCATGGGCGGCTGGCAGGCCGCCCGCCTCGCGCTCAAGCGCTGAACGTCCGGCCCGCCCGCCCTTCGACGATTCTAGACGCCCAGTTCCTCGGCCACCGCGGCGGCGAAGGCGTCCACGTCCGCTTCGGTGGTGTCCCAGGCGCACATCCAGCGCACCTCGCCCGTCGCCTCGTTCCAGGTGTAGAAGCGGAAGCGCTTCTGCAGACGCTGGGTGACGTCGGCGGGCAGCACGGCGAAGACCGCGTTGGCCTCGACGGCGCGCGGCACCTCGACGCCGGGCAGGTCGCGGACCGCCTCGGCCAGCCGCCTGCCCATGGCGTTGGCCTGCCGAGCGTTGCGCAGCCACAGGTCGCCGGAGAGCAGCGCCTCGAACTGCGCGGACACGAACCGCATCTTCGACGACAGCTGCATGAACGTCTTGCGGATGTAGTCGACGCCGGTGGCCGCCTCGGGATTGAGCACCACGACCGCCTCGCCGTACAGCAGCCCGATCTTCGTGCCGCCGAAGGAGAGGACGTCCACGCCCGCGTCGGTGGTCAGCGCCCGCAGGGGCACGTCGAGCGCGGCGGCGGCGTTGGTGAGGCGGGAGCCGTCGAGGTGGACGAGCAGGCCCCGCTCGTGCGCGTGCGCGCAGAGCGCGGCGATCTCCTCGGGGGTGTAGACGGTGCCGAGCTCGGTGGTGTTGGAGATGGACACCACCTTCGGCTGGGCGCGGTGCACGTCGCCGAAGCCCCACGCCTGGCGGTCGACGAGCTCGGGGGTGAGCTTGCCGTCGGGTGTGGGGACGGTCAGCAGCTTGATGCCTCCGGCGACCTCCGGGGCGCCGCCCTCGTCGGTGTTGATGTGGGCGGTCTCGGAGCAGACGACCGCCTCCCAGTGGGCGGTCATGGCCCGCAGGGAGACGACGTTCGCGGCCGTGCCGTTGAACACCGGCCAGGCCCGCGCCTGGTCGCCGAAGTGCCGCCTGAAGACGGCCTGCAGGGCCTCGGTGTAGACGTCGTCGCCGTAGGCGATCTGGTGGCCGCCGTTGGCGTCGGCGATGGCCTGGAGGATCTCGGGGTGCACCCCGGCGTAGTTGTCGCTGGCGAAAGCCTTGAGCTGGGGGTCGTGCCGGGGAGTCACGTAGTGAGATCCAATCGAGTCGCGTTGACCTGTGCGGCGGGCTGGTCGTAGAGCCCGCCGATCGCCTCGGCGAGATCGCGCACGTCGGTGAAGCCGGGGAAGCGGGCGTCGGGCTTGGCGGCGCGCATGGCGTCGTTGACCAGGGCCTTCACCACCAGGATAGTCGCCGCGCTGCTGGTGCCCGACAGGGCGTCGGCCAGCGAGAGCGTCCAGGCCTCCGCGGCGGCCTTGGCGGCGGCGTAGGCGGCGCCGCCCGCGCCGGGCCGCGCCGCGGCCTTGGCGGAGACGATCACGAACCGGCCGTTGGCGCTCTTGCGCAGCAGTGGCTCGAAGGCCAGCGAGACGTGCTGGAGGGTGCGGATCAGCAGGTCGTGCAGGGCGTCCCAGTCGCCGAGGTCCGTCTCGGCGAACGTGCTCGACCCGCGCCAGCCGCCGACCAGGTGGATCACCCCGTCGACGTGGCCGTGCTCGGCCTCGATCCGGTCGGCGAACGCCTGCACGGCGGCGCGGTCGAGCAGGTCGACCTGCTCCCGCCCGGCGACGAGCACGGTGTGTCCATTTTTACGGAAATATTCGGACACGGCCGCGCCGGTGGGACCCGTGCCGCCCGTCACCACGATGATCATGCGCGGATCCCCTTCGTCGAGTCGACCACGTCCGTCAGCTTACGGCGCAGCGCCTCGTAGAACATGCTCAGGGGGAACTCGTCCGGCAGCACCGCGTCCACCTTGGCCTTCTGCTCCTGGGGCAGCGCCTGGACGCCCCTGGCCCAGACGGAGGCCGGGTCGGGCTCGACGTAGGCGCTGACCAGCTCGTGCGCCGCCAGCCAGTGCGCCAGCTTGGACCGGTCGATGCTGTCGCGGTAGAGCTTCTCCACCTCGCCGCGCAGGTCGGCCACACCGTCGGCGACCCGGTCCCAGTCGATCGAGAGCCGGTTGTCGGTCCACCGGACGATGTCGTTGCGGTGCAGGTAGGCGAAGAGGAGCTGGCCGCCCAGCCCGTCGTAGTTGCGCACCCGGGCGCCGGTGATCGGGAACCTGAACAGCCGGTCGAACAGGATCGCGTGCTGCACGTAACGGGCGTGCGGCACACCGGTCCGCTCCAGCTTCACCGCCTCGCCGAACGCGGTCAGGTCGCAGCGCAGCTCCTCCAGCGAGTAGAGCCAGTACGGCATCCGCTGCTTGATCATGAACGGGTCGAACGGCAGGTCCCCGTGGCTGTGGGTGCGGTCGTGGACCAGGTCCCACAGGACGAACGTGTCCTGGGCCAGCTGCTGCGACTCCAGCAGTCTGGCGGCGTCCGGCGGCAGCTCCAGCTTGAGCGTCTCGGTGGCGGCCTTGGACACCCGCCTGAACCTGGCGGCCTCCCGGTCGGCGAAGATGCCGCCCCAGGTGAAGCGCTCGGGCGCCTGGCGGACGGCGACCGTCTCGGGGAAGAGCACGGCCGAGTGGGTCTCGTAGCCGGAGGTGAAGTCCTCGAACGCGATCGGCACGAACATCGGGTTGTCGTAGCCGCCCGACTCCAGCGCGGCCAGCCAGCCGGGCCAGATCGTGCGGATCCAGACGGCTTCGATGTTGCGGCCGGGGTTGCCGTTCTGCGTGTACATCGGGAAGACGACGAGGTGCTCGAGGCCGTCGACGCGCTGGGTGTCGGGGTGGAAGAGGTTCAGCGAGTCGAGGAAGTCGGGGACGCCGAGGTCCTGCTCGGACCACTTGGCGAGGTCGTCCCGTACGGCCTGGAGGTAGGCGGCGTCATGCGGGAAATGGGGCGAGAGCTCGCCCACCTTGGCGGCGACGGCGGCGACCAGCTCCTTGCCGCGCTCCTTGCCCTCGGGCACCGACCCGTCCTTGACCTGCAGCGTCCGCAGCTCCTCCACGGCGGCCTTGAGCTCGGCGAACAGCGCGGCCTTCGGCTGGGCGGCGACGGACGGCTCGCGAGCCCCGGCCACGCGGTCGTGGGCGGGCACGCGGGCCGCCCAGGTGATCACGTTGCCCCACAGCCTGCGGTGGTCGTGGTCGTCGATCGAGTCGTCCCCGAACAGGTCCGAATCGGCGAACACCACGACGCGGCCCCGGCCGTACCGGAGCGCGACGGCCAGCGGTGCGCCCGCCGGGTCGGCGTCCGGGGAGGTGGCGAACAGGACGGTCGCGGAGGCGTCCGCGGTCAGCACCCCCGAGCGGTAGAAGCAGGCGGCACGGACCCCCGCCAGCAGGCCGTCGGAGGTGGCCCGCTCGGCGAGCACCCAGGTGGCCACGCCCCGGTGGGCGTGCCGGGGGTCGCGCACGGTGGCGTGCTCGACGCCCACACCGAAGCGGGCCAGCAGCTCGGCCAGGTTGTTGCCGTACTTGTCCTGCTCCTCCTCGGCCAGCACGACCAGCCCGCCGCCGCCGGAGACGAACGCCTCGACGGCGTCCAGTTCGGCCGGGGAGAAGACCGGGCTGCCCTGGCCGGTGGTGCGCTCCCAGCGCTGCCCCGACGGGTGCGCGATGACCAGCACGTCCTGCTCCTGGAGCGTTCCCGCGTCGATGGAGCCCTCGGTGTGGGCCGTCACCGTGTGCCCCAGATGGCGCAGCAGCCCGGCGGCGCGCGCGTAACTGTTGTCGTCGGGGTGGGCCGGGTTGATGGCCTCGGCCACCTCGCGCCGGATGGTCCACGACTCGCTGTGGGCCTCGTCGAAAAGGACTCTGGGCAACGCTTCCATGAAATATCTCCTGTAACTACCGCCTTATGACGAAAAATATACACACAGGTACGCGAAGGCTCACAAATACCCTTCCGCATGCTGAGATGGGGCGGCCGGTTCAGCCGGTGTCGCCGGGCCGCACGACCCCGGACTCGTAGGCGAAGACGACCGCCTGGGCCCGGTCCCGCAGCCCCAGCTTCATCAGCACCCGCGCCACGTGCGTCTTGACCGTGGCCTCCCCCACGAACAGCTCGCGGGCGATCTCGGCGTTGGTGAGGCCGCGGGCGAGCAGTTGCAGCACCTCCAGCTCGCGCGGTGTCAGCTCGGCGAGCCTCGGCGAGGGAGCCGGCTCCGCGCGGCCCGCGAAGGAGGCGATCACCCGGCTGGTGACGGCCGGGTCGAGCAGCGCGTCACCGGCGTGCACGATGCGGATGGCCTCGATGAGCTGCTCCGGCGGCGACACCTTCAGCAGGAAGCCGCTGGTGCCCGCGCGCAGCGCCGCCCAGAGGTTCTCGTCGGTGTCGAACGTGGTCAGCGTGATGACCTTGGGCGGCGACGGGGTGTCGAGCAGTTCCCTGGCCGCGCTGAGGCCGTCGAGCCGCGGCATGGAGATGTCCATCAGCACGATGTCCGGCCTGGTGCGCCTGGCGACCGCGATGGCGTCGCGCCCGTCGGCGGCCTCTCCCACGACCTCCATGCCGGGTTCGCTCTCCACGACCATGCGCAGTCCGGCGCGCACCATCGCCTGGTCGTCCACGATGACGATTCGTATGCCCACAAGATCGGAGGGTAGACGCCTACCGGCGCCTTGAACAGCCAGGTCAAGCCGCACACAAGTCAGTTACAAGCCACTCGCGGCTCAGGACACCCGCACGCTCTGCCGCACCCGCACCTGGGTGCTGTCGTCGCAGCGATTCTGGGCACAGAAGTACATCAGCAGGATCGGCTTGGGCTGGTGGTCGATGACGTAGCCGACGAAGCCGAGCCCGTTGCCGGTGTTGCGGTCGCGCAGCGAGCCGTCGTAGCGGGTGGCCTCGCTGTTGCCGGCACGGTCGGGGACGGGCGCCGTCACCTCGATCTCGCCCGGGAGCAGGCCCTCCAGCATGGCCTTCATCTCCTCGCGGGTGGCGCCGCTGTCGAGGGTGTCGGACACCTGGACGTAGACGCCGACCGCGTCCTCCGGCTCGCCGGTGATGACCGAGTTGACCGGCGCCCAGTTGGCGTTCGCGCCGGAGACGAACATGGCCTCGAACTCGGCGGCTCGCGGCGAGGCCAGCGCGAACAGGTCGCCGTGCGCCCGCGCGGTCCACGACGCCGGGTGCTCGAACGTCAGGGGCGCGGCGGTGGTGTTCTGGAAGCGGACCCACGCGTCGCCGCGCTGGTTGACGATGATCATGATGACGAGCGCGAGCGCGGCGAGGGCGGCGGTCAGCGTGGCGGCCACGATCGGCAGCCTGCCCGGTCTGGTCGCCGTGCGCTGCCGCACCTGCGCGAGGCCCACGGGCCGGGAGGACGGCCCGGTCGTCGGCCCGGTCGACGGCGCGGTGATCGGGCCGGGCGGCATCGGGCTCTCGGAGGCGTGCCCGCTGATGGCGTCGCGCAGCGCGGTGACGAACGCGGCGCACGACGGGTAGCGCTGCTCGGGCGACTTGGCCAGCGCCCGCATCATCACCACGTCGACCTCCGGCGGCAGCTCCGCCCGGAGCTGCGACAGCGGCGTGGGCTGCTCGGCCAGGTGGGCCCAGAGCAACGCGATGTCGTTGTCGCGCTGGAACGGCAGCCGCCCCGACAGTGCCTCGTAGACGACGCAGGCCAGTGCGTACTGGTCGGCCCCGCCGTCGATGTGCTCCTTGTTGATCTGCTCGGGGGACATGTAGCGGGGCGTGCCGATGAACTGGTCGGTCTGCGTCAGCCCGGAGATCGACGTCCGGTGCTTGGTGATGCCGAAGTCGGTGAGGTAGACGTGGTCGCCGGCGAGCAGGATGTTGGCCGGCTTCACGTCGCGGTGGATCAGGTCGTGCGCGTGCGCGGCGTCCAGGGCGGCCGCCACCTGGGCGAAGATCCGGTTCGCCTGGCCGAGGGGCAGCGGCCCCCGGTCGTAGATGAGGCGGCGCAGGTCGAGCCCGTCGACGTAACGCATGGCGATGTAGAGCACGCCGTCGGCGTCGGCGTTGGCCTCGTAGATGGGGATGATGTTGGGGTGCTCGATGCTGGCGACCGTCCTGGACTCCAGGATGAACCGCTGCCTGAACCTGTCGTCGACGCTGAGCACCGGGTTGAGGATCTTCAGCGCCACCCGGCGGCTGAGCCTGGGGTCCAGTGCCAGGTAGACGACGGCCATGCCGCCCTTGCCGACGATGTCCTCGATGTAGTAGCCGGCCACCTCCTGGCCGATGAGTGCCCGCTCGTTCAATTGCATCACGTCTCGCTGGGGTGACCGCAGTAGCCGCAGAACCGGTGCCCGTGCCCCAGCCTCATCCCGCAGGCCGTGCAGTATTTGACGGACGGCTCCTGCGCGGTCAGCACCTGCTTCTGCTGCGGGACCACGCCGAAGGGCTGCGACCTGCGCACCACGACCGTCTGGTTGGCGCCCTCGTCGAGAGGCTGCCCCGTGACCACCGGCGGTGGCGACGGCGGCGGCTCCGGCTGCTCGGGATGGCCGGGCCGGTCGGCGGGCGCGCGGCGGCGCCACAGCACGAACGCCCCGGTCGCGGCGGCGACGAACAGCACGGCGGCGGCCGCGATGAACGGCCACAGCGGTGTGGATCCGGCGACCGGCGCGGCCGCCCGCTTGGTGCCCTCGTCCTCGGGGCCGCCCCGCTTGGCCAGGGAGACCTTCAGCAGCTCGGCGGCCACCGAGTTGCCGGGGTAGAGCTCCAGGACGCGCTGGAAGCCCGGCGCGGCCTCGGTGTAGTACTTGGTGTGGTAGCGGGTCAGCGCGCCCTCGAAGGCCGAGTCGATCGCCCCTCTGCGCGGCGCGATCCCGGCCTTGGTCAACGTCGAGGTGATCTCCCGGACGCCGATCATCTTGGCGCTCTTGCCGCCGCCGATGAGCATGCCGATGACGTGGCCGTCCTTGTCGCCGATGACCGGCGCGCCGGCCAGGCCGCGGTCGGCCAGGCCGCCCAGTTTGACGGGCTCGTCGGTCTTCTTCTCCGGATCGGCGAACGGCCGTCCCGTGTCGCCCGCGCCGCCGCCCTTGCTGAGGTGGGCGATCTCGACGGTGCTGCGCACGTTGGGGCCCGGCCTGCCGAGGAATCCGGCGACGCTGGTGGGCGCGCCCACGGCGTCGGGCACCTTGTCGGCGAGCGGGGCGGTGGGCATGCCGACGCTGCCGACCGCCCGGCCCGAGGGCATCAGCACGGCGGGTGCGTCCGGACCGGACCCGGCCCTGACCAGATCGGCCTTGAAGCCGTCGGTGTCGGCCGGCGACACGTTCGGAAATATCGTGATGTCGGTGGTGACGTTGATGATGCAGGTGGCGGTGGACTTCTTCGGCGGATAGCACTCTTTGAGATGCCGGTCGAGCTGCGGGTCCTTCAGCTTGTGCCGCTTGGAGTCCTGCGGGATCTTGACCTTGTGGTGCGCGGCGAAGATCCTGTTGGCCGCGAGCACGGCCACGTCGTCGTCGTCGGTCTTGACCACCCGGGTGAGCGTGACGATCGCGCCCTCGGGGTTGACCACCGTGCCGGTGCCCTGGCCGAGGGGGATGTCGTAGGAACGCTCCACGTGCTTCAGCTCACTCAGGTGATCGAGCAGCGTGATCTCGACGTGAGACACGGCCTCCACACGCACCACGGCGGGGGTCACCAGATCGGTGATGCCGCTCGGGTGCTCGTGTGCCGTCGCGGGCATGGCCAGCAGGGCGGTCGTCGCTGCCAGACCGCCGGCCAGAGCTGTGAGACGCGCCATCCACCGCTCCCCAAAGAAAGGATATGACCAGGGTCCCAATCACCTGCCGTAAGTCAAGAGATCGGCACGTAGACAAGCGCTTGCTTGTGCGCTTACCGTACGCAGATGGGTTACGCGATCGGCGTCGACGTCGGCGGCACCTTCACCGACGTGGTCCTGCGCGGCCCTTCCGGCACGCTTACGGCCGCCAAATGTTTGAGCACCCACGACGACCCCATCGCGGGGATCGCCTCCGGCGTTACGCGCGTGCTCGGCGAAATCGACCCCGCCCAGGTCAGCAGGGTCGTCCACGCGACCACTCTGGCGACCAACGCGGTGCTCGAACGCCGGGGGGCGCGGGTGGCTTTCGTGACCACCCGGGGCTTTCGCTCGGCCATCCCGCTCGGCCGTTACGCCCGGGTCGAAGAGGACCGCTACGACCTTCGCTTCACCCCTCCCCCGCCGCCGGTGGCCGCCGCCGACTGCTTCGAGGTGGTCGAACGCGTCTCCGCCCGCGGCACCGTGCTCATCCCCCTCGACCTGGAGTCGGTACGGCGCGTCGCCGCCGAGATCGCGGGGCGCGGCATCACCTCGGCCGCCGTCTGCCTGCTGCACTCCTACGCCCACCCGTCCCACGAGCGGCAGGTCGCCGCCGTCCTGCGCGAGTCGGTCCCGAACGTGGTCACCTCGTCGGAGATCTGGCCCGAGATCCGCGAGTACGAGCGCGCCACCACCACCATCATGTCCGCCTACGTCGGGCCGCTCATGGCCTCCTACCTCTCCCGTCTGAGCGCCCGCCTGGCCGAGCTCGGCATCGGCGCGCCGATCCACGTCATGGAGTCCGGCGGCGGCGTGATCTCCGCCGAGCTGGCGGCCAGGCGGGCGGTGTCCACCATCGAGTCCGGACCCGCCGCCGGAGTGCTGGCCGCGGCCGGCACCGGCGTCGCCGACGTCATCTCCTTCGACATGGGCGGCACCACGGCCAAGGTCTGCGTGGTCCGCGGCGGCCGTCCGGAGATCACCCGCGAGTTCCACGTGGGCGGCAAGGGCAGCTTCGGCGGACGCCGGGCCGGCACCGGCGTCCCCATCAAGACCCCGGCCATCGACCTGGCCGAGGTCGGCGCGGGCGGCGGCAGCATCGCCTGGATCGACGACGGGGGCGCGCTGCGCGTCGGGCCCCGATCGGCCGGCTCCTCCCCCGGTCCCGCGTGCTACGCGCTCGGCGGCGGCGACCCCACCGTGACGGACGCGAACCTGGTGCTCGGCTACCTCTCCTCGGCCACCATCGCGCTGTCGCGCCCCCTCGCCGCCAAGGCCCTCGACCGGCTGGCGGGCCCTCTCGGGGTCACCCCGGCGCAGGCGGCACACGCCGTCCACGAGATCGTCAGCGCGGCCATGGCCTCGGCCGTCCACGTGGTGACGGTGCAGCGCGGCATCGACCCGCGCGGCTTCACCCTGGTGGCGTTCGGCGGCGCGGGCCCCATGCACGCCGCCCGCGTCGCCGAGCGCTTCGGCATCTCCCGGGTGCTCGTCCCCGCCCACTCCGGCGTCGCCTCCGCGGCCGGACTGCTCACCGGCGCCCTGTCCACGGAGCGCGCGATCTCCCGCCTGGACGCGCCGGACCCCGAGGCCGTCTTCGACTCGCTGGCCCGCACCGCCGCGCACGACCTCGGCATCCCCCTGACCGCTCCCGGCGTCGAGCTCGCGCGCTCGGCCGACGTCCGCTTCCTCGGCCAGTCGCACGACCTGACCGTCCCGTGGAGCCCTGCGCGGCGGGAGCTGGCGTCCCGCTTCTTCGCCCGGTACGCCCAGGTGTACGGCATAGCGCAGCAAGGCGACATCGAAGTCGTGGGCTACCGCGTCCGCCTCACCCTGGCCGTCTCCCCCCACGAGCGGCCCGGCCCCGGTGCGGCGGGAAGGGGCGCGGCGGAGGCCACCGCACCGCGGCACGGAGCTCCCGCGACGGCGCCCACGCGCGCGGCGTACTTCGACGGCGCGTACGCGGAGGTCCCCGTGCTCACCAGGGACACACTGAAAGACCTGAAGGAGCCGCACGGCCCGGCGATCATCGAGGACCCCGGCTGCACGATCGTCGTCCCGCCGCGCTGGACCGCCTCCGTCGACGCGGCGGACGCCGTGCACCTGACGCGCGGGAGCGGCGCATGAACGATGCCCTGACCGCCGAGGTGCTCAGGAACGCCCTGGTCGTCGCCGCCGAGGAGGCGAGCATCGTCGTCGTGCGGTCGGCCTACTCGACCTTCATCGTCGAGGGCTCCGACGCCTCGGCCGCCGTCCTGGACGCCGGCGGACGGCTGATCGCCCACTCCATGGCCACCACGCTGATGAACAGCATGGCCCTGAAGGTCGCGCTCCCGGAGCTCGTCAAGGACATCCCTCTCGCCACGATGCGCCCCGGCGACGTGTACGTGCTCAACGACGCCTACCGGGGCGGCGTCCACACCAACGACCTGCTGGTCTACCGGCCGGTCTTCATCGGAGGCGTCCCCGGCTACTTCACCGCCACCATGATCCACGTCTCGGACCTCGGCGGGCTCTCGGCGGGCGGCATGGCTCCCCTGGCCACGGACATCTTCGGAGAGGGCCTCCAGCTCCCTCCCGTACGCCTGGCCACCGCCGACGGCCTGGAGCCCGCCGTGGAGGCCGTCCTGCGCGCCAACAGCCGCACCCCGGACAAGGTGATGGGCGACGTCCGCGCCCTCGTCGCGGGCACCGCCGTCGCCGCCGCCCGCGTCGGCGCACTGGTGCGCGAGTACGGGGAGGCAGGCCTGCGGGCGGGCATCGACGCCTACCTCGACTACACGGAGACGAGGACCCGGGCCGCCCTGGCCGGGCTTCCCCCGGGCCGCTACGAGGCGTCCTACTCCATAGACGACGACGGGATCGACCTCGGCACAGCCCACCACATCCGCGTCGCCGTCACCCTCCCGGGGAACGAGGCCGAGCCGGAGGACGGGACCGGCGGCACGAGCCCGGACAGGCCGCGGGTGGTGCTCGACTTCGCCGGCACCGACCCCCAGGTGCCCGCCGCCATCAACGCCTCGGCGTCGCAGTCGCTGGCCGCGGCCGTGTTCGCCGTGCGGTGCTTCCTGGACCCGGCGATCCCGATGAACGACGGCTGCCTGCGCGCGATCGACGTGCGACTGCCGCCGGGCTCGCTGCTCAACGCCCGCTCCCCCGTCCCGTGCGGCGGCAGGTACGTGCCCATCTACGCCGCCATGGAGGCCGTCTTCCAGGCGCTGTCCGACGCGGTCCCCGAGCGGGCCATAGCGGCGAGCGGGATCCTCCAGCCGTTCTCGATCGCCTCCGTGGCCGCGCCGTACTGGATCCACCTCTCCTACGACTTCGGCGGCGTCGGCGCCCGGCAGGGGCTGGACGGTCCCGACGCGACCGGCGTGCACTTCGGCGTCGGCCGCAACTCGGTGCCGCAGGTGGAGCCGGTGGAGGGCCGCTGCCCGCTGGTGGTCGAGTCGATCGAGACGATCCCGGACTCGGGCGGCCCCGGCCGCCATCGCGGCGGGCTGGGCTCGCGGACCGTCTACCGGTTCCTCGCCGACTGCCACGTGACGACGCGGGGTGACCGCCTCCGCCTGGCCCCGCCGGGCCGCGACGGCGGGCTGCCCGGCAGGCTCGGCGGCTTCTTCAGGCGCCACCTGGACGGCACGGTCGAACGCCTCGCGTCGAAGGTGAACAATGTTCGTTTCGCCGCCGGAGAGGCGTTCGTCGTGGAGACGACGGGCGGCGGCGGCATCGGCCCGCCCCGCGAGCGGGACCCGTCGTTGGTGGAGGCGGACCTCGAAGCGGGCCGCGTCACGCGGCGCGGAGCTGCCGACGACTACGGGGTCACCATGGCCGGGGTCCACGACACGTGATCGGCCCTGTCGCCGGGGTTCACCTGCCGTCGTAGGGACGCCACTCCGCGGCGCCGCGCCTCACCGCGGCATGGACCGCGCGGGCCAGGCGCGCGCCCCACTCCGAGCGCGGCCCGCCGAACAGCTCCTGCGGCCCGCCGTCGGGGACCGCCAGGCAGAGGGCGTCCGAGGCGGTGCCCGTGCAGGGGAAGCCCGCCTCCATCAGCGCCTGCGCCTTCGCCTCGGTCATCGTCATCACGGCGTTGACCAGGGCGGCGTCGGTCATCGCCACCGGCACGACGGCCACGATGTTGACGGTGCCCACGCGCGGGGCGCCCAGCATGGGGGCGAGCTCGGGGTCGGGGGCGCCTTCGGGGGCCGCGGCCCAGGTGGGGACGCGTAAGCCGACCGTGGCGACGGCTTCGACGCCGCCGTCCTCGGCCCGGACACGGCGGTCGACGGAGGCGGCGGTCATCATGCCGACGCCGTCGCCGCCGGGGCCCAGCTCGGCCAGGTGGTCGACCGGGTCCATGCGGGCGTAGCCGGCGACGACCTGGGCGTTGAGGATCCACTCGCGGGGGCCGATGCCGCCGCCGAGCATGGCCGAGGAGATCATCCGCCAGCCGGGCCCGAACTCCCACAGCAGCGCGCCGAGCCGGACGCCGCCCTCGTCCCTGAACGTGAGCTTCACGGTTCCCCCCTGACCAGGTGCACGACGGGCCGCCCGCCCGGGCCTGGCTCGATCATGACACGGGCGTCGAAGTGCCCGCCGACTAGCGGCTCGGTGAGGACCTCGGCCGGCCGGCCGCTGGCGACCGCGTGGCCCCGGGCCAGCAGCAGGAGCGTGTCGGCGTACTGGCCGGCGACGGTCAGGTCGTGCAGCGTGGTGACCACGGTGAGCTCGTCGGCGAGCCGGAGGCGGTCGACGAGTTCGAGCACCTGCTGCTGGTGGCCGAGGTCGAGGGCGGTGGTGGGCTCGTCCAGCAGCAGTACGGGGGCCTGCTGGGCGAGCGCCCTGGCGAGCACGACGCGCTGCCGCTCGCCGCCGGACAGCTCGCCGACCCTGCGGCCGGCGAAGGCCGTCAGGTCGAGCCGCTCCAGCACGGCCGCGGTGACCTCCCGGTCCCCGCGGCTCTCCCTGCCGAGGTAGGGGATGTACGGCGTGCGGCCGAGCAGGGCGTAGTCGAAGACGGTCATGTCGGGCGGCAGCGCGGGCGACTGGGGGGCGTAGGCGACGAGCCGGGCCCGGTCCCTGGGTTTGAGCGCGCCGGAAGGCCGGCCGCCGATGGTCACCTCGCCGCGGTGGGCGAGCAGACCCATGACGGCCTTGAGCAGGGTCGACTTGCCCGCGCCGTTCGGGCCGATGACCGCCAGCCATTCGCCGCGCCGTACCTGGAGGTCCACCCCGGCGAGCACCTCGCGCTCGCCGAGCCGTACGGACAGGCCGTTGACGGCGATCATGTCGCGGCCCGCCGGGTCATGCGCAGGACGGCCACGAAGAACGGCGCGCCGACGAACATGGTGACGACGCCGATGGGCAGCTCGGCGGGGGCGATGACGGTGCGGGCGGCGAGGTCGGCGAGCACCAGGAAGGCGGCGCCGCCGATCAGCGACAGGGGCAGCACGCTGCGGTAGGAGCCGCCGGCCAGGCGGCGCACGACGTGCGGGACGACGATCCCGACGAAGCCGATGAGCCCGCTCACCGCCACGGCCGCGGCGGTGGCCAGGGAGGCGGCGAGCAGCACCGCGAAGCGCACCCTGGCCGCCCGCACGCCGAGGCTGGTCGCCTCCTCGTCGCCGACGGAGAGCACGTCCAGCATGCGGCCGTGCAGTAGCAGCGCCACGGCGGAGACGACGGCGTACGGCAGCACGAGCCACAGCTGGTCCCACCCGCCGCCGACGTCGCCGAGGATCCAGGAGTAGATCCGCTGCAGCTCCTCGACCTTGAACTGCTGGATGAACGTCTGGATCGAGGTGAGGAACGAGGTGACGGCCACGCCGGCGAGCACCAGCGTGGCGGTGCCGCCGGAGCGGCCGGCGGTGTTGCCGAGGGCGTAGGCGAGGAAGACCCCGCCGACGGCTCCGGCGAACGCGGCCGCCGGGAGGCCGGCGGCGAGCCCCGGCAGCAGCACGATGGTCACGGTCGCCATCAGCCCGGCCCCGGCGGCTGCCCCGAGCAGGTACGGGTCGGCGAGCGGGTTCCTGAACACGCCCTGGTAGCCGGCCCCGGCCATGGCCAGCAGCCCGCCGACCACGGCCGCGACGAGCACCCTGGGCAGGCGCAGCTCGTACAGCAGCCCCTGCTCGATGGGCGCCAGGCCGGAGTCGGCCGTCACGAACGGCAGCCAGTCGACCACCTGGAGCACCACCTGCCAGGGGGAGATGTCGGCCGCGCCGCCCAGCAGGCCGGCGACCATGGACCCGGCCAGGACCACCAGCGCGCCGGCCAGCCAGAGCGGCCGGGCGCGTGACGGCCCGGCCTCACTGGTCTGCGCCACTAGCGTGCGGCCGCCTTCGAGACCGCCGCGCCGATGGTCTGCGCCAGGTCGACGACGCGCGGGCCCCAGCGGGAGGCGATGTCGTCGTCCAGCTCGACCACCTGGTCGTCCTTGATCGCGGCCAGGCCCTTCCAGCCCGGCCGCTTGGCGAGCGCGTCCTTGTTCTGCTGGCAGCACTTCACGTCGGCCAGGAAGATCAGGTCGGGGTCGGCCTGGGCGACGAACTCGGCCGAGAGCTTGGGGTAGCCGCCCGCCGCGTCGGGGGCCTTGTCGGCGATGTTGGTGAGCCCGAAGATGCCGTACAACTGGCCGATGAACGTCTTGGAGGTGACGGCGTAGGGCGTCTGGTCGAGCTCGTGGTAGTAGGTGAGGTTCTTGGCCTTGGGCGCCTCGGCGGCCAGCTTGTCCAGGGACGTCTTCATGCCGGTCACGACCTCGCCGGCCTTGGTCTGGTTGCCGGTGGCGGCGCCCAGGTCGGCGATCTCGTCGTAGGCCTCGTCGAGATCGGTGGCGGCGGGCTCCCACAGGACGGGCACGTTCACCTTGCCCAGCTCGGCGACGATCTTGTCGATGTCGTCGGAGACCACGACCAGGTCGGGCTTGTGGGCGATGATGGCCTCGATGTTCGGCTTGAAGCCCGACAGGTCGGTCTTGGGCGCCTCGGCCGGGAAGTTGGAGCGGTCGTCGACCGCGATCACCTGCGGGCCGGCGCCGATGGCGAACAGCGTCTCGGTGTGGGTGGCCGAGAGCGAGATGATCCGCTCCGGCTTCTTGGCGATGGTGACCTTGCCGTTGCCGGCCTCGACCGTGACGGGGAAGGCGGGGGTCGTGGCGGCGGGGGTCGCGGGGGCGGGGGTGGCTGTTGTGCTGGTCTGGCCGCATCCGGCCAGCACCAGCGTTCCCAGCAGCGCGCCCGCGAAAGCCGTACGTACGGGCCTCACGAGAAGTCCTTTCACACTGTCGGAACCGAGAGACCCGCGAAGAGCGACGGATCACCCTTTTCCACGAGGGTTGATGACGTCACGCAGAGGCAGGCGACCTGGCTATGACAGTTGCGGGACAGCGCCGGATTCGCACCGGACTTCGCTGCAGCACTGCGCGTCGGACAAACGCTATCAATGCTCCAGATGGCGCCGGAGTCAAGGGGTACGGACTTGCTCCTCGGCCTCGGCGATGATCCGCTGCAACCTGAGGCCGTGCGCCGCGTCGAGCGGGTGCCCACCGCCCTGCCGCACGGTGCGCGCGAACTCCTCGGCGACGGTCGCCAGCGGCTCGTCGTCGCCCGGCCGCAGCACGGCGCTGCCCTTCGTGCCGTAGACCGCGACGCTCGCCGGGGGCAGGTCGCCGACGCCGGCCTGGCACAGCGAGGCCTCGCTGACCGCGCCGCCCTCGTGCTCCAGCAGCAGGCCCGCCCAGCGCAGCGGGTCGCCGTGCGCGCGCACCCCGGTCACCGGACCGAGCGCGGCGTCGAGCAGGTCGATCACGTGCGGGCCCACGTCGAGCAGAGCGCCCCGTTCCAGCCGCCACGGGGTGGCGAACGGGTGATCGCCCATCAAGGAGCCGGAGACGTTCGCGGCGTGCCCGCCGAACGGCTCGATCTCGGCGCAGCGGGCCAGGAACTCCTTGGTGGCGGCGGCGTACCTCATGGTGAGGACCATCTGCGTGGGCACGCCCGTCTCGGCCACCGCGTCGGCCAGCCGGCGCGCACTGTCCAGGGAGTCACCGAGGGGCTTCTCCAGGAGCAGCGCCTTGCCCGCCCGCGCGGCGCGCACGCCGAGCTCGGCCTGTACGGCCGGCGGCACGCAGAAGGCGACGGCCTCACAGGCGTCGAACAGCTCCTCGACCCGCTCGTACACGGGCGCGCCGAGCCGCGCGGCGGCCTCGGGCCGCCGGGCCCAGACGCCGGCGAGCCGGGTGTGCGGGCTCTTGGCCAGCATCGGCGCGTGCGCCATCTCGGCCCACGGTCCCGCTCCGATCAACCCGACCGCTACCGGCTCCATGCAAATCCCCTTAAATCACGTTTTGTACGACCCTACTGAAATGCCTTGCCCAAGCACGGCAGGGGTGTGCAGGATGCCGAGATGATCACCCCCAGCCTGCAGCGGCGCCGCCTCGTGCTGTTCCTCGCCGGCGGCGCGAGCCGGCAGGTCGGCATGTTCGCCGAGGCGCACCTGCTCCTGTTCGCCGTAACGCGGTGCTGCTGATCGTGGCGAGTCTCGGCTCCCTCGGCAGCGGTGTCCTGCTCGGCGGCTCTCCCGGCACGGTGGCGGCCTTCCTGGCCGTCGCGGCGCTGGCGTTCGCCGCGTCCGCCTGGCTGCTCGGAGCCGTCGGCGCGGCCGAGGAGCCCGCGCCGCCCAGGACCGGAGTGTGGGGCGAGGCGGTCGAGGGGGTGCGGTTCACGCTGGCCCATCCGGTGCTGCGGGCGATCGTGGTGTACCTGGTGGGGCTGACGGCGTTGAATGAGCTCATCGAGGATTTCGCCACCCGCCCGGACCGCCCGGAATTCGACGAAGGCACGCTGCTGGGGGCCGCGCTGTCCTGGATGATCTACCTGGCGACGCCGTTCGGAGCCCTCCTCGCCATGCTGCTGCACCGCCGGGCCGGGACGTTCCGGCTGGCCTGGGTGGCCATCCTGGTGAGCCAGCCGTTCGCGCTGCTGCTCGTGCTCGGCGGCACCGGCTGGGGCCCGATCTGGCACGTCCTCGGCCAGTTCGTGCCCTGGACCGGGGCGGCACTGGCCGCGGTGACCCTGCTCAGCCACCGCCAGGCGATCACGCCGAGCCGCCTGCTGGGCCGGTCCGGCGCGACGCTGATCGTCCTGCTGGGCCTGGCGAGCGTGGCCGGGTCGCTTCTGGAGGCGCTGGCGCGCTTCCTGACGGGCCCGCTGGAGCCCGCCGTCCGCCGCGCAGGAAGACGAGCCCGTGCCGGAGCCGCGCTGAGCCGTCACCACTCCACGGGCAGGGAGGCCAGTCCCCGGCCCACGATCGACCTGCGGTAGGCGACCGGCCCGGGAACGAGGCGCAGGCCCGGCAGGCGGTGGCCGAGCACCTCCAGGGCGGTGCGCAGCTGCAGGCGGCCGAGCGCGGCGCCCACGCAGAAGTGGATGCCGTAGCCGAAGACCAGGTGCGCGTCGGCGTTGTGCCGGTCGATCAGGAAGCGGTCGGGCTCGGGGAAGACGGTCTCGTCGTGGGCGGCGGAGTCGGTCGAGAGCAGCACCAGGGACCCGGCCGGAATCGTCGCCCCGTGCAGCGAGATGTCCGTCGTGGCGTAGCGGAACGACCCGAGTGACGCGCCGTCGATCCGCATGCACTCCTCGACGGCGTTGCGCAGCGCCTGCGGCGGCACCGGCCAGCGGCGCTCGCGCAGCAGCCGCAGGACGCTGTTGCCGAGCTGGTTGGGCACGGTGTCGTTGCCGCCGAGCAGGATGGTGGAGATCAGCTCCACCACCTCCCGGTGGCTCAGCTCGTCGCCGATCAGGGCGGTCATCAGCGAGGTGAAGTCGTCTCGGGGATCCTTGGCCCGGGAGGCGACCAGCCGATCCACGTAGTCCAGGTAGGTCAGGAAGCTGTCGGCCAGTTCGAGCTGCCGCGCGGGCGGCTGCGGTGACAGGAAGAGCTGGAACCAGTCCTTCACGTGCGCCTGCACGAAGTCCTCGTCCGCCTCCGGCACCCCGATGAACCGGGCGGTGAGCTTCACCGACGGCTCGTGCCCGAGGTCGGGCACGAAGTCGGCGCTCCCCCGCGGCTGGACCCGGTCGAGCAGGTCCTCGTTGAGCCGACGGAAACGCTGCTCCAGCGCCGCCACCGCACGCGGCGTGAACGCCTTCGACACCGACCGCCGCAGCCGGGTGTGGTCGGGCGGATCGACGTTCGCCACGAAACTCGACAGGAACGACCCGTGCTCCCCCAGCCGGTCGCGCGTCTCCTGGGTGAGGCTGCGCGAGATGGTCAGCGACCCCTTGGAGGAGAACCTCCGCGGCTCGCCGTACGCCGCCCGCACGTCGGCGTACCTGGTGAGCACGTACGCGCCGAGGTGCTCGCTGCGGAACACCGGCCGCTCGCGGCGCAGCCTGGCGAGGAAGTCGTACGGCGCGGCCACGTGCCAGTCGGAGCTGACGTCGAAGTCCTCGATCATCCGAAGATCCTCCGCGGGTTGTCGACGAGCATCTGATGGATCTGGTCCTCGGTGACGCCGCGCTTGCGAAGCTCGGGCAGCACGTCGCGCGGAATGTGCAGCAGGTGGTAGTTCGGGTGCCGCCGCCGCACCACGTCCTCGTCGAAGCGGTCGTTGAAGCAGTAGGAGTCGTGCCCGAGCACCAGCCGCCCGGCGTGCCCCCGCGCGCACAGGGCGGCCACGGTGGCCACCCGGTCCTCGAACGGACTGATCGTCTCGATGCCGAAGCGGTCCATGCCCAGGTACGAGCCGTTCGCGATGAGCTCCTCCAGGTAGGCCAGGTCCGTCGAGTCCCCCGCGTGCCCGATCACCACCCTGCCGAGGTCGACGCCGAGCGAGGAGAGCAGGCGCTGCTGCTCCAGCCCGCCGCGCGAGGCGCTGTGGGAGTGCGTGGTGATGGGCGCGCCGGTCTCCAGGTGCGCCTCGGCGACGGCGCGGAACACCCGCTCGCAGCCCGCCGTCATGCCGAGGTGGTCGGAGGCGCACTTGAGCATGGCCGCCTTCACCCCGGTCGCGCCGATGCCCTCGGCGATGTCCCGGACGAAGAACTCCGCGAGCCTGTCGGGCCCGCCGAACAGCGTGCCGGGGCCGCGGTTGCCGAAGTACGGCGGCAGCGCGTCGTAGGTGTAGAGCCCGGTGGCGGCCACGATGTTCACCCCGGTCAGCTCGGCGACCCGCTGGACGGCCGGGACGTAACGGCCGAGGCCCACCACGGTCAGGTCCATGATCGTGTCGACGCCCTCGGCCCGCAGCGCCTCCAGCTTGCCCGCCGCCTGCCTGGCCCGCGACTCGACGTCCCAGCCCTCCGGGATGTCCGGCCAGTTCCAGAGGATCTCGGGGCTGAGGCCGAAGACGTGCTCGTGCATGAGCGTGGCCCCCAGCTCGCCGACCGGCCCCTTCACGGTTTCAGGCACGGGAACCTCGGATGCTCGAACGGCTCGTTCACGACCAGGCCCAGCCCGTCGGTCTGCTGGTAGGGGGCGCCGGTGTAGAGGGCGTCGGCGTCGAAGTAGGTCACGGTGAACGACAGCCGGGTGGTGTCGCGGCGGTTGGCGGGGGCCCCGTGCACGGTGAGCGCGTGGTGGGCGGTGGCGTCGCCCGCCTGGAGGTCGAGCGGCGGTGACAGCTCCAGTTCCTTGAGCCAGGGATGGCGGCTGAGCTGGTCGTCGCCGGGCCGGGTGAAGCTCCGGCCGAGCAGCCCGTGGCGGTGCGAGCCGTCGTAGAAGCGCAGCGACCCCATGTCGGCGGGCACGTCGGCCAGGGCCAGCCAGACGGTCAGCATGGCGGATCGGTCCATCGGCATCCACGGGAAGTCCTGGTGGAACTCCGTGGCCCCGTGCTCGCCCGGCTCCTTGACCAGCAGGTTCGTCACCTGGACGCGCACCGCCCGGACGCCGTGCAGCATGTGGACGGCATTGCGGCCCATGGTGGGGCTCAGGGCGAGCGCGCCGAACAGCTCGTCGCTCTCGGCGATGTCCCGCGCCTGCCCGAACGCCTCGTCGACGAGTGTCCTGCGGCCCTTGTCCCGGCCCTGGAGCCGCCCGGCGGCCCGCTCGCGCAACCTCTCCACCGCCGCCGGATCGACCAGCCGGGGCAGCCGCACCCAGCCGTGCTCGCCGAAGAAGCTCACCTCGTCGCCGGTCACGCGGCGCACCGGGATGTCCATGCCGCCAGTCTCGCACCGGAGCAAGCGCTTGGTAAGTCCCGGCCGTGAAAGAGATCCCGGAGATCAGCCCGGCTCCTCGCCGGGGCCGTCGGCGGGCCGTCCGTCACGACGTAGGATCCTGCCAAGTGCTTGCTTGGCTGAGGAGGTCCGGGTGCGGCGGTTCAGGTTCGGGGCCGTGATGCGGCAGGCCACGTCGGGCAGGGCGTGGGCGGAGAAGGCCAGGCGCGTCGAGGGGGCCGGGTTCGACGTGCTGCTGGTGCCCGATCATCTCGTCGGGGACCGGTTCGCGCCGGTGGCGGCGCTGACCGCGGCCGCCTGCGCGACCAGCCGGCTACGGGTGGGGGCCATGGTGCTCGCCAACGACTTCCGGCACCCGGCCGTCCTGGCCAAGGAGCTGGCCACCCTGGACGTGATCTCCGAAGGGCGGCTGGAGGTGGGGCTGGGCACCGGATGGATGGCCGGCGACTACGCGGGGGCCGGGCTGGAGCTGGCGACGCCGGGAGTCCGGGTGGCGCGCCTGGAGGAGGCCGTCACCGTGCTGAAGGGCCTGTGGGGCGAGGAGGATTTCACCTTCGAGGGCGACCACTACGCGGTGCGAGGGCTGGAGATGCGGCCGAAACCCGTCCAGCGGCCGCATCCCCCGCTGCTGCTCGGCGCGGGCGGGCCGCGGATGGTGCGGCTGGCCGCCCGGGAGGCCGATTCGGTGAACCTGGCGATGCGGGTCCGGGCCGACGGCAAGGGACCCGACCCGCGCGACGGCGGCGCGGCGGCGTTCCTGGCCAAGCTCCAGGCGGTACGGGAGGCCGCCGGGGCCCGGTATGACCGCCTGGAGCTGGGGACGAGCGTCATCGAGGTGGGTGAGCGCAAGGCCGGCCAGGCGTGGAGCGCCGCCGACAGGCCGCGGCTGGAGGGGACACCGCAAATGCTGCTCGGGACGCGTCGCGACCTCGTCGACCAGGTGCGCCACTGGCGGGACGAGCACGATGTCTCGTACTTCGTGGTGCATCAGGAAGAGGACATCGACGCCTTCGTGCCCGTCATCGAGGAGCTCGCTACGGCGTGAGCACCACCTTGCCCATCGTGTCCCTGTTCTCCAGGGCGGCGTGGGCGGCGGCCGCCTCGCGCAGCGGGAAGGACTGCACGGCAGGCGTCAGGCGGCCGGCCGCCACCTCCTCCAGGGCCCTGCCCCCCAGGTCCGCGGTGCCTCCGGGGCGGCCCAGCAGGTAGCCGATGCCGTTGTGGGCGGTGATCCCGCGAGCCGCCGCGTCCTCCTCGTCCGGCTGGAAGCTCTCCCCCGACGCCTGCCCGAACGCGACCTGCCGGCCGCCCTTGCCGATCAGCTCGAACGCCTCGCGCCCGAGCCGGCCGCCGACCCCGTCGAAGACCACGCTCACCTCGCCGACCGCCTCCCGGACCCGGTCGGTCCAGCCTGGCTCGGTGTAGTCGACGGCAAAGTCCGCGCCCTGCCCGGCGACGCGCGACACCTTGGCGGGCCCGCCCGCGGCGCCCACCACGGTGGCCCCGGCCCGGAGGGCGTGCTGCACGAGCAGCGTGCCGATGCCGCCCGCCGCGGCCATGGCCAGCACCACGTCGGCGGAGGTCACCGGCACGAGCTCCAGGAGGCCCAGGGTGGTGGCGCCGGTGGTGTTCATGGCGACGGCCGCGCCGTACTCCAGATCGTCGGGAAGGAGCGTGAGGTCCTCCGCCGAGGCCACCGCCAGGGACGCGTAGCCGCCCGACGTCACGCCGGAGGTCACCACCCGCCTGCCCAGCAGGGCGGGGTCGACGTCGGCGCCGGCGGACTCGACCACCCCCGCCACCTCGTTGCCGAAGATCACCGGCAGGTCGGGCGCCGGGTGCGGGCCCACCGGAATGCCCCTGCGCAGGAGCGTCTCGATGAAGTGCAGTCCAGCGGCGCGCACGGCGACGCGGACCTGGCCGGGACCCGGCACCGGGTCGGGAAGGGTCTCGAACCGGAGGTTCTCGGGCGGACCGTAAGAGTGAAGCCTGATGGCGTGCATGACCCCAGGCTGCTACCTCAAGCTGAGTTGAGGTCAAGCGTGCCGGATGATGGAGCCATGGATGAGATGGTGTTGCTGAGGCATGGCGAGACCGAGTGGAGCAAGTCGGGCAGGCACACCGGTCTCACCGACGTGCCGCTGACGGGCCACGGCGAGGAGCAGGCGCGCGCGCTCGCGCCGCTGGTCAAGGAGCGTCCGTTCGACCTGGCGCTGGTCTCTCCCGCCCAGCGCGCGCGCCGCACGGCGGAGCTGGCCGGGCTGAGCGGTCACGAGGTGGATCCGGATCTGTGGGAGTGGGACTACGGCGGCTACGAGGGTGTCACCACGCCCGAGATCAGGCAGACCCGGCCGGGCTGGTATCTGTGGCGTGACGGCGTGCCCCCCGGCGACGCCGATCATCCCGGCGAGAGCGCCGAGCAGGTGGGAGCGCGCGCCGACCGGGTGATCGCCCGGGCCAGGCAGGCGTCGGGGCGGGTGGCGCTGGTGGCGCACGGCCACTTCCTCCGGGTGCTGACCGCTCGCTGGCTCGGCCTGCCGCCGCAGGACGGCCGCTACTTCAAGCTCGACACGGGCACCTACTCGCGACTGGCGTTCGAGCACGGCGAGCCGGTGATCGCGACCTGGAACGCACCGGTCAACCGACTTTGACCCGCACCGCCGACTCGTGCAGGGCCCTGCTCACCAGCCAGCCGCGCAGCGAGCCGAGCCGGGGATCGTAGGACAGCGGCTCCTCCCATAAGGCCACGAAGACGTCCTGCGTGACCTCCTCGGCGAACACCTCGTTCCGGGTCACCTGGACCGCCACTCCGTAGACGAAGGCGCTGTGCTCGTCGTAGGCGGCGGCCAGGGCGTCGAGGTCGCCGGCGACCAGGCGCGCGGACAGCTCCGCGTCGCCGCCCATCAGTCGCAGCCCAGCGTGGCGGCGGCGCGGACCACCTCGCGGGCGAGGGCGGGATCCCCTTCGGCCGCGTACGGGAAGCAGCCGGGCTTCCAGCGGTTGGCCAGGAGCCTGCAGAAGTCGACCATGTCCGCCGCCAGCAGCACCGCCACCCGGTCCGAAGCGGATGAAAGCGGGACCGTCCACGTGCCGCCGCCCGGGCCGGTCAGCACGAACGTGACCGACACGTCGCGGCGCGGCCCCCTGACCGCCCTGGGCAGCATGGCCAGCCCGAACTCGGCGATCATCCGCACGTGGTCGCCCGGCGGCGCCTCCGGCGGACGGCCGGTCTGCCGCCTGACGTCGTCGGCGTGCGTCCAGGTCTCGAACGTCCGCTGGATCAGCGCGTGGCGCAGCGAGCCGCGTGCCGGGGTGGCTCCGGCCAGCTCCACCTCGGCGCCGAGCAGCGCGCCGGTGCTGGCCGAGACCCGCTGCAGCAGCGATCCCGCCTGCTCGCGCCAGCGGCGGTAGGCGGGATCCGGCTCCGGGGCCCGCACGCCCAGGAACCAGGCCACCGGCGCGTCGTTGGCGGCCAGGTGCTCGATCATGCCGCGTACGGTGCCGTGCCTGGCCGTGGGCGAGTTCCACTGCCGCACGCTCAGCTCGGCGAGGAGCTCGTCCATCAGGGCGACCTGCTCGGCGTAGGGCACCGCCACCTCGGCCACGCCCACCTCGGCGGGCGCCCTGCGGCGCCTGGCCTTGGACAGCACCGACTCGCGCAACCGGGCGGGCGGCACGGCGGCCGGGTCCGGCTGGTCGAGGAGCGTGATGGCCGCACTGCAGTCCGGGCAGGAGCCGACGTGGTCGTCGGCGCTCTGCCCGTTGTAGAGGTACGAGTCAGTCATGGCTGCCTCCGCAGCCATGACGCTAGCCCTATGCGCGCTCCGGCGCCAGACGGCTGCCGGGGAACGGTGCCAGAAGGGTCTCGCGCCAGGGGCCGTCGAGGAAGTCGCGGGCGCGCCTGCCCCAGGCGAGCAGGCGGGGGTCGGCCGTCGCCTCGTCGTCCAGGCCGAGCGCGGCGTCGCGGGCGCGCTGGGTGGCCAGGTGGTCGTCGAGCGAGACGCCCCAGAGGGTGACGGCCTCGGTGTCGCTGAACAGCACCTCGTACAGGCCGGCGAGCTGGTGCCCGTGCTCGGCCAGCAGCGGCGCGCGTTCGGCGCGTACGGCCTCCAGGTAGTCGAGGGCGGCGCCGGGCCGTACCCGGGCGCTTTCGAAGAGGTAGAACTCGGCGTGCGGCGCCCGCGACAGCGGCGGGCTGCCGGCCACGGCCCCGAGCGGCCGGGAGAAGGCGGAGAAGCGCAGGTCGTCGATGTCCGACAGGAACAGGCGTTCGTCCACGCCGCGATAGATGTCCATCATCTGCCGCCAGCCGCCGTCCCAGCCGCCGTGGCACTCCCAGAGCGTGACGACCTTGAACTGCGGGTGGCCGGTGATGCCGACGGCGTAGAAGGCGCCGGCGAGGTCGATGTCGCGGGATCTGATGGACATGCCGGAGGTTAGGGTCGGCGCCGTCCGGGTCTCGTCCTCGCGTTTGTAGCGGGTCAGCCAGGTCAGGTACTCCAGTGGCCGCCGCGAGTTCATCGGCCTGAAGTCGACTTCCTCCAGCAGGTGGATTCCGCGCCGCACCACGCCTCCTCGACCAAGCGGTTGCTTGGCCAGGAGCGTAACACGATCAGGACATCGCTTCGACGGGCTGCGGCCCCCGGCCGGTCAGCCACTCCAGGACACGGCGGTGCCCGGAGGCGGCGTCCTCGAAGTGCCCCCAGTGCCAGTAACGCGGCTGGTCCCGGATGCCGGTCACCCAGGTGCGGTAGGAGACGGAGGCGGGGCCGCCCGGAGCTGCGGGCGCCACGCCGTATGTGCGGATCACGACCTTGCCGCCGGGTGCGAACAGCACGTCGTCGGCGATCGGATACAGGGTCATCTGGTCGAGCATGAGCCCATGCTGCCCGGGCGGATACGCCGGCTCGTTACGCCCCCGGCGCGCCCCCGTTAAGCAGGCGCGCCGGGGGTTAACACCGCGTTACACCAGCAGGCCGTCGAACTCTCCATCCTTCACCCCGAGCACCAGGGCCCGGATCTCGTCGCGGGTGTAGATCAGAGCAGGGCCGTCCGGGAACCGGGAGTTGCGCACCGCGACCCCACCGTCGGGAAGCTTCGCGAGCTCGACGCAGTTGCCCTGCGAGTTGCTGTAGCGGCTCTTGCGCCAGGCCACCTGCGTGAGGTGGGCCGCGGGCATGCCGTTATAGGTCTGGTTCATCTACATCTTTCTGAGAAGGCCGCCGATGAGCTCGACGGTGCCCCCTGGCGTGGTGCTCTCCACGCACAGCTGCTCCATTGCCGTGAGGTACGGGTCGATGTCCTCACGTTTGTCCAGGTAAAGGGCACCCCAGAGCTGTTCGACGTAGACAACGTCCGACAGGTCGGACTCGGGAAACCGCAAGATGCTGAACGCGCCACCTTCAGCGGCGTGCATGCCGTACTTGAAGGGCATCACCTGAACGGTGATGTTGGGAAGGGCGGCGACTTCCAGCAAATGCTGGAGCTGCTCGGCCATGACCGTCCGCCCGCCGATGGTCCGCTTGAGGGTCGCCTCATCGATGACGGCCCAAAGGCGCGGCCCGTCCTTCTGGGTGAAGCGCTCCTGACGCTGCATGCGCAGATGCACGCGACGCTCGATCTTCTCGGGAGACAGCTCGGGGTTGCCCAGTTGGAACACCGCCCGCGCGTACGCGGCCGTCTGCAGCAGGCCCGGCATGAACTGCACCTCGTAGGTGCGGATCACGCTCGCGGCCTCCTCCAGGCCCACGTAGGTGGCGAACCAGGGGGGCAACTCTGCCGAGTATTTGTGCCACCACCCAGGGGTGTTGGCCTCGCGGACCATCTCCAGCAGGGCACGGCGTTCGGCGTTGTCGACGACGCCGTACAGGGTGAGCAGGTCCTCGACATCACGTGTCTTGAATCCGACGCGGCCGAGCTCCATCCGGCTGATCTTGGACTCGGACGCCCGGATGTGGAATCCGGCCTCGTCGCGGGTGAGTCCGCGGTCCTCACGCAGGCGCCGCAGGCTCGCACCGAGCATGATGCGCCTTACGGTCGAACCAGAACCGGGCGGATCAATGGACACGTGGTGCTCCTTGGTCGTTTCCTTGCCACACAGTCTGTCACTTCACGGCCGAAAGATCATGGGCCGTAGACAAGATCCCCTTTCCCACTGATTGACCATTTGATGGCAACCGTAGCGGCTGCACGTGGCCTCTGCACGTGCATTCGCTCTTGCACCTGCACGCGAGTTTGCCGCAGAATGATCAACGTGCAATCCACCACGCTGCCCGGCCAGTGGACCACGTTCGACTGGTGGCCCCCGGTCGGCTGGTGGCCGGAGGCGGCGCGCGATCTGCTGGTGTCCGGCCCTTCCTCCAGCGCCACGTTCGTGCTCCCCTCGACGGCGTCCTCAGTCCATTCGGCCCGCAGCTTCACCTCGGGGGTGCTGAACGCCTGGGGGCTCACCGAGCTGGCCGACAACATGGAGCTGGTGGTCTCCGAGCTGGCCACCAACGCCCTGCGCCACGGCCTGCGCCTGGAGGAGCCCCGCTGCGAGCGCCCCGTCCACATGTCCCTGGTGCGTCGCGGACCCCTGGTGACCAGCGCGTTCACCGATCCCGGCGCCACGGTCCCCGTGCTGAGATACCCTGGCCCCCTTGACACCGGTGGCCTCGGTCTCCACATAGTCGATTCGTTAAGCCTTCGTTGGGGCTGGTCCGCGCTCTCGCCTCACGGGAAGATCGTCTGGGCAGTCCTCTGCTAGTCGGAGTGATCTGCATTACCGTGGATGGCCATGGCTCACGGTGAGTTCCACGCGCGACCCCATGAGAGTGCTGACCGATGGACGATCACCTGCTCGGCTGGCTACGAACCCTCGACGAAGACAGGCTCTGCCGCATCCTGGCGAACCGGCCCGACGCCATCGCCGCACCGTGGCCACGGCGGCTCGACACCCTGGCCCAGCGGCTGGGCAACGGCTTCGCCGCGATGGAGGCTCTGCGGAGCCTCCCCCTGCCCTGCCTGCAGCTCGCCGAAACCTGCCTGGTCACCCGCCAGGCGACGCCCGACCGGCTGGCGAGCTTCCTCGGCGCCTCCGTCGAGGAGCTGAGCCCCTGGCTCGACCACCTCTACGACCACGCGCTCGCCTGGCCGGGCGGTGACGGCGTGATCCACCTGGCCGAGGCCGTCTCACGGTGGTGGACCGCGCCACTCGGCCTGGGCGAGCCGCTCGACCACTACCTCAACTCCTGGACCATCAGCGGCGACACGCTGCGCGCCCTGGCCCGCAACCTCGGCCTGCCCCCGCACGCCAACAAGCGCCGCACCATCACCCGGGTGAGCGAGGCGCTCGGCGACCCGGCCCACCTGGAGACGCTGCTGGCGCACGCCCCCGGCGGCACCCGCGCGCTGCTCGGCGCCTTCGCCTGGGACGGCCCCGCACGCGACGTGGAGGGGACCAGGTTCGTCACCTCCGGCGCTCCGGAGCAGTGGTCGGCCGACCACGGCCTGCTCTACCGGCCGAGCTGGAACGTGGCGGAGATGCCCCGCGAGGTGGCGCTCTGCCTGCGCGGCCCCGGCTACCACCCGCCGTTCGCGCCGCAGCCGCCCGAGATCGCCACCATCCCGGTCGACCCCGAAGAGGTCGACCACCTCATGACCCTGGCCGCGCCGCACGTCGTCGAGCGGTGCGCGGCGCTGCTGGACAACACCTCCAAGACGCCGCTGCCGCTGCTCAAGACCGGCGGCGTGGGCGTGCGCGAGGTCCGCAGGGTGGCCAAGGAGACCGGCTGCGACGAGGACGAGACCCGCCTGCTGCTGGAGATCTGCGCGGTGTCCCGGCTGCTCGCCTGGGACGAGCCGGCCGGCGGCATGGTGCCCACCGAGCGGTTCGACCGCTGGCGGCTGGACGAGGGCTCGGCCCGGTTGCGGGTGCTGCTGTCGGCCTGGTGGCGGATGGAGCGCTCGTCGCTGCGCAGGGTCGACGGCAAGTACGGCACCGTGCTGGGCGACGACCAGACCGGCTCCGCCGTGGCGCGCGTCCGCCGCGCCGTGCTGTCGGTGCTGCTGCACCTGCCATCCGGCACCGCCTTCGCCGACCGGGCCGGCCTGGTGGCCAACGTGCACTGGCACGCGCCACTGCTCGACCACGACCTGCTCGCCGAGTGCGCCGCCGCGGTGATCGACGAGGCGCGGCTGCTCGGGTTGCTGGCCAACGACGCGCTCACCGACCTAGGCAGGGCGCTGGCGGGGCTGTCGGGCAGGGCGGGTGACGAGAGCGACGACTCGGTGCCGCTGGTGGAGCACGACCCGGTGCTGGTGGAGGCGTCGACGAGGGCGCTGGCCAGCGTCCGCAGGAGCGCCCTGTTCGGCCCCGACCTGACCGCGGTGGTGACCGGGCCGCCGTCGGCCGAGCTGGCCGCGCTGCTCGACCGGGTGGCCGAGCGCGAGTCGCGGGGAGCGGCCTCGGTGTGGCGGTTCACCACCGAGAGCGTGCGCCGTGCGCTGGATCGCGGCTACGACGCCGACGAACTGCTTGAGGAGCTGGCCGGGGTCGGCGTGATCCCCCAGCCGCTCGAATACCTGGTGCGTGACGTGGCCCGCCGGCACGGCGAGGTGACGGTGACCACGGTGGGCTGCGTCGTGCAGGCCTCCGACCCGTCGCTGCTCGCCGAGATCGCCGGGCACCGCAGGCTCGCCAGGCTGGGGATGCGGCTGCTCGCCCCCACGGTGCTGGTGGCCTCCTCAGGCGCCGAGCGCACGCTGGCCGCGCTGCGGGAGCACGGCTACTCACCCGTCCCGGTCGCCGACACCGGGGAGATCGCCATCCGCCGCACCCGCGCCGAGGAGCCGCCGAGCGGCAAGCTCATCCTGCTGCCAGGCGGCCAGGTGGCGGAGCTCCCGGAGCCCGCCGACCTGGAGGCGCCGCACGTCATCGCCGAGCCGACGCCCGACCCCCAGGAGCACGCCCGCCGCCTGATCGCCGACAGCCGGTCGGCGGGCGAGCAGGCGGGGCGCACGTGGGCGGTCATCGGCCGGATGGCGACCCGGCTGCCCACCGCCCAGCAGTCACTGCTCGGCTTCGTCGTCGACCGGGGCGTGCGGGCGGGCATCACGCTGACCGGCGGCCTGACCGCCACGATCAGCCACGGAGAGCTGCGCGGCGGCGCGCTCGACGCCTGGTGCGAGGAGGCGGGCGACTACCTGGAGTTCCCCCTCGCCGAGATCGTCGAGGTCAAGGGAGCTCATTAGCCTTGGCCAGGTTGGCCACCAGCTCTTCCAGGAAGGTCGCGTAGCCCTGATAGCTGAAGGGGGCCTCGGCGCGCCACGGGTAGAGCTGGCCGGCCTTGACCGCGGGGAGCCTGGCGAAGGTGGGCTTCTTCTTCATCTCCTCGGGCGTGAGCGCCTGGGTACGGGTGTCGTAGAGGATCACGTCCGCGTCGTACATGTCGGCGTTCTCCCAGCTCAGCGTCTGGAAGAAGCCGCCCTCGTCGACCTTGTCCGGCTTGACGATGTCCAGGCCGTTCTCGGTGAGGTGCATGATGTCGGCGTACTCGGGCGGGTTGACCACCCACATCGAGTCGGCGCCGCCGGACAGCATGAGGATCTTGAGGTCCTTGAACCGCGCCAGCTCCTTGGTGGCGGCCTCCATGCGCGCCTTGGCCTCGGGCACGCCCTGCATGTCGGCGCCGAGCGACTTGGCCAGCTCCTCGTACTTGCCGATCACCTGGCCGGCCGTGCGGCCGGTGAGCATGATGCCCGCGGTGGGGGCGACCTGCTCGATGGTGTCCTTGGACTTCTCCGGGACGTACCAGAGCGTGCCCTTCTCGTACATGCTGCTGACGAGCAGTTCGGGCTGCAGGGCGATGTACTGCTCGACGTTGAACTCGTCCCACACGTTGCCGAGGCCGGTGACCTTGGTGATGTCGACACTGCCGACCTGCGGGTCCTTGGCGCCGCCCTCGAGCTTGTGCGGGCCGAACACGCCGATCGGGCGGACGCCGAAGTCCCACAGCGCGGCCGCCGCGCCGACCTGGGCGACGATTTTGGTGGGGGCCTTGGGCAGCTCGATCTTCTTGTCGCGGTCGTCGGTGAACGACCACGCCTGCGCCGCCGGGGCCGACGAGGCCGCGGGGGCCGCCGTGGTTCCGCTGCCGCCGCCGCAGGCCGACAGGGTCAGGGCGGCCGCGAGGCCAGCTGTGGCCGCGAGGAAGCCTCCGCGCGCCAGTACCGGTCCCGACATGGGTAACTCCTAAGGTTAGGCTTGCCTTCGTAACGAGGCTTTAGATTAGCCTCACCTAAGCTTGACCATGACGAAAGGGGGGCGGGTGCGCCAGGCTGAGCAGATCGAGGCCACCTCCTCCGCCGAGGACACCGGCCGGTCCGCGGCCGGCCTCACCCGGCGCCGGGCGGCGCTCGCCGGTGGGCTGGTGCTCGGGGTGGGCGTGCTCGTGCTGATGGCGATGGCGAGCGTGGCGCTGGGCGCCCGGTCGATGCCGCTGTCGGCGGTGCTGGACGCCTTCCTCGCCCCGGACGGCTCCAGCGACCACACCGTGATCCGTGAGCTGCGCGTCCCGCGCACGCTGCTCGGCATCGGCGTGGGCACGTCACTCGGGCTGGCCGGGGCGCTCATGCAGAGCCTGACCCGCAACCCGCTGGCCGACCCCGGGCTGCTCGGCATCAACGAGGGGGCGGCGCTCGGCGTCACGCTCGCGCTCGCCGTGTTCGGGCTCTCCGACCCGGCGGTCTACGTGTGGTTCGCGTTCGCGGGCGCCGCGGCTGCCTCGGTCGTCGTCTACTCGCTGGGCTCGGCCGGCCGCTCGGGCGCGGGCCCGGTGCGGCTGGCGCTGGCGGGCATCGCGGTGGGCATGGTCTTCACCGCCGCCTGCTCGGCCATCCTGCGGATGGACCCCCAGACGTTCGACCGGATGCGGTTCTGGCTGGCGGGCTCGCTGGCCGGGCAGACCGCCGACACGATGGTGCGGCTGGCCCCGTTCATGATCGCCGGGCTGGTGCTGGGGCTGCTGCTCGGCAGGCCGCTCAACATGCTGTCGCTGGGCGACGACGCCGGAAAGTCGCTGGGCGTGGCGGTCACGCGCACCCGGGTCCTTACAGCGGTTGCCGTCACGCTGCTGTGCGGCGCGGCCACCGCCGCCGCCGGACCGCTCTGGTTCGTCGGGCTGGCCGTGCCGCACGCCGTGCGCGCGCTGGTGGGACACGACCAGCGCTGGGTGCTGCCGTATTCGGCGCTGGTGGCGCCCGTGCTGCTGCTGGGGGCCGACGTGGTCGGGCGGCTCGTCGCCAGGCCGGGCGAGGTGCAGGTGGGCATCATGTGCGCGGTGATCGGCGCGCCGATCTTCATCCTCATGGCCCGGCGCAGGAGGCTGGCCGCGCTATGACCGTACGCATGGGCCCCTGGTCCTTCAGGCTCGCGCCCCGCGCGCTCGCCGTCAGCGCGCTGCTGCTGGTCATCGCCTGCGTGGTGGCCGTGGCGGCGATCTCCACCGGCGAGTTCACCGTCTCCGTGCCGGACATCCTGACGGCGCTGTTCGGGCAGGGCACACCGGTCGCCGAGCTCATCGTCGGCAAGCTGCGCGCTCCCCGGGTGGCCACCGGGCTGCTGGTGGGGGCGGCGTTCGGGGTGAGCGGAGCGATCTTCCAGAGCCTCACCAGAAACCCCCTGGGCAGCCCCGACTTCATCGGCTTCACCGCCGGCGCCTCGACCGGCGGCATCATGGCCGTGGTCGCGGGCGGCTCGGCCATGACGATCGCCGGCGGCGCGCTGGCGGGATGCGTGGTGACCGCGCTGCTGGTCTACGCGATGGCGTTCAGGCGCGGCGTGCAGGGATACAGGCTGGTGCTGGTCGGCATCGGGGCCAACGCCCTGCTGCTCTCCGTCAACTCCTACCTGCTGACCCGGGCCAACATCAACGACGCCGCCACCGCCGGGGCGTGGCTCACCGGCAGCCTGAGCGGGCGCGGCTGGGACCACGCGATCCCGGTGGCGCTGGCCCTGGCGGTGCTGCTGCCCGTGTGCGCGTTCGTGGCCAGGCCGCTGCGGATGATCGAGATGGGCGACGACTCCGCCCGGGCCATGGGCATCAGGATCGAGGTCGTGCGGGGCGCGGCCATCGTGGCCGGCGTGCTGCTGTGCGGGGTCGCGACGGCGGCCGCCGGGCCCGTCGTGTTCGTCGCGCTGGCCGCGCCGCAGCTCGCCAGGCGGCTCACCCGCTCGCCGGGTGTGACGCTGGCCTCCTCGGCGCTCATGGGCGCCGTGCTGCTGACCGCCTCCGATCTCCTGGCCCAGCGCCTGCTCGCGCCGACCCAGCTGCCCGTCGGCGTGCTCACCGCCGCCATCGGCGGCACCTACCTCGCCCTCCTCCTGCGAAAGGACCGCCACTGATGACCGCCTCGCGTCTGTCAGGCAGCGACCTCACCCTCGCCTACGACCAGCGGGTCGTCGCCACCGAGCTGAACGTGGCCATCCCCGACGGCTCCTTCACCGTGATCATCGGCCCGAACGCGTGCGGCAAGTCCACGCTGCTGCGGGCGCTGGCCAGGATGCTCAGGCCCAGGACCGGCGCGGTGCACCTGGACGGCAGCGTCATCACCTCGCTGCCGTCGAAGGAGGTCGCCAGGCGGCTCGGCCTGCTGCCGCAGAGCTCCCTCGTGCCCGACGGGATCACCGTGGCCGACCTGGTGTCCCGGGGCCGCTACCCGCACCAGCGGCTCATGCGCCAGTGGTCCAGGGCCGACGAGGCGGCCGTGGCCGAGGCGATGCGGGCCACGGACGTGACCGAGCTGGCCGACCGGATCGTGGACGAGCTGTCCGGCGGGCAGCGGCAGCGGGTGTGGCTGGCGATGGCGCTGGCCCAGGAGACGCCGATCCTGCTGCTGGACGAGCCGACGACCTTCCTCGACATCTCGCACCAGATCGAGGTGCTCGACCTGTGCGCCGAGCTGCACGAGGCGGGCCGGACCATGGTCGCGGTGCTGCACGACCTCAACCAGGCCTGCCGCTACGCCACCCACCTGGTCGTCATGCGCGAGGGCCAGATCGTCGCCGAGGGCGATCCGTCCGAGATCGTCACCGCTGATCTGGTGCGGCATGTCTTCGACCTGCGCTGCGAGATCATCCCGGACCCGCAGTCGGGCACTCCGCTCATCGTCCCCGAGAGCCGCCGCCGGGTCACCTCTCCGGCCTGACCAGCGCCCCGGCCAGCTCCAGGATGCCCCGCCTGGCCCGCTCGCGCCCGCATTCCTCCTGGAGCACGCCCGCCACCTCGGCGCCCACGGCCGCGAGCAGGACATGGGAGAGCACCTCCGCGTCGCAGCCGGGCCGGGCGGCGGCCAGCAGGATGGCGGCGTGCCGGTGCCAGAACCTGTAGGCGCCGATCCGGTAGCGGGCCCCCGGGCTGGCCGTCTCCGACATCCGCACCAGCCCCAGGTGATCGAACAGGTAGTCCAGGTAGGCCTCGACGAAGGCGGTCAGCCGCTCCGGCGCGGGCGCGCCGGGCCCGAGCGGCGCGGGCCCTGACAGGACCCGCTCCTGCAGGTCGCGTTCCCGCTCGTCGAGCAGCGCCACCGCGAGCCCGGACTTGTCGCCGAACCTGCGGAACAGCGTGCCCTTCCCCACCCCCGCCGCGGCGGCCACGGCGTCCATGGAGACGTCCTCGATCCCCTTCTCCGCGAACAGGGCGGCAGCCGCGGCCAGCACCTTCTCCCGGTTACGCGCCGCGTCCGCCCGCTCCTGGGCGGGGCGGCTGCGCAGCAGCTCCAGCGGCTCTCCCGTGTCGGCCATAACCGGACTATAGTCCCATTGTTTCGACGGCGTCGTACGGCTTCAGTGCACGCCGCAGCGGCGGACGGCCAGCAGCGCGAGGGCGCGCGTCACCTCACGGAGCTCGCTCAGCTCCACCTGCTCCCTCGGGGCGTGCGCGAAGCGCACGTCTCCCGGCCCGTAGTGCAGCGTCGCGATCCCTCCCGCGGTGTAGAGCCGCAGGTCGCTCCCGTACGGCGCGGCCGCCTCGGGCGGCGTGCCCCCGCCGGCGTCGGCGACGGCCTGCCCGACCTCGCTCAGGAGCGGATGCCCGGCGGCCAGCCGCCCGCTGGCGAACTGCCCGCCCGGCCAGGTCACCACGGGCGGGTGCGCGCGCAGCCACGGATGCGCGATGGACAGCACCGCCTCCTCGAACGCGGCCCGCGCCTCGGCCGGGTCCTCGTCCAGCCGCACGCCCAGCCGCCCCTCCGCGACGAGCAGATCGGGCACCGTGCTCGCCCAGTCGCCCGCCCGGACGGTACCGACCTCGATCGGGTAGGGCAGCGGGTTGTCGCCGAAGACGGCCGGGATGTCGCGGTTGCGCTCGGCCTCCAGCCGCCTGATCGCCTCGAACACCGGCCAGAACACCTCGACCGAGTTCACGCCCTCCTGGCGCGTGGCGCCGTGCGCGGCCCGCCCGGCGATCTCCAGCCGGAACGTCAGGGCCCCCGCGTTGGCGGTGATGACCGCGCCGCTGGTCGGCTCGGTGATGACGGCCGCCTCGGCGGTGTGCCCCCTGGCCAGCGTGCCGAACGCGCCCAGCCCGCCGTCCTCCTCGCTGACCACGCAGTGCACGGCCAGCGGCCTGACCAGCTTGACGCCGGCCCTCCTGATCGCGCGGACCACCGCCAGGTTGGCGGCGAGCCCCGCCTTCATGTCGCAGGCGCCCCTGCCGTGCAGCGTGTCACCGGAGACGCGGGCGGCGAACGGGTCGCTGCCCTCCCATTTGGCCAGGTCACCCGTCGGCACGACGTCCACGTGCCCCTGCAGCGCCAGCGCCGGAACGCCTTCCCCGCCCTCGGTCACGCCCACCAATCCGTAACCCTCGACCCTCGGGGCCTCGCTGCCGGGGAAGCCCTCACGCTGTCTGAGGTCGTCGAGGTCGAGCCGCCACACGTCCACCTCCATGCCCGCCTCGGTGAGCAGGCGGGCGAAGTGGTGCTGCAGTTCCGACTCGGCGTCGCTGCCCGTGATGCTCGGCACCCGGACGGCCTCGGCCAGCAGGTTGACCGTCTCGGCCTCGTCGATGGCGTCCAGGACCCTGGCCTCCGCGTCGCGCATGGAGCACACCATCTCATGGCCGGAATCCGGCTGGACACGCGGGAAGCACCTTCACACTTCACCCCATTCGGGGCGACGCGGAGAGCGGAGGTCTGTCGGCGTGAACCCGGACCGGCGCGTGTGGAGATACAGGTCGGAGGTGCGGATTGCGGGCTTGGGTGAGCGTGCTGGTGTGGGTGGTGGTGACGCCGTTCGCGGCGTGGGCGGTGCTGCGGGTCTCCGGGGTCGAGCCGCCGTGGCCGTGGGCGCCGGTGGTGGCTTACACGCCGTACGCCGCGGTCGTGGCCGGAGCCGGGCTGCTCCTGGCGGCCGCGCTGAAACGGCGTGCCGCGGCCATGGTCGCGCTCGCCGCCACGGTGGCGCTGGGGTGCACGGTGCTGCCCAGGAGCTTCGCCGACGGCCAGGCCACGGCGGGCGGCGGCCGGGACGCCAGGACGCTCCGGGTGCTGGCGGTCAACCTGCTGGTGGGCGCGGCCGACGCGGCCGACCTGACGGCGCTGGTGGGGCGGCTCCGGCCGGACGTGCTGGCGCTACAGGAGCTGACGCCGGCGGGCCTGGACCGGCTGGAGGCGGCAGGGCTGCGCAAGGCGCTGCCGCACGCGGTGACCCGCCCCAAGCAGGGCGCTGGTGGATCCGCCGTGTACGCCCGCCACGCCCTCGTGGCGGGCACGACGCTCGAGTTCGGCGGGTTCCGGCAGGTCAGGGCCGTGCTCGCGCATCCTTCCGGAGCCCGGGTGGAGGTCGTGTCGGTGCACCCGTGCGCACTGCGGCTGCGGAGCAGGCAGCCGTGCTGGAGGGCGGGACTGAAGGCGCTGCCCCGCGCGAGCGGGCCGCTGCGGGTGCTGGCGGGCGACTTCAACGCGACGCTCGACCACGCGCTGGTGCGCGAGCTGCTGGCGGGCGGCTACCGTGACGCCGCCGACGCGACCGGGCACGGCTTCACGGCGACCTGGCCGCAGCGGGGCTGGGGGCCGCCGCTGCCCGGCGTCGCCATCGACCACGTGCTGGCCGACGCCCGCATGCGCGTGCGTGAGTTCGGCGTGCACGCGCTCCGGGGTACCGACCACCGTCCGGTGTTCGCGGTGCTCGCCCTGCCGTGACGCGCTCAGCAGCCGGTGAGGCGGATGTCGCTGAAGCGCACGGCGAAGCCCTTGCCCGCCGGGGCGGCGGCCATGGCGCCGGCGAGAGCGGGGGCGTCCGGCGGGAAGTAGGCCAGACGGAGCATGGTCTGCGGCTGCTCGTCGTCGAGGCCGTAGCGGACGGTGACGGAGTCGCCCACGCGTTCGAGGTCGAATGTCACGCGCTCGGCCACCCGGTCCAGCGGCAGCACCGACCAGTCGGAGAAGCCGCGGGTGACGACGGTGCTCAGATGGAAGCCGCCGTCCACGTACTCCACACCGGCCTTGATCCAGTTGCTCTCGTCGATCCGGAGCACGGCCCCGGCCTGGTCGTACTGGGCGGCGTAGTCGCCGCTGAACGTCACCGTGAGCCGCGCGTCCCCCTCGGCGACGCGGCCGAACTGGTGGGCGCTGTCGTAGGTGTAGCCGTAGTGGGTCTGGCGCCACATGTCCGTGGCCGGATCGCAGAACAGGCTGATGCCGTCGTCGGCGGTCCACTCGCGCGGCGGGTTGATCCACTGCCAGCCAGAAGCACCGAAGGCCATGATCATGGCCTTTATCCTGCCATGATCGGGCTTTGGCCGTAAGTGCGTGCGGGAGTGGCGGTGGCCCTGGTGTACGTAAACTTGGGCGCGTGCAACCACCCAAGTTCGAGATTCAGATGCTGCACGACCGGGTCATGATCCGGCTGGAGCAGGCGGCCGAGGAGCGGCGCAGCGGCTCCGGGATCGTCATTCCCGCGACGGTCAAGCTGGCCAACCGCCTGGCCTGGGGCGAGGTCTGCGGCGTCGGCTCGAACGTGCGCTCGGTCAAGGTCGGCGACAAGGTCCTGCTCAACCCCGAGGAACAGTACGAAGTCGAGCTGCACGCGCAGGTCTATCTGGTGATGCGCGAGCGCGACCTGCACGCGGTGGCCACGCAGGAGACCGACCACGGCACCGGCCTCTACCTGTAGGCCCACTCCCGGGTGCCGCCGAAGGCGCCCGCGATCAGGTGCGGGTGAAGGAGAGCCACAGTTCCTGCGCCCACGTCCTGGCCGGGATGGCGGCCAGGACCCGCGTCACCTTCCCGTTGAGGTCGAGCACGGCCAGGCGGTAGGCGCCCTGGTGTGCCATGACGGCGATGACGTGGCTGTCGTCCCACCAGCCGAAGAGCGCCTCCGGCCGGACCGCGACCCGTTGGACGATCTTGCCGGTGCCCGTGTCGGCCACGCAGAGCTGCTCGGTGAAGCGCGGCGGGCACCACATCGCCATCCGCTTGCCCGACGGCGAGAAGGAGTCCTCCGGACCGGTGGGCAGGCCGACGCCGGCGAAGGTGCGCAGCACCATGCCGTCGGCGACCCTGTAGAGGCGCAGGCCCGTGCCGTACGTGGCGACGAGGTTGCCGTCGGGGGTCCACCAGAAGCCGGCGCCCCTGCTCAGCCCGGAGACCCTGACCGTGCGGGCGGTGGCCGCGGCGACGTCCACCACGGTGAAGCCGACCGCCTGCCACCTGCCGCCCACCTTCTGCTCGACGGTGAGCGCCAGGCGCGTGCCGTCGCGGCTCCAGGAGACGTAGGAGGCGGTCAGCGGCTTGCGCACGGTGCGCACGCGCCGGGTCTGGCCGCCGGCGCGGTCGGTGAGGAGCACGGAGTCGTAGCCGGACCGGTAGGACTTGGGGACCGCGGCCACCGTGGCACCGCCAGGTGAGACCGCGGCCTCCGACATGCCCTGCTGCCGGGCGAAGGCGTCGCCGGCGCGTGCCCGCACGTAGGCGCTGGTGTTGCCGAGGCCGAAGGCGCTGAGCCGTACGGGATCGCCCGCTCTTTCGTCATATTTCACCGTCGTGCCGGGCAAGGGCAGCTCAGCCCGGGCGGTCGGAGCGGCCAGGGTCAGCGACAGCGCGATGGCGATATGGGCAATCACGCCCGAAGAATAGACACCAGATCACGAGATTTCGGCCGCGATAACCACCTGGTCTAGGTGAGGATGAACTGCCGCGCCATCTGGATCACGTCCACGCCGAGGGTCAGCAGGCCGAAGTACACGATCACCGCGGCCGCGACCAGGGTCACGATCGCCACGATGATGCGCACGGTCCAGCCCTGCCGTTTGTACCACTCGGTCCAGGCGTGCAGCGTCCGCTTGCCGAACTCCAGGACCCGGTGCGCCCAGTGGAACTCGGTGGCCAGCACGGCGAGCCCGGCGAACACGACCAGCCATCCCGGGCCGGGGAACGGCACCATGACCAGGCCGCCCACGACCATGAGCGTGCCGATCACGCCGATCACGATCTTCAAGGTGAGCGCCCCGGTGCGCGTCGATCTGATGCCGTCGAGCCAGCCGTGGATGCCGGTGCGGCGGTCGGGCATGCTCGAACGGCTCGCCGCCTCGTCTTTGACGAGGTCGGCGTCGCCGGTTTCGGGTTTCTGCGTCGGCACGGTCCCCCCGGACGGTCGGTGTGTTCCCCAGGATAAGGGTCAGGCATCCGGCGAGGATGTCCAAATGCGGACTATGACTCAGACATCCAATAAACGCCGCGAAGAGTAAAATATCCTGTTTGAGCAGGCAAGATCCGACAAACGTCGGATAAGGTTTGCTATGCCCGAGGTCATGCTTCGCACCGTCACCGGCCCCATCCGCGCGGCCGCCGTCAACGGTCCCATACTCCCCCATGAGCACCTGCGCACGGACATGCGCTGGGCGGCCGGGATCGACTCCGATCCCTATCGCTGGCTCGACGAGGAGCCGGCGGTCACCGCCGAGTTCCGCGAGCTGCGCCAGTCCGAGGAGCTCGGCCTCATCGTCGACCTCACCTGCTTGGGCATGGGCCGTGACGCCGCCGCCCTGGCCCGCGTCGCAGCGGGCAGCCGGGTGCCGGTGATCGCCGCCACGGGCCTGTTCGCCGAGCCGTTCACCCAAACGGGCGAGCAGAGCGTGGACACACTCACCAGCCGGTTGATGGCCGACATCTCCGATGGCATCGAGGGCACCGGCGTCTTCCCCGGCGTGATCGGCGAGGTCGGCTGCTGGGGCCCTCGCGCCACCCCCGCCGAGGAGCGCAGCCTGATCGCGGCCGCCCGCGCCTCGCTCGCTTCCCGCCTGTCCGTCGCCACCTACGGCCAGGACGGCCTGGGCCTGCTGGAGATCCTGCTGGCGCAGGGGCTGCCCGGCTCGCGGGTGGCCGTGGGATGCGCGGGCGCCGACCCGGCCGTGGCACGCAAGATCGCCGAGGCGGGCGCGTACGTGAGCGTCGGCGCGCTCGGCGCCGGCGTGGACCAGACGGTCGCCATCGCCCTGGGCCTGATCGAGGAGGGCCACACCGACCGCCTGCTGCTCAGCACCGGGCTGAGCCGGGTGTCGCAGCTGCGCAAGTACGACGGACCCGGATACGCCCACGCGTTCCGGACGCTGCTGCCCAGGCTCCGCGAGGCCGGTGTCGACGACGGCGCGCTGCGCGCCATCACCCACGACAACCCCCTGCGCTGGCTGACCGACGGCATCGGCTGACCCCTTCCGCGCGAACCGCGATCTCCGAAACTGGCTAGGATCGGGGCGACACGAGCCTGGCCGGGTGGGGTATGGAGACGCAGCGCACGCACGGGCGAGACCGCAGGAAGGCACTGTCCCGCCTGACGCGGCTGGGTGACGTCCCGGTCGTGGTCATGCTGGCGTGGGCCGGCTGGCTCGCCGTCCCGTGGTCGCTGGGCGGCCTCGCCCAGGCCCGCGCGGCCGCCGCCGCAGCGGCGGAGGCCGTGCCGCCTCCCGCCCAGAGCTCCCCGACCGCCTCGCAGGCCGCATGGCGGCCGCTCGCCGCGACGGCGCCGTCGAAGGCCTGGGGCATCCCGGCGCCCGAGGTCCAGAGCCCGGCACTCGCCGTGGCGCCCGCCTCGCCGGAGGCGGACGTGCGGGCCCGCCTCGCGGGCGAGGTGCACGACGCGGCGGGCCACGGGCTGGCCGCCATCGCCATGCAGGCCGGCCTCGCCCTGGTCGCCCTGGACGACGATCCCGAGCAGGCCCGCGAGTCCCTGCTGGCGATCAGAGAGACCAGCCTCAGCGCGCTCACCCAGCTCCGGGCCGCACTCGACCGCCTGGACCCGCACGGCGCGGCGGCGGCCGGGGAGCCCGAGGACCTGGCCGGCCTCATCGCGGGGGTGCGGGCCGCCGGGCTGCCGGTGGACGTGGAGCCGGCCGGCCCCACCGTGCCCGCTCACCTGCGGGGCACCGTCTACCGGGTGGTGCGCGAGTCGCTGACCAACGTGCTGCGCCACGCCGGGCCGACCAGGGCGCTGGTGCGGGTGGCGAACGATCCGTGCGAGTTCGTGCTTGAGGTCGCCGACCGGGGCGTGGGCTGGACGGGCGCGGCCGACGGGCGCGGGCTGGCGGGGATGCGCGCCGGGGTGACGAGCGCGGGCGGCCTGTTCGCGGCGGGCCCGCGCGAGGGCGGCGGTTTCCACGTCGTGGCGCGCTTCCCGCAGTGCTCCGCATGATCCGAGTCGCCGTGGCCGACGACCAGGCCGTGGTGCGGATGGGGCTCAAGGCGCTGTTGCAGCGCGAGCCCGACCTGGAGCATGTGGGCGAGGCGGCCGACGGAGCGCAGGCGCTGGCGCTGCTCCGCCGCACCCGGCCCGACGTGCTGCTGCTGGACATCCGGATGCCCGGCATGGACGGTCTCGCCGCGCTGCGCGCGATCGCGGCCGACGCCGGGCTCAGCGCCACCAGGATCGTGGTGGTGACCACCTTCGCGGTGGACGAGTACGTCTTCGCCGCGCTCCAGGCGGGGGCCAGCGGGTTCCTGCTCAAGGACAGCGCCCCGGACGAGTTGGTCAACGCCGTCCGGGTGGTGGCGGCGGGCGAGGCGCTGCTGTCTCCGGCGATCACCCGCAAGGTCATCGGCCTGTTCGGCCGCCACGGCACGGAGCCGGTGGCGGGGCTCGACACGCTGACGCCGCGCGAGCGCGAGCTGGTCGGCTGGGTGGCCACCGGCCTGTCCAACGCGGAGATCGCCAAGGAGCTGGTGATCAGCCCGGACACCGTGCGCACGCACGTCAGCCGGGCCATGGTGAAGCTGCGTGCCCGGGACCGGGCACAGCTCGTCGTGTTCGCGATGCGGGCCGGGCTCGTGGCGCCTACCTGAGGAAGCCCTCGTAGGTGCGCTGCTGGACCTGGGCCTCGATCTGCTTGACGGTGTCCAGCCCGACACCGACCATGATCAGCACGCTGGTGCCGCCGAACGGGAAGTTCTGCTGCGTGCCGGGGTCCTTGAGGATCGCGAAGGCCACCAGCGGCACCAGCGCGAGCGCGCCCAGATAGAGGGCTCCCGGCGCGGTCAGCCGGGACAGCACGTGGGCGAGATACTCGGCGGTCGGCCTGCCCGGCCGTACCCCCGGCACGAATCCCCCGTAACGCCTGATGTTGTCGGCCACCTCCACGGGATTGAAGGTGATGGACACGTAGAAGTACGTGAACGCCACGATGAGCAGGACGTACACCGCCATGTAGAGCGGGTCCGAGCCGGACGTCAGCGTGCGCGAGACCCACCCGCCGACCTCCTCCCCCAGCATCGGCGCGGCGAGCGTCGGCAGGTAGAGGAGCGAGGTGGTGAAGATGACCGGCACGATCCCCGCCTGGTTGACCTTGAGCGGGATGTAGGTGCTGCCGCCGCCGTACATCCGCCGCCCCACCAGCCGCCTGGCGTACTGCACGGGCACCCGCCGCTGCGCCTGCTCCACGAACACCACGGCCGCGACCAGGAACACCCCCGATACCAGGATCATCACGAACGCGAACGGGCTCATCAGCAGCATGGTCGACATGTACGACGGGAAGACGGCCACGACCTGGGTGAACATCAGCAGCGACATGCCGTTGCCGACGCCGCGGTCGGTGATGAGCTCGCCGATCCACATCACGACGCAGGTGCCCGCCACCATGGTCAGCACCAGGACGGTCACGGCCAGCAGGCTCTGGTCGTGCAGCAGTGGCCGCGCGCAGCCAGGCAGGAGCTGCCCGGCCCGGGCCAACGCGACGATCGTGGTGGCGTTCAGCACGGCCAGCCCCACGGTCAGATAGCGCGTGTACTGCGTGATCTTCGCCTGGTGCCCCTCCTTCCGCAGCGCCTCCAGCTTCGGCACCATCACGGAGAACAGCTGCATGACGATGCTGGCGGTGATGTACGGCATGACGCCCAGGGCGAACACCGACAGCCGCAGCATCGCGCCCCCGCTGAGCAGCTGCACCATGTCGAACAGCCCGCCGCGTGCCGAGCCGACGCACTCGCGCACCGCCACCACGTCCACCCCCGGCGACGGCAGCACCTGCCCGAGCCTGAACAGGGCGAGCAACCCCAGGGTGAACAGCAGCTTCTTGCGGAGGTCCGGCACCCGGAACGCCCCGATCAGCACGGTCAGCATGAGCAGGAGTCTGGTCGCGTCCCTCGCTCCGGTCGTCCGCCGGAGAGCGGCGTGCGCGTACGCGAATCCGCGTACGGCACACTGATCGCATGAGCGGGCAGGTCTGGGTGGTCAGCGGGCCGCCGGGCGCGGGCAAGTCCACGGTGGCGGCCGCACTGCTCGCGCGCCTGTCGCCGGCGCCCGCCCTGCTCGACAAGGACACCCTGTACGGCGACCTCGTCGGCGAGCTCCTGAGGGCCCACGGCAGGCCGCACGGTGAGCGCGAGGGCCCGTGGTACGACGAGCACGCCAAGCGCCACGAGTACGCGGGGCTGACCAGGACCGCCAGGCAGATCCGCGAGCACGGCTGCCCGGTGCTGCTGGACGGCCCCTTCACCGGTCAGGTCCACTCGGCGGCCGGGTGGGCGCGCTGGGTGGCCGAGCTCGGCGGCCCGCCGGTGCGCCTGCTGTGGGTCCGCTCCGACGGCCCGACCCTGCGGGAGCGGCTGGTGTCCAGGGGGCTGGACCGGGACGCGGGCAAGCTGGCGGCGTTCGCCGACTACCTGAAGGCCGTCAAGGTGGACGAGCCGCCCGCCGTGCCCCACCTGGAGATCGACAACCGGCCGGGGGCGCCGTCGCCGGACGCGCAGCTCACCGCGGCGGGCATACCGCCGCGGGCAGGCCGCTAGGTCACTCGATAGTCATCGTCGCGGGCGTCGATGATCGCCATGTGCCCGGGGAGGTGACCGATCGCGAAGTCGACCCCGCTGGACATGATCGCCGCCTGCGGGGTCACCCCGCACGCCCAGAAGACCGGCACCTCCCCCTCGCGCACCTCCACCGGATCGCCGAAGTCGGGGCGCGCCAGGTCGCCGATCCCGAGCGCGGCGGGGTCGCCCACGTGCACGGGCGCCCCGTGCACCATCGGATAGCGCCCGCTCACCTCGACCGCGGTGGCCACCAGCGGCTCAGGCACCGGCCGCATCGACACCACCAGCGGCCCCGACAGCGATCCCGAAGGCTCGCACGGCACGCTGGTGATGTACATCGGCACGTTCGACCCCTGCTCCAGATGCCTGATCGGCACGCCCTCGGCCAGCAGCGCCCGTTCGAAGGTGAAGCTGCAGCCGATGAGGAACGGCACCAGGTCGGCCCGCCACTCCCGCACCACCTCGCGCAGGTCCGCGACCGGATGCCCGTCACGGTAGACGCGGTATCCCGGCAGGTCGGTACGCAGGTCGCCGGGGAACAGCCGGGTCCGGGTCGCGCCCGCCTCCCCCACGTCCAGCAGCGGGCACGCCTGCGGGTTGCGGTGCGCGAACAGGAGCAGCTCGTAGGCCAGTCCCTTCGGCACCGCGACCATGTTGGCCTGCGTCCATCCCCTGCACCAGCCCGCGGTCGGGCCCAGCTCGCCGCCGCGGAAGCGCTCGCGCGCCTGCGCGGGGCTCAGGTCTGCGACATCCACCCTTCGACAGTACGCCGATGACCGGATTCGTCAGCGTCAGCGCTCGACCCCGAACGTGTGGGGCCCGAGGCCGTATCCCTCCCCTCTGGGCACCACGTACCCCTGGCCGATCAGCGTCTGGAGGCTCTGCCGTACCCCGTCCTCCGTCAGGCCCGTGGAGTGGACGAGCCGGTCGAACGTGGCCTGCCCGTACTCGCCCGACTCCCCCGCGACCGCCTCGTACACGTGGATGTCGACGTCGGACAGAACCTGGACGTCGTGTCGCGGATCCATCAGCGCGCCCTCGCCCCTTCCCGAAGCCGGTTCGGGTCGACATCACGCTCAGGATGGCGCCGCAGGTATTCGGTTTCCATCTCGTTCGTCCGGGAGGTGTGGGTGGCCAGCGCGTCGTCGGAACCGTGCAAGAAGGTGTCGGTGCGGGTCACGTGGAGTTGCCGCAGCTCGCGCAGCAGATCGTCGTCGCTGAGGTCCGCCGGATCGATTCCCATCGTCGTCATGTGCTCCCCCCTACCCCAGAAGGCACTCAACAATATCTGTCACATTTCCTGACATATAGGCATTGTCGGGGAGATTAGACCGCTTTACCTTCCCGTTATGGACCTCGAGCTACGGCACCTCAGAATCGTCCGCGCGGTCGCGGACGCTGGAAGCGTCAGCAAGGCCGCCTCCCAGCTCGGGTTGGCGCAGCCCGCTCTGACCTCGCAGCTCAAGCGCATCGAAAGGATGCTCGGCGGCGCCCTGTTCGAGCGGGACCGCCACGGCGCCCGGCCCACCCGCCTCGGCGAGCTGGTGCTCACCAGGGCACGGGTGCTCCTGCCCGCCGCCAAGGAACTCCAGGAAGAGGCGCTGCGGTTCGCGCATGCCCCCTCTCCCGGCTACCGGATCGGCGCGACGAACGGTCCGATACTCGGCGGGCTGGTGGACAAGCTCGCCGCCGAGCGAAGCGTGAGCACGTACACGTCCTGGTCGACGCACGAGCTCACCACGATGCTGGAGCTCGGCCGCCTGGACTACGTGCTGACCGGCGCGTGCGGCGACAGCGGCACCCCCACCGGCACGCTCCTGTGGGAGACGATCAGCCTCGATCCCGTCTTCACGCTGCTGGCCGACAGCCATCCGCTGGCCGGGGAGAAGGAGGTGGAGCTGGCCGACCTCGCCGGCGAGCACTGGGCGGTGACGCCGGGCGACGGCTGCTTCAACGACTGCTTCGCCATGGCGTGCGCGCGTGCCGGGTTCACGCCGGGAACGATCTACGAGACCGATGTGGCGACCTGCATCCACCTGGCGCAGGTGGGCCGGGCGGTGGTGCTCTGCCAGGCCACCCACCGGCCCGCGCCCGGCCTGGTCGTGGTGCCGCTGAAGAACGCGCCGCTGCGCTGGCGCCAGCTCCTCGGCCGGCATCCCGGCGCGCTCGACTCCGCCTGGGTGCTGGTGCAGGCCAAGCAGACCCACATGGACGCCGTACGGCGCAATCCCGTCTACCACGACTGGCTGGCCCGCAACACGGGCTTCGGCACCACCCCATAACACGGTGATAGGGGCAAAGTAGTACTCCTCGCCTTGTGGGCGGGCCGTTACCTTGACGGCACCCCCCAGCCACAAGGAGACGCCATGCTCCGAACCCCTGCCGTGGTCGCCATCGCGATCGGCGCGTTAGTCATGACGGCCACCCCGGCCGTCGCATCCGTCGCAGCCGAGCCCCCGTCGGGCGTGGTCGACGCCATCCAGCGCGACCTCGGCATCACCGAGGAGCAGGCGATCAACCGCCTGGCCAACGAGGCCCGCGGCAACCAGGCCGCACCCGGCCTGCGCAAGACGCTCGGCGACCGCCATGCCGGGACCTGGTTCGAGGGTCCTGAGAGCACACTCGTCGTGGCCACCGTAGACGCCGCCGACACCGCCGCCATCACCCGCGCGGGCGCCCGGGCCCGCGTCGTGAAGCAGACGCTGGCGCAGCTCACCGCCGTCAAGGAGAGCCTGGACAAGGCCGCGGCGCCCCCCGCATCGGTGCACAGCTGGTCCGTCTCCGTCAGCGGCAACACCGTGACCGTGGCCACCGCCGACCCGGACGCGGCCCACGCCTGGATCGCCAAGGCAGGTGTGGACGCCGGCGCGGTCACGCTCGAACAGTCCGCCGACCGCCCGAAGCTCTTCTACGAGATCCGCGGTGGCGACGCCTACTACAACACCTCGGCCGGCTTCCGCTGCTCGGTCGGCTTCGCGGCCAGGCGCGGCACCCAGCTCGGCTTCACCACGGCGGGCCACTGCGGCACGAACGGCCAGGCCACGCAGGGCTACAACCGCGTCGCGCAGGGCACCTTCCAGATCTCCTCGTTCCCCGGCAACGACTACGCCTGGGTCGCCACGAACGCCGACTGGACCGCGCCCGGCGTGGTCAACGGCTATTCGGCCGGGATCCTGCCGGTGCGCGGCGCGACGGTAACCCAGCCGGGCGGCTCGGTCTGCCGCTCGGGCTCGACCACGCAGTGGCACTGCGGCACGGTGTCCGCGCTCAACACGACCGTCAACTACCCCGAAGGCTCGGTCTCCGGCCTCACCCGGACCAACGTGTGCGCCGAAGGCGGCGACTCCGGCGGCTCGTTCATCTCCGGCGACCAGGCACAGGGCATGACCTCCGGCGGCAACGGCAACTGCAGCGTCGGCGGGACCACGTACTTCCAGCCCCTCGCGGAGATCATCTCGGTCGGCGGCCTGACGCTGGTGACCAGCGGCGGCGGCGACCCCGAGCCGCCCACCGGCTGTGCGAGCTACCGCGAGACCCACACCGGCTCGCTCAGCTCCGGCCAGAACGCCTACCAGCCGAACGGCTCCTACTACCAGTCGACGACCTCCGGCACCCACGCCGGCTGCCTCGACGGGCCGAACGGCACCGACTTCGACCTCTACCTGCAGAAGTGGAACGGCTCCTCCTGGGCGACCGTGGCCCAGGGCATCACCCCGAACGCGGACGAGACCGTCAGCTACAGCGGCACCGCGGGCTACTACCGCTACCGGGTGCACGCCTACAGCGGCTCCGGGTCGTACACCCTCGGCCTGAACCGTCCGTGACCGCCTGAACCGGGGCCGGGAGAGCCTGGGCACTCCCGGCCCCTCTCACGCCAGGGTGTACTCCCAGCCCGGCCGCCAGTCCAACGGGGCGTCGACCAGTTCCTCCAGCGGAACCCCGTCGAACAGGTTCCGCAGCGCCAGCCGGTTCGCCCGATGCGCGATGATCAGCACCGTGCGCCCCTGCCACAGCTTGGAGACGTCCTCCAGGAAGGCCGCCGTCTCCGCCACCACCTGCCGGTAGCTCTGGCCGCCCGGCCACGGCGTGTCGACATGCCTGCTCCGCAACGCGCCGACCTCGCTGACCGGCCGCCCGTTGTAGATCCCGTAGTCGCACTCGCGCAGCCGCGCGTCGAGGAGGATCTCGCGCGTCCCGCCGAACGCGATCTCCGCCGTCTGTACGGCGCGCCGCAGGTCGGAGGCGTAGACCACGTCCACGCCCCGCCGCCGCTCCCCCAACTCCGCGGCCTGCTCGCGCCCGGCCTTGGACAGCTCGCCGGGCAACCGGCCGGTGGCGATGCCCGTCTCGTTGTCCACGGTGGTCGCGTGCGTCTCGTAGATCAGTCTCACCGGCATGCCCCGACGCTACCGATCCATCGCGGCGCCCGATCTCAAATCACACTATTTCCGGACCGAACGGGCACAGCCGTTCCGGCCGGAGGCGTCCCCCCTCACCGCCGGCCAGGAGTCCGGGCCAGCAGTACCGCGCGCCCCGAGCGGACACCCGCCATGGCGGGTGGTGAAGTCGACCTCGCCCTCCCTTCTCCCTTCCCTTCACCCTCGCCCTCGCCTTCACCCTCGCCCTCGCCTTCACCCGCACCCGCACCCGCACCCGCACCCGCACCCGCACCGATCATCGCCGTGGCGCCCGCGCCCTGCTCCAGGACCGAATTGGCCAGCCTCGCCCCCGATCGCCAGTCGTTTCCTTGGCTAGAGCCCGCCATCGCGACGTTCTCGGCGAATGTGATCGTCATGGACTCCATTAACCGCGTCGGGCATGGAATGATGTCCGAGGCAGCCGCGACAACCAGCGGTCGTGACCCCGCCAGCCCGGGACCACGACCGGCCTCCATGCTCTAGCCTTGTCCGTGCGTGGGGCACCGCACGATCGGTCGCTACGCCGCCGTACAACTGAATCCAGGGGCGGTAGCTCAGCCGGTCAGAGCATCGGACTCATAATCCGTGGGTCGTGGGTTCAAGTCCCACCCGCCCTACCGACATCACCGCAGGTCAAGGGCCTGTTGCGGACGATACTCGTGGGTCGCTACTGATCACCTCAAGATCATGTTCCCCCGATGTTCCCGCATCTCGCCATGCGGCAGTCGGCGTTTGATCATCTTCGCGCGTCCCCGCCGCCTAGCAGCCCCAGCGTCCGTCACCATGCCACCAGCACGTCAACGGGGGGCACAGGTGGCGAGAGTCATAGAACGCACGGCGAAGAACGGCGCGAAGTCTTGGCTGGTCAAATGGCGCATCGGCGGCGGCAGGAACAGCAAGGAAGACTTCGAGACCTGCTACGACCGCCAGATGGCCAATGACTTCGCCGCGCTGGTCACGCTCAGCGGCGAGAACAGGCCGCACGGCTACCCCAAGGGCTGCCACGGCATCGAAGACCCGAACTACGACCCCAGGCACGACCCTGAGATGCCGAGCTTCGAACACTACGCCCGCCACAACTACGCCACCCGCCTCGGCGCCTCCCCCACCCAACGCGCCACCTACCTCGCCGAAGCCGAACGCCACATCTTCCCCCGCTTCGGACACCTGCCACTCGACCAGGTCACCCGCCGCGTACTGCGCGAATGGGTCGAATGGATGCTCACCAAACCCTCCGCCGGCAACCAGCACCAACCCCGCGCCGCACTGTCCGACGAACAAGCCGCACGACGATGGGCACACGCCAACAGCATCTCCGCGAAGAAGACCGGCCGCCTCTCCCCGGACGTGCTGCGACAGTGGCGAGATGCAGACTCACCCCAACCTGCACCGCCGGACGCGGGCACGCTATCGGCCGCCACAGTGGCGAAGGTGTACCGGGGAGCGATCAAACCCGTCTTCCAAACAGCCCTCCACCAAGGCGAAGACGGCGAACCTCCGCTCCTCACCTCCTCCCCCTGCACCGGCTTCCACCTGCCGACCACACCGATCACCGCCCGAGCCGTCCTCTACGGTCCCGAAGTCGCCCTCTACCTCACAGCCGTCCACGACATCGACCCCGACACCGCCCTGTTCATCATCACCGAAATGGCCACGGGCCTCCGCTGGGGCGAAACGGCCGGCCTCAACGTCACCCATCTCGACCCCGCAGGGCGCCAGCTCCACATCGTCCAGACCTACGCGTACCTGCTCGATGAGACCACCGGCCGCCGCCGATGGCAGATCAAGCCCTACCCCAAGGGCAAGAAACAGCGCATCGTCCCTATCAGCCCGACCCTCGCAGCCCTGCTGACCCGGCACGCAGAAGGAAGCCACACCGACCAGCCGCTCTTCCAGAGCCGTACCGGCAGCTACATGAACTACAACAACCAGCGCAACCGCACCCTCCAACCAGCACTCAGCCTCGCCCGCGAACGCGGCCTGGCCAAGCACATCACCCCACACGCCCTCCGCCACACCATGATCACCATGCTCCGCGACGGCGGCGTCGCCCCCGGCATCATGCAACTCATCGCCGGCCACGCCTCCTACCAGACAACCGCCACCTACTCCAACCAGCACACCCCCGCCCAACGCACCCTTATCCTCAACGCCGTCCAACCCGTCATCACCGCAGCCAGCGCACTGTTCGGCCCAAAGGTCTGACCAGTTCATGTAAGCAACCCTCGGATAGAACTAGAGCTCATGTCAGCGCCGGGCCGGACGAG